>CAZJUC010000089.1:0-12036 GCA_964549065.1 uncultured Ilumatobacteraceae bacterium
TTCGACCTGCGCGACTTCGCGATCGGAACCGTCTACGCGAAGACCGAGGTGATCCAGGTGGCGCTCGTGTCGGCGGTGGCGCTCGGCGAGCCGCTGGAGCCGCTGGGATGGTTGGCCGCCGTCGTCTGCATGGCGGGCGTGGCATGGCTCGCTGCCCCGAACCGGCTGCGCGACATCCTCGGGCGAGCCGGCGACCCGGCCGCCCTCATGGGGGTCGTTGCAGGCGGATGTTTCGCGATCGCTGCCGTCGGCATCCGTGGCGCCTCGACGTCCCTGGAAGGGGGCGCGACCTGGGACCACGCGCTGCTGGCCCTGACCGTGATGCTCGGCATCCAGACCGTGCTGAACGCGCTCTGGCTGTTGGTCCGTGACCGTCAACAGTTGGTCCGAGTCGGCGTGGCGTGGCGCGCCGCGCTGCCGGTCGGGATCCTCAGCCTCTGTGGATCCGCTGGTTGGGCCGTTGCGGTGACGATGACCAACGCCGCGAAGGTCCGCACGCTCGGCCAGGTCGAGCTGGTGATCGCGTTCGCGATCTCGGCCTGGGTGCTCCACGAACGTCACACCCGTGCCGAGTACGCAGCCAGCGCGCTGGTGCTCGTCGGCGTGATCGGCGTCGTCGTCCTGGGCTGATCCGTCACGATCGGGGCGAGCGGGAAGCACCACCGGTGCGGCGCGTTCGGGGCGGGTCAATCGACCACGCTCGGGTCGGGGACCACGCTGCGGCAGAGCCATTGGAACATGCGCCAACCAGTCGGGGCGGGGGCGAGCGTCTCGGCAGCGATCGCTGCCGCTTCGTCGGAGATCGGGATCCCATTCGGTGCCTTGACGTGCACTTCGGCGACCCGCTCGGCCATCACGAACCAGCCCACCGCTTCCTCGACGGATCCGCCGACCGTGAGCGATCCATGATTGCGAAGAATGCAGAACTTCCTGTCGCCGAGCGCAGCAGCGATCCGCTTGCCGCCGTCGTACGAGAGCACCTCGACCTCTTGGTCGTCGAACATCGCCTGGTCGAACACGAACGCACACGACTCCTGGCTGAGAGCGCGGAACGGCTGGACGTTCGCCGACCACGGTGTGCCGAACGACGTGTGCGTGTGGGCGGCGCTGACTGCGTCGGGGCGGGCGGCCAGTATCGGGGCGTGGATGTTGTAGCCGGCGGTGTTGATCGCGCCGGTCGGATTCCCGTCGGTGTCGGTGACCTGACCGTCGGGACCGACGAGCACGAGCTGATCCACGGTTGCGTCGATGAACGGGACACCCCAGTCGAGCAGCCAGAAGTGGTCGGTGAGGATCGGGTCCCGGGCCGAGACGTGGCCGTCACCGAGTTGACCCCACCGCATCGCGCCGAAGATGCGATAGCCCAGCGCACACATCCGTTTGCGGTGCGCCTGCTCGGCGTCGGGTGTTCGCATCTCGTCGAACGGCTCGACCCCCGGGAACGTCGGATACGGCGAATCGCTCGTCGCAGAACTCATCCCTCCAGCGTAAACCCACGCGTTCCCCCCCCGTTTGTGTTGCATTTCCGGTGACCCGCGCCACCAAAAACCCCACACAAACGTCTGAGCGCGGCCTTCCCCCCCGTTTGTGTTGCATTTCCGATGACCCGCGCCACCAAAAACCCCACGCAAACGGGGTTGGATGACCGCGGGTCAGACGGGGAAGCCGCGGCGGGGGACGACGATGACCGCGCCATCGGCAGGGTCGACATCGACGGTGACGCACACGTGGAACACCTCGCCGAGGCGTTCGGCGGTCAACACGTCGGCCGCCGAACCGCTCGCCGACACCGCACCCTCGTCGAGCAACACCAACCGATCGGTGTAGGTGCCGGCGAGCGTGAGGTCGTGCATCGCCGACACCACCGTCAGTCCGCTGTGCTGACGCAGTTCGGTCACCAACTCGAGCGCCTGCTGCTGGTGGCCGATGTCGAGCGCCGAGGTCGGCTCGTCGAGCAGCAACACTGGCGCTTCCTGCGCCAGTGCTCGGGCGAGCACGGCACGTTGACGCTCACCGCCGCTCATCGAGCCGAGCATGCGGGTGGCGAAGTCGCCGAGGCGCAACCGGTCGAGCACCTGGACCACCGCCGTACGGTCGTCGACCGACTCGGTGCCGAAGTAGCCGACGTAGGGCGTCCGGCCGAGCAGCACGTAGTCGAACACGCTCATGTCGTCGGGGATCAGCGGATCCTGCGCCACATACGCCACCTGCCGGGCACGGGTTGCGGCGGCCATCGGCGACAACGCCGCTCCGCCGACCCGCACCTCACCCTCGAAGCCGACCAGCCCGGCAGCCGCACGCAGCAACGACGACTTGCCCGCACCGTTGGGGCCGATGATGCCGAGCCACTCCCCCGACTCGACCCGATCGCTGAACGAGTCGACGACCCGTCGCTTGGAGTAGCTGACGCTGACGGCGTCGAACTCCAGGGCGCTCACGTCATCCTCCGCGTCCGCAGCAGGAAGATGAAGAACGGTGCACCGATGAATGCGGTCACCACCCCGATCGGTGTCTCGGCAGGGCTCGAGAGCATCCGACCGGGGACGTCGGCGAGGATGAGGAACGTCGCACCCAGCAACATCGACAGCGGGATCAGACGCCGATGGCCGGCGCCCGCCATCAGGCGGATGGCGTGCGGCACGACCAGGCCGACGAAGCCGATGAGGCCGCTGACCGAGACCACCGCGGCAGTTCCCAACGTGGCGGCGACCACGATCACGAGGCGCGTTCGACCGACCGACACCCCGAGCGACGCCGCTTCCTCGTCGCCGACGCGGAACACGTCGAGGTGCCGACGGTGCAGCATCAGCACGACCGCGCTCAGTGTCACGTACGGCACGATCAAGCGGACGTCGGCCCACGTGGCCCCCGACAGCCGGCCGAGAATCCACTGGAACACCTCACGCACCACGTCCTGATTGCGCTGCAGGATGAAGGTCTGCACGGCGGTCACGAAGGACACGACCGCAACGCCCGCCAACACCAGGGTCACCCCGGAACGAGCGCCTCCGCCGGACCCGCTGAACGACGCCCCCACCACGTACGTGACCGCCACCGTGACGATCGACGCGAGGAACGCTGCCGCCACCACCGGATCGACCGGCCACGACGCCGTGACACCTCGCCCGACGGTCAGTGCGATCGTTGCGCCGAGCCCGGCACCAGCCGCGGCGCCGAGCAGGTACGGGTCGACCAACGGGTTGCGGAACACGCCCTGGTAGCTGGCACCGGCCACCGACAGCATCCCGCCGACGAGCGCCGCCAGGATCACGCGCGGCATGCGGATGCGCCACACGATGTTCCACTCGGCGGTGGTCACACCGGAGTCGACCGAGATCAGCGGCAGGTGATCGATCAAGGCGAGCGGAACCCGCCACGACGCCGGGCCTGCGGGCCCGATCGACGCGCCGATCACGATCGACACCAGGAGCACCGCCCCGGCACCGAGATACCACCGCAGGTTGCCGCGACGGACGGCGGCGAGCGCGATAGGGCGCGCCGAATCGACACCCGCCACCTCCCCCCCGACGCTGGCAACTGCCACGGCTGCCGATCAGCTCGCTGCGATCACGGCATCGGACACCGCGGCGAGGAACTCCACCACTCGTGGACCCCACCGGGAGGCGACGTCGTCGTCGAGTTCGATCACGTTGCCCGTCTGCACCGCCGCCATGTCTGCCCAGCCGTCGCGGGCGGCGA
The DNA here is from genome assembly GCA_964549065.1 of uncultured Ilumatobacteraceae bacterium. GTDB lineage: Bacteria > Actinomycetota > Acidimicrobiia > Acidimicrobiales > Ilumatobacteraceae > Sva-07. Next base: position 3,700 of record CAZJUC010000089.1, read on the forward strand.
CTGTCTCCAGCGACTGACCGCAGCACTTGGTGTCGGCGAGGAAGATGAAGTCGGGATCAGCCGACACGACGAACTCGGCGCTCAGCTGCGGGTACCCACCCGAGTTGCCCTCGGCGGTGTCCGCGATGTTCTGGAGGCCCAGCAGGCCGTAGAGCTCGCCGAACAGTGTGGTCGAATCCAGCGAGAACAGCGTGTTGTCGAGTTCGTGGAAGATCGTCAGCGGTTCGGCCGGGGTCGGTGTCGCCGCGACGATCTCGTCGATCTGCGTCTGCATGGATGCAACGAGCGTGTCTGCCTCGGCCTCTCGACCGGTGGCCGCTCCGAGCTCCTCGATCTGGCGATAGGTGTCGTCGATCGTGGTCGCGGCGGGACCGTCCCACCATGCGATCCCGAGTTCGTCGAGCTGGGGGCCGAGCCCGTTGAAGTCGCCGCCGATCAGCACGAGATCAGGTTCGTAGGCAGCGATCGCTTCGACGTTGTTGTCGAACGCCGACAGCTCGTTCGGCAGCGCTCGGGCCGCGGCCGGGTGATCGGAGAACTGGTCGACCGCCACGAGCTGGTCGCCCGCTCCGATCGCGAACATCATCTCGGTGTGCGTCGGGCTGAGCGACACGACCCGCTGGTCGACGTCGTCGTCGGTGTCGTCGGTGGCGCTGGTGTCGCCCGTCGTGGCGACGGGAGCATCGGTCGACTCGTCCGAGGGGGCATCGATGACGTCGGAACTCGACGGGTCGTCGGAGCCGCAGGCGGCGGTGAGCAGTGCGAAGCCGGCGACAGCGCCGAGCAGTCGTCGGCCGAGCCGACGGGGGTGGGTGTTCATGGAATGCCTCCAAATGGAAATGGAGGACAAGCTGGGTGCAGGCCGGGAGTTCCCGACCGGCGAGCCGTCCCTTGCCTCGAGGGTGATGGTCGCGTCACAGGGCAGGCGACCGGGCTCGTTCCCGGGAGGGAAACCACCGTTGCGGGACAGCGCCGGGATCTCACCGGACTTCGCTGCATCTCTGACAGTTCGACATCGTACTGCTGTGTGCGTACGCTCCCCAAGCTCATGGCCGACACCGAACCCACCGACACCGTCCCCACCGAGGATCCCCGACCTGACGGGCTGCGCAGTGCCGACTCGCTCGTGCTGGTCAACACCGGCAACGGCAAGGGCAAGTCGTCGTCGGCGTTCGGGATGATGATCCGAGCCGTCGCACGCGGCTGGAACGTCGCCGTGGTGCAGTTCATCAAGTCCGGCGACTGGAAGGTCGGCGAGGAGCAGGTCGGCCGGCAGCTGGGGGTCGACTGGCACGCGTTCGGAGACGGCTTCACCTGGGATTCGAACGACCTCACCAACGACCGGGAGCACGCTGCGGCCGGCTGGGCGAAGGCGGCCGAGATCATGCAGACGGGCGAGCACCAGCTGGTGATCTTCGACGAGCTGACGTATCTGCCGTCGTTCGGCTGGATCGACGTGAACGACATCGTCGAGGCGATCACGGCCCGGCCGCGTCACGTCAACGTGATCATCACCGGGCGCGACGCGGCGCCCGAACTGGTCGAGCTGGCCGACACGGTGACCGAGATGCGTGAGGTCAAGCACGCGTATCAGCAAGGGATCCGCGCCATGCGCGGTATCGACTACTGAGATCGCATCGACGCCGTGTCATCCGTGCTGCGTGAGCGTCTGGTCGATCTTCCAGGACATGACCCTGCGGCGTTCGATGCCGTGCTCGAGCGCGCCGCGCACCTCCTCCGGCCGAGCGGAGCGCTTGCCTGGCTCGACGAGATCGCTGCATGGGTCGCCGGCTGGCAACACACCAGCACGCCAACGGTCGATCGGCCCGCCGCGCTCGTGTTCGCCGCCGACCATGGTGTCGCGGCTGCCACGAAGGTGAGCGCCTACCCCACCGGGATCACCGAGGCGCTCTTCGGTGCGTTCCAGCAGGGACGCTCGACGATCGCGGCCTTCGCTCGGATCGCCGGCGCCACCGTCGAGGCGATCGACGTCGGGATCGGCCGGCCCACGGGCGACATCCGCTACGAGCCGGCCCTGACCGCCGAACGTTTCGACGAGATCGTGACCACCGCGATCGACGCCGTCGACCGGCTCGACTGCGATCTGCTCGTCCTGGGCGAGATCGGCATCGGCAACACCACACCGTCGGCGTCGATCGCTGCTGCACTGGCCGGAGGCGAGACCGCCGCCTGGGTCGGGCGCGGCACCGGTGTCGACGACGAGGGTCTCGCCCGCAAACGCGCGGCGGTGCAGGAAGCGGTTCGCCGCATCGCCGGGATCACCGATCCGTTGGAGATCCTGCGCGAGGTCGGGGGCTCCGAACTGGTCGCCATCGCCGCGGCGACCGTTGCCGCTCGCCACCGTTCGATCCCGGTGGTTCTCGACGGCTACGTGGTCACGTCGGCGGCGCTGCCGCTGGTGATGGTCAACCCGGTGGCACTCGACCACTGCACGGTCGGGCACTGTTCGACCGAACCCGGCCATCGCAAGCTCTTGGAGCGCCTCGCGAAACGCCCGCTGCTCGACCTCGACATGCGACTGGGCGAAGGTGCCGGCGCGATGGCCGCAGTGCCCCTGATCGCCATGGCGTGCGCCGGCGTCACGAAGGTGCCGACGTACGACGAATGGTTCGGCTGAACCATCCGACTCGGCGCGGGCGTTGCTGGTGGTGTCCGACACCACGGGCAACGCAATAGCCTCACGGCGTGCGAATTCCCACCCCCGTTGCCCAGGTCGTGCGAGGGTTCTCGATGGGAACCGCCGACATCGTCCCGGGCGTGTCCGGCGGCACGGTCGCCCTCGTGCTCGGCATCTACAGCGAACTGATCCACAACGTCAGCCAGGGCGCGCACGGCCTCAGACAACTGCTCACGGGCGACATCACCGGGTTCCGCCAGACGCTGCGCACCATCGAGTGGATCTGGTTGTTCTCGCTGCTGTTCGGCGTGCTCGCAGCGGTCTTCGCGCTCTCGTCGCTGCTCGAACGCCTGCTCGACGACGAGCCCGTCAAGATGTCGGCGCTCTTCCTCGGACTCGTTGCCGGGGCGATCTGGGTGGCGCTGCGCATGCTCGACAAGATCGATGGTGTCTCCGTGGCCATCATGCTCGGCATCGGTGCGACGTTCTTCCTCCTGCTCGGACTACGTTCCGACACCCACGCGGCCGACGACGCCGCCGAGGTCGTCACCCGGGCGTGGTGGGTGTTCTTCCTCGCCGGTGCCATCGCGATCTGCGCGATGATCCTGCCCGGCATCTCGGGATCGTTCCTGCTGGTCATGCTCGGCATGTACACCGAGATCCTCGGGGCCGTGAACGACCGCGATCTCTTCGTGCTGATGATGTTCGCGCTCGGCTGCGTGATGGGTCTCGGGTTGTTCTCGACGCTGCTCAACTGGCTGCTCGCCAACTACCGCCGGTGGGTCCTGGCGGCGATGATCGGCCTGATGCTCGGCTCGACCCGGGTGCTGTGGCCGTGGCCGAACGGCACGAACACCACCACGCTCGGCATGCCGAGCGACGACATCGTCGTGCCGATCCTGCTGTTCGTCGTCGGCGCCACCGTGGTCGTCATCGTCGACCTGGTCGCCACGAGATTCGTCGACGTCGAGCCGCTCGCCGAGCACGAGCGGACCCTCGAAATCGAGCAGTCGTCCTGATCGTCGCCGACGGATTCAGCCGACGAGTGCCGCGAGGCGGCTGATGCCCTCTTCGATGTCGGCATCGGAGAGCGCGAACGAGAACCGGCCGTAGCCACCGAGACCGAACGCTTCACCGGGCACGAATGCCACCTTGGCCTTGTCGAGGACCAGGTCGGCGAGTTCGAGGGTGTTCGTCGCCGTGGCCCCGTCGATCGACCGGTTCAACAGGCCGGTCAGGTCGGGGTACGCGTAGAACGCCCCCTGTGGCTCGAGGCACGTGACACCGTCGATCGCGTTGAGCATGGTGTGGATCGTCTGGGCGCGCCGCGCGAACGCCGAACGCATCATCACCACGTCGTCGAGCGATCCGGAGACGGCAGCGATCGCGGCGCGCTGGCTGACGTTGGCGACGTTGGAGGTGGCGTGACTCTGGAAGTTGGTCGAGGCCTTGACGACGTCGTCGGGGCCGATCATCCAGCCGACACGCCAACCGGTCATCGCATACGTCTTCGCCACCCCGTTGACGACGATGCACTGACGTGCCAGCTCGGGCACCACGGTCGGCATCGACACGAACTCGTTGTCGCCGTAGGTGAGGTGTTCGTAGATCTCGTCGGTGATCACCCACACGTCGCGTTCCAACGCCCACTCGCCGATCGCCTTGACCATGTCGGGCGGACACACGGCGCCGGAGGGGTTGTCCGGGCTGACGAACAACAGCACCTTGGTGCGTTCGGTGTAGGCGGCGTCGAGCTGGTCGATCGTGACCTGGAAGCCGCTCTCGGCATCGGTGTCGATGATCACCGGGACCCCACCGGCCAACGTGATCGCCTCGGGATAGGTGGTCCAGTACGGGGCCGGGCAGATGACCTCGTCGCCCGGATCGCAGAGCGCGGCGAACGCGGTGTACACCGCGTGCTTGCCGCCGTTGGTGACGAGAACCTGTGCGGGAGTGCACTCGAAACCAGAGTCGCGCATGGTCTTGTCGGCAATGGCCTGTTTCAGGTCGGGGAGACCGCCGGCCGGCGAGTACTTGTGGTTCTTCGGATCGCGGCAGGCGGCTGCTGCAGCCTCCACGATGTGGGCCGGCGTGGGGAAGTCGGGTTCACCCGCTCCGAAGCCGATCACGTTCTCGCCGGCGGCCTGCAACGCCTTGGCTTTGGCGTCGACGGCCAGGGTGGCAGAGGGGGCGATCGCGGAGAGTCGTTCGGAGGTTCGCTTCACGTCCGCCAGCCTGCCACAGCTGCTTGCCCTTCCCAACGGGAATTGGGCCTCGATCGGTCGTTGCATCCGTCCAGCCAGCCGCCATGCTGGTGCCGTGAGCGTCGACCCCAGCACCATCGCGATCCCTGCCGACCTGCTTCCCGCCGACGGGCGCTTCGGCTGTGGCCCCTCGAAGGTCCGACCCGAGCAACTGGACGCGCTGGTCGCTGCCGGCGACACCGTGCTCGGCACGTCGCACCGCAAACCGGCGGTGAAGGACCTCGTCGGATCGGTCCGCTCCGGGCTGACCGAACTGTTCTCGCTCCCCGACGGCTGGGAGATCGTGCTCGGCAACGGCGGCTCGACCGTGTTCTGGGACGTCGCCACGTTCGGGTTGATCCGCGAGCGCAGCCAGCACCTGGTGTTCGGTGAGTTCTCCTCGAAGTTCGCCGAGGCCGCTGCCGCCGCCCCGCACCTGGGCGAACCAACCGTCGTGCGCTCCGACACCGGTCGCCACCCCGACGCAGTGGCCGAGGACGGCATCGATCTGTACGCGCTGACCCACAACGAGACGTCGACCGGCGTCGCGATGGAGCTCCGCCGCCCGGCCGGCACCGTCGCCGACACCGCGCTGGTCGCAGTCGATGCGACCTCTGCTGCGGGCGGGTTGCGATGGGACCCGGCCGAGGTCGACGTGTACTACTTCGCCCCGCAGAAGTGCTTCGCCTCCGACGGCGGGCTGTGGTTGGCGGCGTGCTCGCCCGCCGCACTCGACCGCGTCCGGTCGATCGGCGCCAGCGATCGGTGGCGACCGGCGTCGCTCGACATGCAGATCGCCCTCGACAACTCGATGCAGAACCAGACCTACAACACGCCGGCGCTCGCGACACTCGTCATGCTGGACGCTCAGCTCCGCTGGATGAACGACCACGGCGGGATGGAGTTCGCCGCCGGCCGCAGCGCCGAGTCGGCCGCCACGCTGTACGGCTGGGCCGAAGACCGCGAGTGGGCGTCGCCGTTCGTGGCCGACCCGGCGATGCGCTCGAACGTCGTCGGCACGATCGATCTCGACGACTCGATCGACGCCGGCGCAGTCAACGAGGTGCTGCGTGCGAACGGCATCCTCGACACCGACGCCTACCGCAAGCTCGGTCGCAACCAGTTGCGCGTCGGCATGTTCCCGGCCATCGATCCCGCCGACGTCGAGGCGCTCACACACTCGATCGACCACGTCGTCGCCGCCCTCACCTGATCGACCGTGGATGCAATGGACGTTCTCGAGTTCGGCACCGGCGAGATCGGCGCGCTCGATCGTCCGGTGATGCTCGTGGGTCTCGAGGGCTGGTTCGACGTCGCCGGCGCCGCGACGCAGGCCGTCGACGCCTTCATCAGCGCCGATCACGCCGTCACCGTCGGTTCGATCGATCCCGACCCCTTCTACGATTTCACGCAGCAGCGACCGCACGTGTCGGTCGACGACGACATCCGCGAGATCGTGTGGCCGAGCAACGAGTTCGTGCTGCAGCGCAACTCGGGCCACCGAGACGTTGTGGGCCTGATCGGCGTCGAACCGCACCTGCACTGGAAGACCTACGTCGAGGCGATCGTGGTGGTCGCCGAGGCGCTCGGCTGCGAAGCAGTCGTCACCGTCGGATCCGGCGCCGAGGCGATCCCCCACACGCGCAACCCGCCCGTGACGGGCAGCACCGCCAACGCCGATCTCGCCCGCCGACTCGGCCTCGTGGCACCCAGCTACCAGGGCATCACCGGTGTGGTCGGGGTACTGCAGGCTGAATTGGAGGCGCGCGACATCCCGTCGGTGTCACTGAGGGTCGGCGTCCCGCACTACCTGATGAACGCCGAGCACCCGCAGGCGACCTCCGCGCTGGTGCGTCATCTCAGCCATGTGCTCGACGTTCCGAACACCACCGACTTCAGCGACCAGACGAACAGCTGGCGCGACGTGCACGACGAGATCTCCGCCAACGACGAACAGCTCAAGATGTACGTGCAGCTGCTCGAAGCCGAGTTCGACCGCCGCGCCGAGTCGCAGATCCCTTCGGCCGACGACCTCGGCAGCGCGTTCGAGGACTTCCTCCGCGACCAACGCGACGACTGACGATCACGCCAGGGGTCAGACCCCAGGCGTGATCGTCGGCATCACGCCTTGGCGGCGGCGAACGCGGTGTCGAGGTCGGCGATGATGTCGTCGACCGACTCGATGCCCACGCTGAGACGCACGAGCCCGGGTCCGACCGACGACGCCACCTGCTCCTCGGGGGTCAGCTGGGAGTGCGTGGTGCTGGCCGGGTGGATGACCAGGCTGCGCACGTCACCGATGTTGGCGACGTGGCTGTGCAGTTCGGCGCCCTCGACGAACTTCTTGCCGGCCGCGATACCCCCCTTGATCTCGAACGCCAGCACCGAGCCGTAGCCCTTGCCGCCGCCGAGCTTCTTGGCCCGCTCGTGCCACGGGCTCGATGTCAGTCCGGCGTAGTTGACCGACTCGACCTGGTCGTGGCCGTCGAGGTACTCGGCCACCTTCTGCGCATTGGCGAAGTGGCGTTCCATCCGCAGGCTGAGCGTCTCCAGACCCTGCAGGATCAGGAAGGCGTTGAACGGCGAGATGGCGAGGCCCATGTCGCGCAGCATCTGCACCCGCGCCTTGAGGATGAAGGCGCCGTGGCCGAGCGCCGTGAAGTAGGCGAGGCCGTGATAGCTCGGGTCCGGCTCGGTGAAGTTCGGGAACCGACCCGAGGCTGCATAGTCGAACGTGCCGCCGTCGACGATCGCGCCGGCGACGGAGGTGCCGTGACCACCCATGAACTTGGTGAGGCTGTGGATCACGATGTCGGCGCCCCACTCGAGCGGACGGATCAGGTACGGCGTCGGCACGGTGTTGTCGACCATGAGCGGGATGCCGTTGGCGTGGGCGACCCCCGCGATGCCCTCGATGTCGAGCACGTCGTTCTTCGGGTTGGGAATGACCTCACCGAAGAACACCTTGGTATTGGGCTTGACGGCCGCCTCCCACTGAGAGAGATCGTCGGGGTCCTCGACGAAGGTGACCTCGACGCCGAACTTCGGAAGCGTGTAGTGCAGCAGGTTGTAGGTACCGCCGTACAGCGACGGGGACGCGACGACGTGGTCGCCCGACTCGCACAGCGTCATGAACGCGAGCGTCTCGGCGGCCTGGCCGGAGGCCACCGCAAGGGTGCCGGGAAGTCCGACCGCCGTGATGCAACCGCCTTCCAACGCGTTGACCCGCGCTTCCAACGCCCCTTGGGTGGGGTTCATGATGCGGGTGTAGATGTTGCCGATCTCGGCGAGTCCGAACAGGTTCGCGGCGTGGTCGGTGTCGCGGAACTGGTACGACGTCGTCTGATAGATCGGCACCGCCCGGGCACCGGTGGTCGGGTCGGGCTCGCCGCCGACGTGAACTTGCTTGGTCTCGAAACCCCAGGAGTCGCTCATAGGGGCGGCACGCTACCCGCC
>CAZJUC010000090.1:0-11957 GCA_964549065.1 uncultured Ilumatobacteraceae bacterium
TCCGGGGACCGGCAGACGACATCCGTTGGTTGCTCAACGGCGTCCGCGCCGGCGGCGTCGGCCTCGCGGTCGGTGCATCCATCGAGTACGTCGGCGTGGCGCGAATGGCAGGTGACGCACTGTCGTCCTCGTGGTCGTCGTCAGCCGGCGCCGCCACCGTCTTGCGGATCGTCGCCGGCATCGCGATCGCTGCCGGCACGGCCACCACCACGATCGCGGTTCGTCGCCGGGCACGGGCATTGTCGTCCGCAGTCAACACTGCTCCCGAGACCACGGCACCATCCACGGAGCCGACGACCGACGGAATCCACCGGTGGTCACCCGATCGCAGCTCACGGATCGCCGCCGTCGGCGCCGCCGCCGCGGTGGTGTCGTTCTGGTTCGACGGCCACACGGTCACCGAGGGCTTCCGGCCACTGCACGCCATCGCCAACAGTGTCCACGTCATCGCCGGATCGGTGTGGGCGGGCGGCGTGATCGTGATGGCCGCGATCATGTGGCGACGCCGTCGCCGACACCGGACGAGCGGCGCGCTCGAGCTCGTCCTGCGGTTCTCGTCGACCGCCGCAGTGGCGCTCGGTGCCGTCGTCGTGGCGGGCGTGTTGATGGCCGTGACGATCCTCGACTCGTTCGCTGATCTGACCGGGACGCAGTGGGGCCAGACGCTGCTACTCAAGTCGGGCGCTGCCGCTGTCGCCATGGCGTTCGGCGCGGTGAACCACTTCCGTCTGATCCCCGCACTCGAGGCCGATCCCGACGACCCTGATCTTCGAAGGCTGGCGCGCTCGACGGTGACCGGCGAAGCGATCGTCATGGTGTTCGTGATCGCGGTCACCGCCTCGCTCGTCACCGCCGCTCTCTGAGAAGATCGTCGTTCACGGGACCTTCGGCCGGGGCAATCGGCTCCGGCACCATCACCCCATGAACGGAGAGCGCCATGACCCGCACCCTCATCACCGGGAGCAACAGCGGCTTCGGCAAACTCGCCGCGCTCTCCCTCGCCCGTCGGGGCCATGAGGTGATCGCCACGATGCGTACGGTCGCGAAGGGTGCCGACCTCCGCGCCATCGCCGACGCCGAGCAACTCCCGATCGAGTTCCGTCGACTCGACGTGTGTGATCCCGAATCGGTCGCTGCCGCCACTGGCGACGCGAACGACATCGACGTGGTGGTCAACAACGCCGGCTTCGAGGTCGCCGGCGCGCTCGAACTGGTCGACGACGAACTCTGGACACGCCAACTCGACACCAACGTCCTCGGTCCGATGCGCGTGGCGCGAGCCGTGCTGCCCGCCTGGCGCCAGCGCGGCAGCGGCACCATCGTGAACGTCTCGAGCATCGCCGGGGTCGTCGGATCCCCGTTCGGTGGCGCGTATGCCGCGTCGAAGCACGCACTGGAGGGCCTGAGCGAAGCGCTGCACTTCGAGACGAGCGTGTACGGCATCCGTGTCCGCTTGGTCGAGCCCGGCCGGTTCGACACCGGCTTCCACGACAACATCGTCAACGTCGACGGTTGGGAGCAGTCGGAGTACTTCGGTCGGGCGAACCGATTCCGCGACTCCCTGGGCGTGCTGTCCGGCGACGGCCCGCCACCCGACCCCCAGGACGTCGCCGACGCGATCGTTCTCGCCGCACTCGACCCGGATGCGCCGTTTCGAAACTTCGTCGGCAGCGATGCGGAGTTGATCCATTCGGTGAAGTCGTCGACGCCCTTCGAGGAGTTCGAATCGGTGATGCGCACCACTCTCGACTGGCACGAGTAGTCGAAGACCGCCGGGGGCCGAGACGGTCTGACGCGCGCCCGAGCGATGAGATTCCGCGACACCGGTCGTCGCGAAGACTCATCGCGTGACGATCGGAATCGCGTGACGATCGGACGGCGAGATGGTCGAGGATCTACCCTGCCAGAGTGTTCGAGCCATCGTTCGTGACGGTCCACAACGGTGACATCGACCTGCGGGTCGCCGTCACCGGCTCCGGTCCGCTGATCCTGTGCATCCACGGGTGGCCCGAGCTCTGGTACTCCTGGCGTCATCAGATGGAGTACTTCGCCGCCCTGGGGTTCACCGTCGCGGCGATGGACGTCCGCGGGTACGGCGGCAGCTCGAACCCACCCGAGATCGAGGCGTACCGCCTCACCGAGCTGTGCGGCGACGCTGCTGCGGTCATCGACCAACTCGGAGACGGGAAGGCGATCGTGTTCGGACACGACTGGGGCGCACCGATCGCCTGGAACACCGCTCGACTCCATCCCGACGAGGTGCGAGCGGTCGCCGGACTGAGCGTGCCGTACACCCCGATCGGGCCGGTGTCGCCGCTCGAACTGTGGAGGGAGCGCTACGAGGGCACGTTCTTCTACCAGCTCTACATCGAGACCCCTGGGGTCGCCGAGGCCGAATGCGAGGCCGACCACGCCAGTGCGCTGCGCAGGATCTACTACGGAGCAAGTGGCGATGCGGACCGCTCGCTGTTCGTCCCGAAGGGCCCGGACGACGGCCTGCTCGACGGCACGATCGACCCCGACCCGTTCCCCGCCTGGATGTCACCCGATGACCTCGCCGTGTACGTCGAGGCCTACGAGACGAGCGGTTGGAGCGGACCGTTCAATCGCTACCGGGCGCAGGGCATCGACGCCGACGAGATCGGATCGCTCCCCGATCCCGAACTGCGCCAACCGGCGGTTTTCGTGGCCGGAGAGCTCGACGGCGTCCGCCACTTCGTGCCCGGGATGGACCTGTTCGACTTCGCGCCGGCGTTCTGCACGGACTTCCGCGGCTCCACGATCATCCCCGGCGTCGGCCACTGGATCCAGCAGGAGGCGCCCGAGGCGACCAATGCTGCCCTCGCCGCGTTCGTCGACACGCTCGACTGAACGCGACAGCCGGAAGCGGCACCGCCGCGCTCGGGGCGCCGGTTGCCGCTCGCCGTCGTCGGCCGAATACGTTCGCTCCATGACCGCCCGACTTCCTGCACTGTCGCTCGCCGCCTCGCCCGGGCGCCGCGCCCGCACGATCGAACTCGCGAAGGACATCGAAGCCCGCGGTTTTCCCGGCGTCTACTGCCCCAGCTTCGGCGACGCGATGGGGCTGTGCCTCTCGATCGCCCAGGCCACGACCACCCTCGAAGTGGGCACGTCGATCCAGCCGATCTACCTGCAGCACCCGATGGCGCTCGCGACGTCGGCGAGCTATCTCCACGAGATCGCCGAGGGTCGATTCCGCCTCGGCGTCGGCGTCACCCACGGTCCGGTGATCGAGCGACTCGGTGTCGACACGGGCAAGCCGCTGTCGGACATGCGCGACTACGTCCGTGCAATGCGCGGCGCTGGCGAACACATGGGTGGTCTCCCGCCGGTCGTGCTCGCGACGCTGCGCGACAAGACGGTCGGGCTGTCGGTCGAGATCGGTGACGGCGCGGTGTGGGCGAACGGCTCACTCAGCCGCATGGGCCACTCGGTCGGCCTCGTACCCGCCGCCCGACGGGCCGAGGGGTTCTTCGTCGGCAACATGATCCCGACGGTCATCGACGACGACCTCGCTGCCGCACGAGCCCGCAACCGCAAGACCCTGCGGGGTTACGTGGCGCTCCCCAACTATCGCCACTACTGGATCGATGCGGGATACGAGGCAGAGATGCACGCGGCGAAGGCCGCGATCGAGGCCGGCGACACCGACGCCCTGACGGCAGCGATGAGTGATGCCTGGCTCGATGACTGCACGCTGTCGGGCCCCGCCGACCGTGTGCGTGACGGCGTCGATGCGTGGTTCGATGCCGGGGTGACGCCGATCGTCGTGCCGTCGTCGACCTCGGGTGGTCAGGCCAAGGCCGTCGCCGAGATCTTCGACACGTTCGTCTGATGACCGTCAAGCTGCTCGGTGTTCCCTACGACGCCCACTCGTCGTTCCTCCGCGGCCCGGCGCTCGCCCCGGCAGCGATTCGGGCGGCGCTGACGTGCGGGGCGGCGAACTGGTGCACGGAGAATGGTCGCGATCTCGACCCGGCAACGAACGACGACTGGTCCGACATCGGCGACGTCGAGGTCTCGGGTACCGGTGACGAGGCGGTCACCACCATCCGCCTGGCTGCGAGCGAAGCGATCGCCGACGGCTCGCACCTGCTGTCGCTCGGTGGTGACCACATGGTCACCTGGCCGCTGGTCCAGGCCGTGACCGACCGGGTGGACGGCCTCACGATCGTGCACTTCGATGCCCATCCCGATCTGTACGACTCGCTCGACGGCGACCGCTACTCGCACGCGTGTCCGTTCGCGAGGATCATGGAGGAAGGCAAGGTCGCTCGGCTCGTGCAGCTCGGGATCCGGACCCTGAACCCGCATCAGCGCGAGCAGGCCGATCGCTTCGGCGTCGAGGTCCACGAGTTCCGCGACTGGGACGGCACCGTGCCACGGCTCACGGGACCGGTCTACGTGACGGTCGACCTCGATGCACTCGATCCGGCGTTCGCTCCCGGCGTTTCCCATCACGAGCCTGGCGGCATGTCGACACGCCAGCTCCTCGACGCCATCCGCCAGATCGGCGAGGGTGACGCTGTCGTCGTCGGTGCCGACCTGGTCGAGTTGAATCCCACTCGCGACATCGACGACGTGTCGGCGATGGTGGCAGCCAAGATCGCGCGCGAGCTGTTGGGACTCCTCGTGGAGTCGGCACCATGATCCTGTACGTCGACTACGAGCATGCGTCGAGCTACACGAAGCAGCACGCCGAGTGGCTGCTCGCTGCGCGCACCAGGATCTCGTACATGCTCCAGGACGTCTCGGGGCACCGCTGCCTGCTGCAGCGGTACACCGATGTCGACGCCGGCATCGTCGAGGAACTCGACGTCGCTGCGGTATTCATCAGCGGCAACGGCGCGCCGCCGGAATCATACGAAGGAGCCGATCTGGAGGGGCTTGCCGAGATCGTCCGGTCCGGGAACGCTCCGGTGTTCGGATTCTGTGGCGGCCTGCAATTCATCGGCACCTCACTCGGCGCCCGGCTCGAACGGATCGGCCGGGTCGGCGAGAACGAGGTCGACCCCCACCCGACCTACGAGCCCGGATGGCGCAAGGAGTTCGGCTACGAACCCGTCGAGCTGATCAGGGAACATCCGTTGCTCGCAGGCATCGAGCAGCGGCCGGTGTTCCGCCACGCGCACGCCTCGGAGCTGAAGGAGACACCAGCCGGGTTCGCCAACCTCGCACGCACCGACGTCACCGAGCTGCAGTTCCTCGTCCACGAGACGCTGCCAGTCGTCGGCACCCAGTTCCACCCCGAGTGGTGGACCGACGAGCACCCTGCCGGGCGTCAGCTGATCTCCAACTTCTGCGGGTGGGCCGGAGTCACCGCTCCCCGCTGACGACGACGCGTGCAACGTCACCGCACCGGTCGAGCCCGGGACGTTCGTCTCTACCTGCGACCGCCGGGCAACGCCACACTGAAGGCCATGTTCGGCCAGGGTGAGGTCTCGTGACCACGATCGTGGTTCCGCTCGACGGATCCACCTTCGCTGCGCGTGCACTGCGGCCGGCGTGTTCGTTGGCGGCGCGTCTGGATCACTCGCAGGTCCTGCTGGTCACCTGCGGGCCCGACGACGCCGAAGTCGCCCGACGACACCTGGAGGATCAGGCGGTCCGCTTCCGCGGGGTCGTCGAGATCGACATCCGAATCCTGGAAGCGGGCAATCCCGGTGAGGGCATCCTTGCTGCTGCGGAGGCGGCAACGGATTCACTGCTGTGCATGGCAACCCACGGCCGCGGCGGGCTCCGTGCCACGGTGCTCGGCAGCGTGGCCAAGCAGGTGGTCAGCCAGTCGACACGACCGCTCGTGTTGGTGGGCCCCGAATGCCGAACTGCGCTGCTGCCGGGCGAGCGAGGTCGTCTGCTCGCCTGTTCCGACGGTTCGGAGATGTCCGACAGCATCATGTCTGCTGTTGCATCGTGGTCGGTGCGACTCCAGCTGGATCCGTGCCTCACCGAAGTGGTGCCACCGGACGAAGTCGCCGAACAGCTCCCGGATCAGCCGAGTCGGAACCGGCAGGTCGACGCAGCTCGGGGGCGCCTCGATGCGCTGTCGGCACAACTGCAGACCGAGGGGCTCGTGCCGGCGGGGCTCACCGTGACGACGGAGATCCTCCACGGACACCCCGAGACATCGATCGCCGCGTTTGCCGAACGGCTCCCCGCAGCGTTGATCGCGATGGCCACACATGGTCGAAGCGGACTCTCCGACGTCACCATCGGCAGCATCGCCACCGAGGTCGTTCGCAACGCTCACTGCCCCGTGCTGGTCTCGAGGCCACCGGCGCCAGCCCACTGACGTCGATTCGAGCACGGTCGTCGCTCGGTCACGGCACGTCCGCCTCGTGGCGCGCCGAGTAGTTGGCACCCAGCACCGACAGGCCCAGTGCCCCGGCGACGAGTGCGAACGCAACCGGGTCGAGCGAGGACAGCCCGAGCACGGTTCGCAGAGCTGGGACGTTGACGGTGGCGAGTTGGAGAACGATCGTGACCACGACGATCCAGTTGAGGATGCGGTTGGTGAGCGGCTTGGTGGCGATACGCCGGGCCGGATAGACGAATGCCAGCTGCGCAAGCGATTCGTAGAGGAAGACAGCGGTGACGGCCTCGGTACCGCTGTACCCCAGTTCGGGGAGCCCGAAGAACAGGCCGAGCCCGAGCACCGCCTTGACACCGCCGGAGACGAAGATGAACCGCAGCCCCGCGCGCGTGAGCAGTGGCGCACTCGGCGCTCGTGGCGGGCGTTGCATCACCCCTGCATTGCGGTCGACGCCGAGAGCCAGCGCCGGCGGTCCATCGGCGATGACGTTGATCCACAACAGTTGGGCAGCCGTGAGGGGAACGAGGAGGTCGCCGGCGGCGTTACGGAGGTCGGCCGCCGCCGCGCCGACGACACCGACCGCAACGAGGATGACGAGCGCGACGTTCGTCGAGAACAAGAAGCGCAGGAACTTCTGGATGTTGTCGTAGATGCCGCGACCCTCTTCGACGGCCGCGGCGATCGTCGCGAAGTTGTCGTCGAGCAGGACGAGGTCGGCGACTTCGCGGGAGACGTCGCTGCCGCGCTGCCCCATCGCCACGCCGACGTCGGCGCGCTTGAGCGCGGGGGCGTCATTGACGCCGTCGCCGGTCATCGCGACGATCTCGCCGCGGGCCTTGAGCGCCTCGACCAGTGCGAGCTTGTGCTCCGGGCTGACTCGCGCGAACACGTGGACGTCCGCGACGGCATCGCTCAGTTCGTCCGCGTCCAGGTCATCGAGTTCGGGACCGGTGAGCACCCGATCGGCAGGGATGCCGAGTTCGACCGCGATCGCTCGGGCCGTCTCAGGGTGATCTCCGGTGATCATCAGCACCCTGACCCCCGCTGCCTGGGCGGTGGCGATCGCTTCGCGGACCTCCGGGCGCGGCGGGTCCCACAGCGAGACCGATCCCAGCCACGTCAGCTGCTCCTCGGAGTCGTCGGGCGACCAGGCAAGGCCCAGCACGCGGTAGCCGTTCGCTGCTGCATCCTCGATACCGTCACGCACTCGCTGACGCTCGCCGGGCTCGAGGGTGCTGCGTTCCAGGAGCACCTCGGCGGCGCCCTTGAGATAGGCAATGGTCTGGCCGTCCTCGATCACGCTGACGCGCATGAAACGCCACGCCGAGTCGAACGGGCGAGCCGACTGACGCACGTGCTCGCTGCGGGTGACGACCGGGTCGACGCCCTCGCCAGCGGCGAACGCGTACAGCCCCACCTCCAAGGGATCCCCCACACCGCCGTCGGGTTCGGCGTCGGCGGCGAGCACCATGGCCCGCAGCGCCCGCACCCGGTCCGTTGCGTCGAGCTGGGCGACCGTCATGGTGTTCTCGGTCAGGGTGCCGGTCTTGTCGGTGGCGATCACGGTGATCGATCCGAGCGCCTCGACAGCCGACAACTTGCGCACGACCGCCTTGCGGCGACTCATCCGCTCGGTACCGAGCGCCAGCGTCAGGGTGAGTACGGCCGGGAGACCCTCCGGAATCGCCGCCACCGCCACGGCGACTGCGAACAGCACTGCGTCGTCGATGCTGTCGACTCCATCGATGCCGACTCCGGCAACAGCGAGGACGACCGCGAGCAGTGCGATCCACCGAGCGACCCGGTGCCCGAAGTGTTCGAGGCGACGCTCGAGCGGTGTCGGTTCCGTTTCGACCCCACCCAGCAGCGTCGCGATGCGTCCCATCGCCGACTCGGCTCCGGTGCGGGTGACCTCGAGCCAGGCCAGACCGCGAACGGCGAGCGTGCCCGAGAACGCTCCTTCTCCCGGTGCGCGTTCGACCGGCATCGACTCGCCGGTCAGGATCGACTCGTCGATCTGGAGGACCTGTCCGCCGGTCAAGGTCCCGTCGGCCGGGATCCGGTCGCCGGCTTCGACCCGCACCAGGTCACCGGGGACCAGCAGTGAGGCGTCGACCTGCTCGAGCCGGTCGTCGCGCATCGCCCACACCTTCGGCGCCGCCAGTTCGCGCAACCGCGCAAGAGCATCCTCCGCCCGGTATTCCTGCCACACACCCATCGCCGTGTTGAACACCAGGATCGTGGCGATCGCGATCGACTCGAACGGCCACTCGTGGGCGCCCTCCGAGAGCCACACGATCAGGTCGAACGCCAACGCGAACAACAAGATGTAGATGATCGAGCTGCGCAGTTGACGACCGACGCGAGCCCACCACCTGACCGCATCGGCCTCGGGGAGTGCGTTCGGTCCGTGCTCGGCGAGACGGGCGGCCGCCTCGGCGTTGCTCAGACCGCGATGTTCGTCGATCGACGACGCGTTCTGCTCGTTCACCGCCTGGCACCCATGACATCACGATCCCTCCGTGAGATCGCCGGATCAAGGGCCGAACGTCAACAGCGGTGGAAGTCGCCGGGCAACACTCCGGTGCCCGCAAGCCCGAGCGTCGCGGGGCTGGCGGGACCGCATCACTACACTGCGACCCCAGTACCAGGCGAAGAAGAGGGGGAGCTGACCTATGGGGCTCATTCGGGCGGCAGTTGGAGCAATCGGCGGCACGTTGGCCGATCAGTGGAAGGACTTCTACACGGTGCCGGACGACCTCGCACCGACGGCAGCGCTGTTCGCGGCCGAGCCGAACGGCCAGAATGCGGGTCGCGGTTCGAACACCAGAGCCTCCGACGGTGTGATCAGCAACGGCAGCCGCATCCTCGTGCCCGAGGGCTACGGGCTCGTGCTGATGGAGCAGGGCGCGATCACGGGTTTCGCCGCCGAGGCCGGCGCCTACGAGTGGAACAGCGAGGCCCAGGACTCGCAATCGATCTTCGCGGGCGACGGCATCGTGAGCCCGCTGATCACGACGTCGTGGGAGCGCTTCAAGTTCGGCGGCCGCCCGGGGGCCCAACAGCGCGCCTACTTCGTGACGCTGAAGGAGTTGCCGAACAACCGCTTCGGCACCCAGTCGGAGATCTACTGGGACGACGCCTACATGAACGCCCAGGTCGGTGCGGTCACCCGCGGCACCTACACGCTCAAGATCACCGACCCGATCCTGTTCATCAAGGCGTGGGTGCCGGCGAAGTATCTCGAGCCGGGCGAAGTGTTCGACTTCACCGATCTCGACAACGATGCTGCATCGCAGCTGTTCAACGAGGTCGTGGGCTCGCTCGCCCCGGCGTTCTCGATGTACACGAACGATCCGTCGAAGGGCAACCGCATCACCAAGATCCAGCAGGACTCGATCGGTTTCGCCCACAGCCTCTCGGCAGCGGTCGAGCAGAACTACCGGTGGGCCACGGGGCGCGGCCTCGAGATCGTGGCCACTGCGATCATCTCGATCGAGTACGACGAATCGACGCGCGAGCTGCTCCGCAACGTGCAGCGTGCAGACGCACTCTCGGGCGCTCGAGGCAACTCCAACCTGCAGGCGTCGGTCGCCTCGGGTTTCGAATCGGCGGGTGAGAACACCGGCGCCGCCGGTCTGGTCGGCCTGGGCATCGCTTCGGGGGCAACCGGCCTCGGCGGGCTGCAACAACCGGTACCCGGAATCGGCGCCCAGAGCACGCCGCCCACGCCACCGGCCGCACCTGCCGCTGCGCCCGCGCCGACAGCGCCAGCTGCGCCCGCAGCGGACGACCCGATGGCGCAGCTGACGAAGTTCAAGGAGATGCTCGACGCAGGGCTGATCACGCAGGAGGACTACGACGCCGCCAAGAACAAGGTGCTCGGACTCTGAGTCAGCGCATGCCGAAGCTGACATGACGAATCTGCCACCTCCGCGTCCCGGCGGCCGACCGCCGGCGACCGACACCCAGAACGATCCGGCACCCGATCCGATCATCGACACCCAGAACGAGGCGCTCGACGACGGCGTCAACCGCTGCCCGCAGTGCGGAGCGACCGAGATCCGGTTGCGCCCGTCAGCGGGCATGCTCATCTGTCTGTTCTGCCGGTACGAGTGGTCCGAGGCCCGCCTCGACGAGACGATCTCCAACGGTGATCTGGGTGCGCTGAGCGGCACCACGATCGGCTCGGGCGCCTCCGACATCGACACCGGCGCGGACTCGCTGATCACCATGAAGTGCGCCGGCTGCGGCGCCGAGGTCGTGGTCAACACGGCCGAGCAGATGGGCGCGCGCTGCCACTGGTGTCGCCACGTGCTCACGGTCAACGAGCAGGTACCCAACGGCGCAGTGCCCGATGCCGTGTTGCCGTTCGAGATCACCCACGACGATGCGATCGCCAGAATCGACCGATTCGCGGGCAAGCGACGCATGTTTGCCGATCGAGCGTTCCTGCGTGACTTCAGCCCCGAGAACGTGGTCGGCGTCTACATGCCGTACATGGTGGTCGACGGCAACGCCAGCGCCGACGTCGTGGGCCACGGCGAGGTCGAGACGAGGCGGTACACGCGGGGCTCGGGCGACGACAAGAAGACCTACTACGACGCCGACGTGTACCAGGTGCAGCGCCACGTCGACTTCACCGTCGACGATCTCACGATCGAGTCGTCGGCCGAGCGTGCGAACATGAACGCCTCCGCCAACACCAACAACGTCATCAACACGATCCTGCCCTTCGACACCGAGAATGCAGTGAAGTGGAACGCCAGCTACCTCACCGGTTTCACGTCGGAGAAGCGTGACCAGGACGTCGACCACCTGCAGCCCGAACTCGAGGACCAGCTGCTCTCCATCGCGCGGTCACAGGTCGAGTCGAGCGTCGACCGCTACGACCGCGGTGTTCGCTGGGAGCGCGAGCGGCTCGACGTGCACGGCACACGCTGGCTTGCGATGTATCTCCCGGTCTGGCTGTACTCGCACCATCACGACAGCGGCGGAAAGGGCATGGTGCACTACATCGCGGTGAACGGCCGGACGGGCGAGGTCATGGGCAGCGTGCCGGTCTCGCATCGACGCCTGCTCGTGGGGGCCCTCACCGCCGGCACCTTCATCGAGGGGATCGTCATCGCGATCCTGGCGGCCTCGTGACGATCGCGATCTTGTTGACCGACCTGGCGTCGTCGACCGCGACGTTCGCCGCGGCCGACGATGGCAGCGCAACGCCATGGCTGCTCGCCCTCGGTCCAGCGGGCGCGGGTGCCGTCTACTTCGGGCTGTGGCGCTATTACCGCAACACCCACAAGTCGCACGACTTCGAACGCGAGACCCGGATCGCGGCGCAACCGGCCACCGGACACGACGCAAAGGTCAACGAGGTCACCGGTACCAGGAAGACCCGGATCGACGGCGAGAATCGCACGGACCATCGCCAGCGGGTTCAGCGTTTCGATTAGCCGAAGCGTGCGATCGGCCGGCGTCGTGGCCGCCGCTGAGAACTGTCGGCCGTTGCGAAGCTCCTCGTTCGAATGGATGGACAGCCCCGTTGGTTCCCTGTTCCGAGTTGGGCGGTCCACGAGCAACCCGTGCGACGTCTCGGTGGAACAGACTGGGCCCGCCGCACGTC
>CAZJUC010000091.1:0-11949 GCA_964549065.1 uncultured Ilumatobacteraceae bacterium
CCGAGCGGGTCCTGCCGGCTGCGTGCTTCATCCGTGCGGTCGCCATCGCAGCTGCACGGCACCGCGATCTCAACGGCTTCTGGATCGACGGTCGATTCGAGCCGGCCGAGTCGGTCAACGTCGCGATGGCGATCTCGCTGCGGCGCGGCGGCCTCGTCACACCGCAGATCGAGGGGGCCGACGAACGCTCGCTCGGCGAGGTGATGGCCGCGCTGACCGAACGCGTGGCCGCTGCACGCGCCGGCAACCTCCGTGGCAGCTGGATGACCGGCGCCACGATCACCGTCACCCATCTCGGCGACACCGGCGCCGACCTCGTGCACGGTGTGATCTCACCGCCGCAGGTCGCGCTCGTGGGCTTCGGCCGCGCACGGCCGATGCCGTGGGCCGTCGACGACCGGGCAGTGATCCGGCCGATCGTCACCAGCACGCTCGCCGCCGACCACCGCGCCACCGACGGTGCGATCGGCAGCAGATTCCTCGCCACCCTCGCCACACTCATCGACCACCCGGAGGACCTGTGACCGACGACGACCGCCCCGCCACACCACCCATCGACCCGCCGAACGACCACCGACGGGTCGAACTCGTGACGATGATCCTGTCGGCGATCGCCGACGTCGCGCCCGAGCTGCAACCCGAACTCGCGGACCTCGACCACGATGTCGACTTCTGGATGGAACTCCAGCTCGACTCGATGGACCACCTCGCCGTGATGACACGGCTGTCGGAGCAGACCGGGGTCGACATCGCCGAGCGCGACTACCCACGACTGACCACCGTCGACGCGCTCAGCGGGTTCCTCGCCGAAGAGGGCGCCTGACCCACGGTGCGGCGGCCGCCGGACCGGGCACGTCGCTCAGCGCTCGGCACCGGCAGGTGGTCGCCGACCCAACAGCGACAGTACCTGGGCAACGGCGTCGACTCCCTCGGGCTCGACGTCGACGCAGCCGTCGGGCGCTGACGCATCGTCGGCCGCATCGACGTGGTGGCGCACGAGCACCGGTGTACCCGGCGATTGCTCGCAGTGGGCTCTCACGAGCCGCGAGCTGCGCTCGTCGGCGGGGTCGAGCAGGACGATGATCGCATCGGCCTCGTCGGCGAGCGGGCACCGTCCACCGTCGAGCACCGGGCAGCCGTGTTCACCCCGCGACGCCGGGCCGGCACACATCGCCGTGGCGAGTCCGGCAGCGTCGGCTGCCGCTTCGCCCGACCAGCGGCGGCCGGCGACTTCCACCAGGACCCGCAGTCGTCGGTCGCCGGCGGGCCAGGTCGGCACCGCGCTCGAAGTGCCGATGCTCAACCGCACGATGCCGTTGTCGTGGCTCAACGCCACCGGATCACGGCGCTGCAGCAGCGCCAGCATCGGGCCGTTCCCGAGCAGCACATCGGCCTGCAGGTTCGCCAGACCGACCGAGGCAGCCTGCCGCACCAGGAGATCGAGCAGGTACGGGCCGAGCCACCCCCTCCACTTCGGCGTCACGGTCACCGCCAAATCGCCGTCACCGTCTCGGCGGAGCGCATACCCCGCCTCGCCGGCCATCTCGTCGGGCTCGCCGTGGCGGTGGACGATCGCGATCACCCCGAAGCCACCTCGGGAGCCGACGTCTGCCCACTCACGACACCAGTCGAGGTCCGGTTCGAACGCTCCGAAGAACCGACGGTGACGGTCACCGACCGACAGCGTCTCGTAGACGGCGCAGATCCGTTCGGCGTCGTCGATGGTGGTGGCGCGCACCTCCAAGCGGGCCCCGCCGGCCAGTTCGATGGACTCGGGAAGGGGCAACGGATCCATGATGCTCCCATCATGACGGATCGTTGCGGCGCGAGAGCCGAACAGCTACCCCGCTGGGTATATTGGGGCGATGTTGTTCTCCCGCCAGCTTCTCGCCGGTCTCGCCGGCTTCGGTCTGCTCGCTGCATCCTGCGGCGGCGACGAACCAGCCGCCGACGCCGCGGTGACGGTCACCCAGGACGAGGTGAACGTCGCCGGGTCCGACGCCGGCGCGCCGGCTCCCGGGATCGCGACGATCTCGGCACTGGACGCTGCCTCGATCACCGACGATCCCCCCGCCGACCTCGTGGTGCTCGACGTGCGCACCCCAGAGGAGTTCGCAGAGGGGCACCTCGACGGGGCGGTGCTGGTCGACTTCTACGATGCCGACTTCGCCGATCAGCTGGCCGCGCTCGATCCTGACGTGCCCTACCTGGTGTACTGCCGTTCGGGGAATCGCAGCGGGCAGACCCTGTCGGTCATGGAGCAGCTCGGGTTCGCCTCGGCAGTCGACGTGGGCGGTGGCATCATCGCCTGGGCAGACGCCGGACTCCCCGTCACGAAGGAGTGACCTCACCTTCCGCCCGCCCTGTTGCAGATGACTGTCGGCGAGTGAGGACGCGAGTGAATTCCGCACCGACCAGCACGAACTGGGCCACGTAGTAGGCCCACAGCAGCACCAGGAACACACTGCCGGTGACGCCGGTCAACGACGAGGCGGCATACCGGCGCAGGTACGCACCCGTCAGCACGCTGCCGACCGCGAGGATGGCCGAGGTGACGGCGCCACCGACGAGCGCCGCTCGCCACGGCACGTGGGCATCGACGAGTGAACGCAAGAGCAACGCCATGACGCCGATCGCGAGCGCCCACGACGTGACGAAGCCGATCAGTTCCTGCAGCGAAACGAGGATCGCGATGTCGGGCGACAGCCGCTCGAGGAGCGCCGTCACGGCGTTGACGGCGAACGAGACGACGATCACCGCGCCGGCGCCGGCGACCACGGCGAACGCGGTCAGGCGCCGCAGCAGGGTCTGGCGGAGACCGGCCCGGACCGGGCGTTCCCAGATCGTGTTGAACGCATCTTGCAACGCGATGACGAGCAGCGACGCCGTGAGCATCAACGAGACCGCGCCCACGAGCCCGAGACCGGCCACCGTCGCGCCGCTGTCGAGCGCGTCGGCGAGTGCAGCCGCGAGCGGGTCGGCGTCGATGCCGAGGAGACCCGAGAGTTGATCGGCGAGATACGACTGGATGTCGCCTCGCGAGATCACCAGGCCGGCGACCGCCAGGGCGACCGCCAACATCGGCACGCTGGCGAACAGGCCGTAGTACGCCAGCCCGGCGCCGAGCCGGATCGTGCGGTGATCACGCCACTGCTCGTAGGTCTCGTACCCCAGGTTCCAGACGCCGCGCGCGGCCCCACTGAGACGGTCGACGAACACCGCGGAGAGGTTAGATGCCGGTGCGCTCGGCGAGGCGCTCGCAGCACGGTTCGTGACACGTGGAACGTTGCTGTGCCGGCGTGCAACCATACCCCAGGGGCATAGATCGGTGCGAGCGGATGAGGTCCCCGCCCCCTCCCGGGACGGAAGAGTACGGTGTCGCCATGACCACTCGAACCCGTCGACCGGTGCTGTCCGCGCTCGTCCTGCTCGCGTCGAGCGCGCTGCTCGCCGGGTGTTTCACGGTGGAAGCCACCTTCACGATCAAGGACGACGCGACCGCCGACCTCGATTACGTGGTGTTGATCGACACCGAACAGCTCCAGGACTTCGCCGGCTTGCTCGGCGAGGACGCCGGCGAACTCGACGAGCTCTCCGGCGATGCGCTGCTCGAGGAGTTCACCGGCGGAGACGACCCGTGCGGGGACCTCACCGAGGAACTCACCGAGTACGAGGTGAGCACACGCGAGATCGACGAGAACGGCGAAGTGGGGGTCGGCTGCACGGTCAGCGCCGTCCCGATCGCAGAACTCGACTCGCTCGGCGACGACACCTCGTCGTTCTCCATCGTGCAGGACGCCGACGGCACCCGCTTCGACGCCGTCCTCGAAGGCGTCGACGAACTCGCCGGCGACCCGGAGGAAACCGATGCGATGGCCGAGATGCTCGGCCTGACCCTGGACGAGCTCTTCACCATCCGCTTCGTGGTGTCGGCACCGGGCTCGCTCGGCGACAACAACGCGTCGTCCACGAGCGGGTCGACCGCGACTTGGGACGTGACGCCCGACGCCGATTTCGTGACGGGTGGCGACGCCACGATGAGTGCCGAGTGGACACCAGGTGGCGACGGTGGTTCGTCGACGTGGATCATCATCGCGATCATCGCCGCAGTGGTCGGGCTCGCTGCGCTCGCCGCCGTGCTGTTCAAGCGTTCGAAGAGCACGCCGTACTCCGACTCGCCCGACGCCGAGGCGCCCTCGACCACGCCCCCGCCGCCACCGGGAGTTCACGAGTCGCCCGCTGTGCCCCCGCCACCGCCCGCCATGCCGCCGCCACCTCCGCCGAGCACGCCGCCGCCACCTCCGCCGAGCACGCCGCCGCCACCAGGCACACCACCACCCCCGTCCTGACGCGGCCACCGTCGGGAGACGAACATGACGTACAGCCTCGGCATCGACCTGGATGCCCCCGAGTGGGTGGACGACACCGTGTCGTGCGGCGACCTGGCCTGACCGGCCCGTGCGAGTCTCGCCGAGCAGTCAGTCGCCGGTCGGCGCCATGGCCCCGAGGAGATCGCCGACCACGCGCTGGCGTTCGACCCGATGTCGCATGGGACGGTCGGTGACGATGTCGTAGCGGTTGCGGCGCCCCTCCCGGTGACGGGTCAGACAACCCGCAGCCTCGAGGTCCTTCACGATGCCCTGGACCGCTCGTTCGGTGATGCCCACCTGGTCGGCGAGGTCTCGGAGACGCAGCTTCGGGTCTCGGGCCAGACAGATGAGCACGTGGCTGTGGTTCGTCAGGAACGTCCACGTGCCCTCATCGGCGTTCCTGGTCGGAGAGCGATCTCCGGCAACGGTTCCAGCAGCCATGAAAGCATGCTACGAACTTTGTTGCCGGAACTCACCTTCTGTTGATCGGTCGCGGGTGTCCCGAGCCACTGTGCGAGGCTCTCGGTGTGTCCACACCGAGTTACACGCAACTGTTCGAGAACAACCGTCGATGGGTCGCCGACGAGCTCGCACAGGACCCCGACCACTTCGAGCGGCTCGCGGCGGGGCAGCACCCCAAGTATCTGTTCATCGGATGCTCGGACAGTCGGGTGAACGCCAACGAGATGGTCGGCACCGGCAGCGGCGAGATGTTCATCCACCGCAACATCGCCAACCTGGTCGTGCACACCGACATGAACCTGATGTCGGTACTGCAGTTCGCCGTCGAGGTCCTGGAGGTCGAACACGTCATCGTCTGCGGCCACTACGGATGCGGTGGCGTCGCAGCGGCCGTCGACGGCTCGTACCACGGTCTGATCGACAAGTGGCTGCGCACGATCAAGGACGTCTACCGCATCTACCACGACGAACTCGACGCCATCGACGACCAGCAGCTGCGCCACCAGCGCCTCGTCGAGCTGAACGTCCGCGAGCAGGTCTACCGGTTGTGTTCGACCTCGTTCGTCCAACGTCGCTGGGGCATGGAGATGGGCGAACACGTCCACGGCTGGGTCTACGACCTGCGCCACGGCTTGCTGAACGACCTCGAGATCGACCCCGCCGACGAACCGGCGCGCAGCATCTACGACCTCGACGATCTCTGAGCGGCCCACTGTGTTCGCAACCAGGTCGATACGAGATGACGCTGGGCTGACTACTGTCAGCCCATGAGCGAATCCGGCGACATGGTCCTCGACGCTTCGATCGACCTCGACCTCAACGCAGCACCGCCGCTGGGCGACCCGATGCTCGACTCGCTGTACCGGCGGATGCGCACCATGCACTCGCTCTACTACCAGGCCGTCGACACGATGGACCTCGGACACGTCAACCACTTCGAACGCGACGGTGTCCTTCCGATCGCGTTCTCGCTGTTCCACTACGTCAACATGCACGACGGGTCGTTCATGATGATCACCGGCCAACCGCCGATCTGGAACGACGAGTGGAGTACGCGCGTGCAGCTCACCATTGCCGACCACGGCAAACACAAGACCGTCGACGAGATGGTCGCCCAACGCATCGGCGACTACGACGCCTACAAGGAGTACCAGCGAGCGGTGTTCGATCGCACCGAGGAACATCTGCGCACGATGGACCCGACCGACCTCACCCGCGTGGTGATCGCCAAGCCGTACCCGCCGATGATCGCATCCACCTACAGCGCCCGGTGCGCCGGGCCGGACGGCATCACGGTGCTCGACGCGTTCGAGTGCTGGCTCTACCAGCACGGCCTACGCCACATGGGCGAGATCGAACTCGCCCGCGGTCTCGTCGGCCTCGGTGGCATGACCTCATGACGATCGAGGCACGACAGCCCGGTTGATCGTCACGGCGGGAAGCCGGGGACGCCGTCGTCGAGTTGCACACCGGCGCTGTTCAGCAAACCCGACACCAGCCGGTAGAAACCCGCGACCACCAGGAGTTCGACCAGCTCGGCCTCGTTCCATCGGGCCGACAGCGCCAGCCACGTCCCGTCGCGCACACAGTCGTCGGCGTGCAGGTCGTCGGCGAGCGCGATCAGCGCCCGATCGCCGGCGCTCCACGCGTGTTCGTGCGGCGACATCGTCAGCGCCGAGATCTCCTCGTCGGTGAGGCCGCAGCGCCGACCGATCACCGTGTGCTGGCCGAACTCGTACACGGCCTGCGCGTTCCAACCCACACGCAGGATCACGAGCTCGCGCTCCCGCTCGGGGAGCAGACCCTTGTTGAGGAGGAAACCGCCGAGCAGGTTGAACCGCTTCAGGAGTTTCGGGTGATGGCCGAGCACGCCGAAGATGTTCAACGGCCGACCGTCGAGCCTCAGCGAACCCGACAGCGTCTCGGCCAGTTCGGAGTCGGTGACGTGGTCGAGATCGATCGGTTCGATGCGTGGGGTAGGCGGACGAGTGGTCATGTCGGCTCCACTCCCAGCCTCGGGGCGTCGCTGACGCGGACACAGCGGTTGGTCATCGTGCCGATCCCTTCGATGGTGGTGGTGATCGAGTCGCCGTCGGCGAGGAACAGTTGTCGTGCAACCCCGACGCCCGATGGCGTCCCGGTGAAGATCAGGTCACCGGTGTTGAGCGTCGTGACGTGCGACAGGAAGCTCACCAGCGTCGCGACGTCGAAGATCATGTCGGAGGTGAAGCCGTTCTGGCGCACCTCGCCGTTCACCTGGGTCACGATCCGCAGGTCGGTGTGATCGTCGAATTCGTCGAGGGACACCAGGACGGGCCCGATCGGACCGAACGTGTCGAACGACTTGCCGAGGTCGAAGTGCGGTGGGCTCGCCGCGAACTGGGCGGGACGGTCCGAGATGTCTTGACCGGCGGTGAGTCCCACCACGTGGTCCCAGGCATCTTCGACGGCGATGTCCTTGCCGCCGGGCCCGATGACCACCACCAACTCCCCCTCGTAGTCGCAGCCGTCACTGCGCAGCTCGACGTCGGCGGACGGACCAACGAGGCACGACGGGAACTTGGTGAACACGAGCGGACTCGACGGCGCCTCGCGGCCTCCCTCGGCGGCGTGTTCGGCGTAGTTCAAGCCGATCCCGAACACCTTCTGCGGTCGCGGTACCGGTGGGCCGAGCACGACGTCGGCGAGCAGTCCGGTGACCGACGAGTCGTCGAGGCCGGCCGTCAACTCGGCGAGGAGGTCGGGGCGGGTGAGCGCGTCCATCGGGTCGGACCCCAGCGCCCCCGACGAGTGCGTCGCGAGGTCGGTGTAGTGGTCGCCGTGCACGAGCACCGCACGCCCGTCGACGTTCGCAAGTCGGAATCCCATGGGTGTCTGTCCTTTCGAGCAACGGTAACGATTGGTGTCAGACACCAATCGTTACACCTGTGGCGACGACTCGCGTCCTTCGGGGTTGCAGCGGTGCGTGTGTTCCTAGGCTGGACGTATGACGGACCTCGCCCAGCCCGTGTTCGCACTCGACGATTCGTTCGCCCGCGAGCTGGTGGGTCTGCACACGCCGTGGGCGCCCGAGTCGGTGTCGGCACCGGAACTGTTGGTCCTCAACGAGGACCTCGCCGACGAACTCGGCCTCGACCCTGCCGGCTTGCGTTCACCTGCCGCGGTCGAGATACTCGCCGGCAATGCAGTGCCCGACGGTGCGACCACCGTCGCCCAGGCCTATGCCGGGCACCAGTTCGGCGGCTATTCGCCTCGCCTCGGCGACGGCCGCGCGCTGCTCCTCGGCGAACTGATCGATCGGCGGGGCGTGCGTCGCGATCTCCACCTGAAGGGCTCGGGCCGCACACCGTTCGCGCGCGGGGGCGACGGACGTGCTGCGGTCGGACCGATGCTGCGCGAGTACCTGATGGGCGAGGCGATGCACGCTCTCGGTGTGCCCACCACCCGGATGTTGGCCGTGGTCGCCACCGGCGACGCGATCGTTCGAGAAGTCGACAGTCGCCACGCCCAGGTCCCGGGTGCGGTGATGACCCGCGTGGCCGCGAGCCACCTGCGCGTCGGCACGTTCCAGTTCGCCGCGGCCACCGGCGACGCCGAACTGCTGCGCTCGTTGACCGACTATGCAATCGCCCGTCACGTGCCTGATGCTGCCGAGAGCGACAACCCGGCGCTGGCGCTGTACCAACACGTCGTCGGCGTGCAGGCCGACCTCGTGGCGCAGTGGATGATGCTCGGTTTCATCCACGGCGTGCTCAACACCGACAACGTCACGATCTCGGGCGAGACGATCGACTACGGGCCGTGCGCGTTCATGGACACCTACGACCCGGCGACCGTGTTCAGCTCGATCGACCACGGCGGCCGCTACGCCTACGGCAACCAGCCTGCGATCACCACCTGGAATCTCGCCCGGTTGGCCGAAGCGATGCTGCCCGTGTTCGACGACGACGACGACCGTGCCATCGAGTTGGCGACAGGCGTACTGGAGACCTTGCCCGAGCGCCTCCAGGGAACGTGGACGGCGGGGATGCACGCGAAGCTCGGCCTGCCGACCGGCGACGCGACGCACGATCATCTGATCGCCGAGCTGTTGAACCTCATGGGCGAGCATCGGGTGGACTACACCGGCGGACTGCGCTCGCTGTCCTCGGTGGTGCGCGGTGGCGTCGATGCACCCATGGCCGTGTTCGGCGCGGCGGCGATGCCGGCGCTCAGCGACTGGATCGGCCGATGGGCACCGGCGGTGGTGGGTGATCCGACGACGGTGGCCGATGACATGGACCGCCGAAACCCGGTGTACGTGCCACGCAATCATCTGGTCGAGGAGGCGTTGACCTCGGCGGGATGGGGTGATTTCGGCCCGTTCGACGACCTGCTCGACGCCGTCACCCGGCCTTTCGAGCGGCGGGAGGGCCTCGAGCGCTTCGAGCAACCTGCGCCGCCCGATGCCGCCGACGGATACCGCACCTTCTGCGGCACCTGACCAGGCGGGAAACCCCCGTTTGCGTGACAGGTCTGAAGGCCCGGGGCACCGGAACTGCAACACGAACGAGATGAGGTGGGTGAGGTGCTGCAAGCGGCAACAGCCGGCCCATCGACGCAAGCTCGTCACAGGTGAGCAAGACTGGACGAGGGCGCCGGTTCAGATCCGCCCCCGAGGGGAAGAGTGAGCTCCATGACCACAACAGACCAGCCGCGACCAGACGGGCCGCCGATCGCCACCGGCGTGACGCCCGAACGGCTCGCCAACCTGCGCGCCTGGAACCTCGGACTCACCGTGCTGCATGCCGTGCAGGCGGTGTTGATCGTCGTGCTGTCCGGCGACTTCGTGATCCAGGTGGTGTCGACGTTCCCCGAAGGCGAACCCGGCACCCGAGTACCGGACGCCGAAGCGTTCTTCGACGTGCGCGTGGGCTTCGCGATCGGGCTCTTCCTCGCGCTCGCAGCGATCGACCACCTGGTGACCGCCACCGTGCTGCGATCGACCTACGAGCGCGACCTGCGCGGCGGCATCAACCGGTTCCGCTGGGTCGAGTACTCGATCAGCGCCACGCTGATGATCCTGCTGATCGGCTTCTACAGCGGCATCACCAACATCACCGCCGTCGTCGCCGTGATCGGCGCGAACGTGGCGATGATCCTGTTCGGATGGATCCAGGAGCGCATGAACCCGCCGGGACGCACCTCCACCACGATGATGCCGTTCTGGTTCGGCACGCTCGCCGGCATCGCACCGTGGGTCGGCATCCTGATCCAGATCGTGGGATCGGAGACCGTGCCGGGCTTCGTGTACGGCATCATCGTCGTGCAGTTCCTCTTGTTCTTCAGTTTCGGATTCAACCAGTGGCTGCAGTACCGGGGCATCGGCAAGTGGACCGACTACATCTACGGCGAGAAGGTGTACCTCGTGCTCAGCCTGGCAGCGAAGTCGCTCCTCGCCTGGCAGATCTACTTCCCCAGCCTCGACTGAGCCCAACCCCGTTTGCGTGACGTTCTCGGTGGGGCGGGCCACCGAGAACGTCACCCAGAGGTGATGACGGCGTGTTGGCTACCATCCGGCGATGGAGCTCGGGGACGTCCAGCGTTCGGCAGCGGCGGTGCGCGACGGCGAGATGTCGGCGCGAGAGTTGGTCGAGACGGCACTCGAACGCATCGAGGCACAGCAGCCCACCTTGAACGCCTTCGTGCACGTCGACGCCGTTGGTGCGCTCACCGCAGCCGACGCCGTCGACCGGGCGCGCGCTCACGGCGAACGAATCGGACCGCTCGCCGGGGTGCCGTTCGGCGTGAAGGACCTCGAGGACTGCATCGGGATGCCGACCACCCGGGGGTCGCGCTGGTATGCCGACGCACCGCCCGCAGCCCGCGACGACATCCACGTCGAACGATTCAGGGCTGCCGGCGCCATCCCGATCGGCAAGACCGCGGCGCCCGAGTTCGGGGCGTTCGGCTACACGGCCAGCCCGCTGCACGGCGTGACCCGAAACCCGTGGAACACCGAGCGCACTCCGGGCGGGTCGAGCGGGGGAACGGCCGCGTCGGTGTCGGCGGGGGCGATTGCCTTCGGCACGGCGAGCGACGGCGGCGGATCGATCCGCGGGCCGGCTGCGTCGTGCGGGCTCCCCGGTCTCAAGCCCACCTACGGACGGGTGCCGACGTTCGGCGTCACCCGCCACGCCGGCAACGCCGTCAACTTCGCCCTCGCCACCACCATCGCCGACACCGCCCTGTTGTTCGACGTCGCTGCGGGTCCCGACATGCGCGATCGCACATCGCTGCCCGAACCGGGCATCTCGTACGTCGACGCGATCGAGCAGCTCGACGTCGCCGGGCTGCGATCGGCCTGGTCGGCCGATCTCGGATTCGTGACCACGGATCCCGAGGTGGTCGAGGCCGCCGAGCGGGCTGCTTCGAGGCTGGTCGATGCCGCCCGGCTGGCCGACACGGGATTCGACGTGCAGATCGACGACTTCATCCGGATCTATGCGTTCATGGAATCGGCCGATCAGTTCGTCGACGTACCCGACGGGTGGGAAGACCGAATCGACGAACTCGACCCGTTGGTCCGTGGCGGTTGGGACCGGAACCGGGGCGTGACGTTGCCGCAATTCGCGAAGGTCGAGAAGGCACGACGCGGCCTCGAACTCCAGGTCGCCGAGGTGTTCCAACGCATCGACGTGTTGCTCACACCCACCAATCCGTGTGCGCCGTTCGCCGCGGAGGGGCCGATGCCGACCGAGATCGCCGGCCGGCGCTGCCACGCCGGAACCGCCGCACTGCTGACGATGCTCGCCAACGTGGTGAACCTGCCGTCGATCACCGTGCCCGCCGGACTCACCGCCGACGGCCTCCCGGTCGGGTTGATGATCACCACCGCCCGCCACCGCGAAGACCAGTGCCTCCGCCTCGCCCGAGTCTTCGAGGACGCCGCCCCCTGGGCCCTCCACGCCCCCTGAAACTCCCGTTTGCCGTGCGGTTCGGGTGGCCCGGGCCACCGGAAAGGTCACGCAAACGTCAGAGCTACTGCTCGGCGTCGAGACGGACGAGGCCGTCGAGGATCATGTCGAGGACCAGCTCGAAGCTGCTGGAGGTGTCGCCGGCGAGGTGCTGGTGCACG
>CAZJUC010000092.1:0-11843 GCA_964549065.1 uncultured Ilumatobacteraceae bacterium
CTTCGAGGTTGAGGTCACCCTCGACGCCGATGAAGCCGAGAATGCTGTTGTTCGGATACGAGGTCTGAGACGAGCCGGTGACGCTTGCGGTGCCTGAGCCGTTCCCGTTGCAGGTTGCGGTTCCCGGGCTCAGCGTGACTATCAACCTCAACGAGTTCAGCGGATCGACGGAAGCGCCGACGATCGGTTGGTCCGGTGGGACCGGCGTGTCGTTGCCGAAGACCGGGCTGGAGATCACCGCCGAGGCGGTGGCAGCGGTGACGCCGCCCACAGCGAGTTTCTTCAGGGCATCTCGTCGATCGATCTTCACCGAGGGAACCTACGGCACTGCCTGCTCTCTAACCGCTTCCTCGCCTGTTGCTCCCATGTTCCTACTCTGGGTAGCATCAGAGTGTGAAAGTCAGCGTGAGCCTTCCCGACGACGACGTCGAGTACCTCGATCGCTATGCCAGCATGCAGGGCCTCCCGTCGCGGTCGGCAGCGCTGCATCGAGCGGTCCGCCTGCTACGGGCCTCCGAACTCGGAGCCGCCTACGAGGATGCGTGGGCCGAGTGGGCCGAGGCAGGCGAGGACGACGCCTGGGAGTCCACCGCGTCGGACGGGCTGAGCTGATGCGCCGGGGCGAGATCCGCCTCGTCGATCTCGATCCGGTGAGGGGCGCCGAGGCCAGCAAGCGGCGACCCGCCGTGATCGTCAGCAACGACGGCGCCAACCTCACGGCGCAACGGCTTGGGCGAGGAGTCGTCACCGTGGTCCCGGTGACGTCCAACACCGCCAACGTGTACCCGTTCCAGGTCTTCCTCGACGCCTCCGACACCGGGCTCGACCACGACTCCAAGGCACAGGCCGAACAGGTCCGCTCCGTCGATGTCGAGCGAGTCGGCGCCCGCATCGGCGCTCTTGCTCACGACCAGCTCGTGGCACTCGACGAAGCACTCCGACTCCATCTCGCTCTCTGACGGGGTTTGCTTTCCCGGCGGGGGCAGCTCAGAGGAGTTCGCCGCGGAACTCGTTGCCCTTCAGCAGGTTCTTGGTGTCGAACACCAGCGGGGCGTGCTCGGCGACGAAGGCCGGGTCGAACTCGGGGTGATCCACCAGCACGACCACCACGTCGGCCGCGGCCAGTTCCTCCTGGGTGAACGGCACCAGCGAATCGGCCAGGTGGAGGGCGTTCACCTCGGGGATGTACGGGTCGCAGAACCGTACGTCGGCGCCGCTGGTCTGCAACCGGGCGGCCACGTGCACCGACGGGCTCTCACGCCAGTCGCTCGTCGCCTTCTTGTACGCCAGCCCCAACAGCAGCACCCGGCTGCCGTTGACCGCCTTGCGCTCGCGGTTCAGCATCGCTGTCACCCGGTCGTGCACGTAGTCGGGCATGTGCTCGTTGACGTCGTTGGCCAACTCGACGAACCGGAACGTGTGGCCCAGGTGCTGCTTCACCCGCCACGCCAGGTAGCTGGGATCGATCGGCAGGCAGTGCCCGCCGACACCCGGCCCCGGCGTGAACTTCATGAACCCGAACGGTTTCGTCGCCGCGGCGTCGATCGCCCGCCACACGTCGACGCCCAGCTCGCGGGCGAACATCGCCAGCTCGTTGACGAGCGCGATGTTGACGTGGCGGAACGTGTTCTCGAGCAGCTTCACCATCTCGGCCTCCGCGCACGAGCCGACCGGAACGGTCTGGTCGACGAGCGCCGAGAAGAACGCGTCGACCACCGCGAGGCCGTCGGGCGTCGACCCGCTGACCACCTTCGGGGTGTTCACCAGACCATGGGTCGCGTTGCCCGGGTCGATCCGTTCGGGGGAGTAGCCGACGAAGAACTCGTCCTCCGCCAGCCCCGAGCCCTCCGCGAGGATCGGGGCGAGCAGCTCGGTGGTCGTGCCCGGATAGGTGGTGCTCTCGAGGATCACACAGCAGCCCGGGCGGAGGTGCTGGGCGAGGTCGCGCCCTGCATGCTCGATGTACGACAGGTCGGGCAGGCCGTCGCGCAGGGGAGTGGGCACGCTGATCACCGCCACGTCGAAACCCTCCAGGCCGGCAGGATCGGCGGTGGGGGTGTAGCCCGCGTGGAGCGCCCGCGTGAGTTCCTCGTCGGAGATGTCGCCGACGTAGCTCTCGCCGGCGAGCAACGCCTCCACCCGGGCGACCGACGCCTCGAAGCCGACCACCGTGAAGCCGACCTCGACGGCCCGCATCGCCACCGGCAGCCCCACGTAGCCCTGCCCGACCACCACCACTTTCGCAGTGCGGTCGTCGATCTTCTGGATTGCCTCGCTGGCGTTCATCGTGCTCCTGAATTGCTGGTTGTCGTGTCGTCGGCGGTCATTGCTCTCACTGCTCTCACTGCACTCACTGTTCGATCGGGCGGGCCGGGACGCCGACCACCGTCACGCCCGGCTCGACGTCGGCGGTCACCACCGCGCCGGCACCGACGAAGGCGCCGGCACCGACCGTGACACCCGGCAACACGTTGGCGCCGGTGCCGATCGTGACGCCGTCGGCCAGGTGCACGTTGCCGCTCACCGTCGCCCCCGGGTACACGCTGACGAAGTCGTCGAGCACCGAATCGTGCCCGATCGTGGAGTTCACGTGCAGTTGCGTGTGGCGCCCCAACGTGATGTTCGTCGTGACCCTGGCGCCCGCGGCGACGATGCATCCCTCGGCGAGGCGGTTGTCGCCTCCCACGGTCGCCATCGGATGCACGAGGGTGAGCGCCCGGCGTCCGGCCGCGGTGAGCCGCTCGTCGATCGTGCGGCGCACCCCACCGGCACCGATGGCGATCACGTAGCCGACCTCGGCGCCGACCTGACCACCACCGCCACCGACTGGACCATCGTCGCCGCCAGGACCATCGTCGCCGACCGGACCACCGCCACCGACCGGACCGTCGTCGCCGACCGGACCACCGCCACCGACCGGACCGTCGTCGCCGACCGGACCGTCGTCGCCGACCGGACCGTCGTCGCCGTTGCACAGCACGTCGATGCCGCCGAGGCGCCGGGTGCCGAGGCGGGCGAGCAGCTCGTCGGACGATCCCTGGTCGTCGACGTAGCCGACGAGCTCGAGCGCCACACCGGCAGCGACGATCGTCTCGACGACGTGGTGCACCTCACGACCGAAGCCGCCGGCGCCCACGATCACCAGGCGCAGCGGGTCGGTCACGGCCGAGACGTTATCGCTCGACCTACGCTCGGGCCGATGACCCCCGCCCGATGGCTGCGCTCCCCGGTGAAGCGGGCCGTCGACGCCACTCTCGCGGCGGTCGTGCTGGCGATCGCCAGCCCCCTGATCGTGGCGACGGCGATCGCCGTGCGGGTGCGGCTCGGCGCGCCGGTGCTGTTCCGCCAGGCTCGTGCCGGCCTCGACGGACAGCCGATCGAGATCGTCAAGTTCCGCAGCATGACCGACGCCCGCGACTCCGACGGCGAACTGCTGCCCGACGACCAGCGGCTGACGCGGTTCGGGCGGCTCCTGCGCTCCAGCAGCCTCGACGAACTGCCGCAGCTGTGGAACGTGGTGCGCGGCGACATGAGCCTGATCGGCCCCCGCCCGCTGCCGCTCGCCTACGTCGACCGGTACAGCGCCGAGCAGCGCCGACGCCTCGACGCGGTCCCCGGCATCACCGGCTGGGCCCAGGTGCACGGCCGCAACGCCCTCGACTGGCCCACCAAGCTCGGCTACGACGTCTGGTACGTCGACCACGCCTCGCCCCGTGTCGACCTGCAGATCATCGGCCTCACCGTGCGCGCGGTGCTGACCGGCGGCGGCGTCAACGCGATCGACCACGTGACGATGTACGAGTTCCTCGGCGACGAACCCGGGCGATGAGCGAAACCCCGGCATCCGGGGGTTTCGCTCATCGCCGTCACGTCCGGAGCGAGGGTCGTTGACGTCGCCGACCCGGCCGGGCATCCTGGCGCAGTGACCGAGCCCGGATTTGCCCCGAGTGACACCCCGCTCGGCGTCGACGGGGTCGAGACCGCCGTGTTCGACGGCGAAGCGGTGCTGTTCCACGAAGGCGCGTCGATGGTCCACCGCCTCAACGCCGTCGCCGGCGCTGTCTGGCTGCTGTGCGACGGCGAGACCACCGTCGCCTCGATGCCCGACGAACTCGCCGAGGTGTTCGCGGTGCCCGCCGCCGACCTCGTCGACTCGATCGGCGACGCCCTCGACGGTCTCGCCGCCGCCGGTCTGCTCGTCGGCGAGGACGCACCGATCCACATGCCGCTCGTGCCCGAGCCCCGACGGGCCGCCGACGGCACCCCGATCCTCGTCGCACCGCCCGACCCTTGAGGCACCCCCGACGACCGCTCCGTGTGGGCGGACACCGTGACCCTGCGCGTCGGCGACCAGCTCGTCGGGCTGCGCGCCGACAGCGACGCCACCGCCGCCACCATCCGGACGATGTTCGGCGCGTGGGTCGATGCCGCCGCGTCGTTGCCGGGGGAGCAGGGCGCGCCCGATGAGCCGATTCCGTGGGCGTTCAGCGTGCGCCTCCACACCGACAGCAGCGGACGGGGCCCCAGGGCCGTGCCGCAACTGCGCATCGGGCGCCGCCTGCTCGCCCGATCGCGCCGACCCGACGACGTGATGAACGCACTCGACCACGTGCTCGGCGGCGTGCTCGCCCGCCAGGACGACACCCGCCGCTGGCTCGGCCTGCGCACCTTCGTCGCCGGCGGCCGCGCCGTGCTCGTCGACGCCACCCCGCCGGCGCTCACCGCCGACCCTCGCCTCACCCGCGCCGAGGTCACCGAGCTGCCCACCTGGAGCGTGGCCGTCGACGGCGACACCGTGCACGTCCCACCGCCGCTCACCGCCACTTCGGCGGGCCCTGACGCGGGTGCGGACTCTGCCTTCGCCTTGGTGGGGCTCGTCGGCCTCGACGCGTGCAGCCACCCCGCCGCCACCGACGCAGGCGAACACGACGCCGACGCCGGCGAACTCGACGCCGAACAGCACGCCGACCACCAGGCGGTGCACCATCCGATCAACCCCGGCGCGCTGCTCGCCCGCTTCGCGGCGCGGCATCCGTCGGGCGAGTGGTTCCACACCGTTGAGCACCTCGTCGAGAACGGACGCGTCCACGCGAGCATCGACCGCGCCCTCGCCGCCGAACAGATCCGCCGACTCCTCGTCGCCGACGGCCCGACCGGCTGAACCCGAAACCCACCGTGGACACCGACACCTTCGACGCCCACGGCGTGACCTTCACCATCTCGTCGCCCGACACCGACGTGGTCGCCGCGTTCGACGACCTGCTCGTCGACTTCGCACCGGGCGCACCCTCGCAGGACCCGCCGCCGATCCGCTTCGCGGTGGAAGCGACGAAGCTCGACGACACCGACCACCGCTGGTACCGGGTGACCGCCGACGACGAGGTCGTGTACACCTCGCTGCTCGAGGGCTCGCTGGTGTCGCACCTCCTGATGGACGTCAACGCACGGGCGGCCGCTGCCTGCCGCAACGACGCCACGGTCCCGCTGCACGCCGGAACGGTGGCAGGCGCCTTCGGTGCCATCGTGCTGCCGGGGGCGTCGCACTCCGGCAAGACCACGATCACCACCGCCCTCGCCGCGTCCGGACACCGATTCGTCGCCGACGAGGTCAGTCGTCTCGACCCCGACCGGCTCACCATCGCGCCCTACGGCAAGCCGGTGGCCCTGCGGTCGGCATCGGTGGAACTGCTCGCACCGACCATCGCCCGGCTCCGACGCGCCGGCAGCCGCTTCGAGATCGACGAACGCTTCGTCCCCCCGTCCGAACTCGCGCCGGCAACCGCCACCGCTACCACCACCACCACCGACGGCGCAACGGCCCGCGCCGGTGGGGTGGCCGCGCTGCCGGTCGAGATCTGCGCCATCGTGTTCCCGCGCTACGACGCCGACGGGCCTCACCGCTTCGCCCCGCTCAGCCCCGCCGAGACGCTCGAACGCCTGATGCAGTGCACGCTCGGAGAGATCTCGACCCCCGTCAGCGCCGACGTGTTCCGCATCCTCGAACGGCTCGTGCGCGCCGTGCCGGGCCACGAACTGCTCTACACCGACCTGCACGCCGCACTCGGCGAACTCGCCCCGCTCACGGCCGATGTGATAGGGGATCCCCCACCCGCGATGTGACCCTCAGTACCGTTTTGCCGTGGTCGAGCCAGCTCCCCGCGGCCCCCAGCGGATCCGACGTCGCGACGCGTTGCGTCTGCTCGCAGCCTCCACCGGCGCCGTCGCCGGCGGATCGCTGATCGTCTCCGGACCCGCTCACGCAGACGTCGGCAGCGACGCCTGCCTGTTCGACTTCAGCGGCTCACCCGTCGTCACCATCTCGGCGTTCAACACCACGTTCTTCGGCGACTTCGTGACCCTCTCGATCGGATCGGTGCCGGGATCCTGCCCGTGCGGTGCGGTCGCGAGCATCCAATATGCGTTCCACCTGTCGACGCCGCTCGCCACCGCCAGCTCCGGAGCCTGGAGCGCAACGAACTCCGCGAGCCTGTCGTTCGTCAACCTGTGGGGGGCGGCCGGCGGCTCGTTCACCGTGTCGGCGGGGGTACGCATCACCTGCACCGGGCCGTCGGGCACCACGGTCCGCTGCCGGTTCGCCAGCGGCACCTTCGACATGCCTGCGTCGTTCGGCAGCGTCGCCACCACGTTCCCGCTGGCGACCGCCAACGGAAACAGTGCCTTCCCGAACCTGCCGCTGTGCGACGCTGCGCCGCTGCGCGTCGCGGCGATGCGCAGCGACAGCCTGATGATGGTGCCCGGCATCGCGCCGGTCCCGTCCGAACTCCAGGCGCTGATCGACGGCGCACCGGAACGACAGCCCATCGACGTGCTCGCCGAACAACCCCACCCGGACGCCGCGCAATCATCGGCGGACCCGACGGACCCGACGGACCCGACGGACCCGAGGGACCCGACGGACCCGGCGGACCCGGCAACGTCGACCACCACCCCCCAGCAGACCACCACCAGCTCGTCGACCTCGACCAGCACCACCACCACGCCGACGACGTCAACGACGCCGACGACCACATCGACGACAACATCGACGACAACATCTCCGACCGCGCCGACGAGGGCGTCG
Source organism: uncultured Ilumatobacteraceae bacterium (assembly GCA_964549065.1). Lineage (GTDB taxonomy): Bacteria > Actinomycetota > Acidimicrobiia > Acidimicrobiales > Ilumatobacteraceae > Sva-07. Next base: position 7,082 of record CAZJUC010000092.1, read on the forward strand.
GACGGTGGCTCGCGCTCGACGGTCCCCGGGACGACCCTCGCCGACTGACGCCACCCGCTCGAGCCGTGAGGTCGCGATACCTCAGGCGGTGCGGATGACCGACACGACCCGGTCGACCTGGGCGTCGGTGAGCACGCTGCCGCTCGGCAGGCACAGGCCGTGGTCGAACAGGCGCTCACTCGTGCCGTTCACCCGGGCCGGCGCCGACGCGAACACCGGCTGCAGATGCATCGGCTTCCACAACGGCCGACTCTCGACCTCGGCGGCCGACAACGCGGCCTGCACCCGGTCGCGATGCGTCGGCTCGTCGAAGGTCACGCACGTGAGCCAGCCGTTCCAGTGGCCACCACCGTCGGCGGTGGACCACGGCGCGATCGGCATGAAGTCCAGGCCACGCACGTCGGCCAGCTCACGTCGGTAGTGCTCGTTGATCGCCAACCGCCGCGCCGACATGTCCGGCAACCGCTCGAGCTGCGCCCGGCCCATCGCCGCCAGCAGATTGCTCAGGCGGTAGTTGAAGCCGATGTCGGTGTGCTCGTAGTGGGCAGCCGGCTGACGGGCCTGCGTGGCCAGATAGCGCACCCGATCGGCGACCGCGGTGTCCGGTGACAGGAGCGCACCGCCGCCGGAGGTGGTGATGATCTTGTTGCCGTTGAACGACAGGATCCCGACATCGCCCAGGGTGCCGGCCGCCCGCCCCCCGTGCGTCGAGCCGAGCGCCTCGGCGGCGTCCTCCACCAACACCACGCCGTACCGCGCGCACAACGGCGCGATGGCGTCGTAGTCAGCGCACTGGCCGTACAGGTCGACCGCCACCACGGCTGCCGGCAGCCGGCCCGCTGCGTCGGCGGCCGCCAGCTCGTCGGAGAGCAGTTGCGGGTCGATGTTCCACGACACCGGTTCGCTGTCGAGGAACTTCGGTGTGGCGCCCGTGTAGGTCACCGCGTTCGCCGTCGCAGCGAATGTGAACGACGACACGAGCACCTCGTCGCCCGGGCCGACGCCGTGCGTCGACAGCGCCAGGTGCAGCGCGGCCGTTCCGCTCGACATCGCCACGGTGCCCGACCACCCCGTGAACGTGGCGAGATCGGCCTCGAACGCGTCGAGTTCCGGGCCGACCGGTGCCACCCAGCCGCTGTCGAACGCGCGCAGCAACGCCTCGCGTTCGAGTGGCCCGACATCGGGCGAACTCAGCAGGATCCGCTCGACGTCACCCATGGCGAGCGGGCGTCCGGCAGGCGGACACGGCGAGCGCGAGGGTCGAGTGCAGTGTCGTTCCGTGTCGCATCGATGGCGAAACTACCGGCCGAGCACCCGCGGCTGGGTCGATGGGCCGTCGTGGCCGGCGAGCATCCGGCCCTCGGTGTCGACCACCGACACCGCCAACTGTTCGTCGATCACCATCGGCTGGGGACGAACGGCGAGCGAATAGCCGTCGTCGAGCACCAACGCGCCGGCCAGTTCGTAGACGAGCGTGATCGACTCGCCGGGCGGGACGACGACGAACGCCGATCCGGTCGCCCAGCCGGCCTCGGCGCCCACCTCCACCCGGAACTCGGTGAGGTCACCGTCGGGAGTTCGCGCCGCCGCCGACGTCACCGGCAGCGCCGAGTAGAGCGACACCAACACCCGATTCGTGCCCGGTGCGTCGCCGGTGTAGTTGCCGATCACCCCGCCGGGCAGACCCGACGACGGTGCATTGTTGGTGAGGGTGACGGTGGCCGTCGCCGTCGTTGCACCGGTGGCGGCGTCGACGGTGGCGTCGTAGTCGACCTCGCGCTCGAGATACACGTCGAGCTTGTTGGCGCCTGCGTTGTTGAACACCACCGCCAATCCGTCGTTGCCCGCGAGGGTGGGCATCGCGCCGGTGAGGCCGAGGTCGGCGAAGTACTGCTGCTCGCCGGGGTCGGCGGCCCAGCCGACGATGCGCCCCTCGTCGACGAGCGGGCCGAGGGTGTCGGCCACCTTCACCGGCCCCGGCAGGGCACCGGTGAGCAACAGCGAGATCGTCTCCCTCGACACCTCCTCGAGCAGGTCGATGCGTTCGTCGTTCTCGGTCTCGTACTGCTCGACCAGCAGGAACTCGACGACGTTCTGCGCCGTCAGCACCTTGTCGACGCCGTCCACGCTGATCGGCCCCGTGAAGCGCAGCAACCCGGCAACGGCGTACGGGTCCAGCGCGAACACGCCGTCGACGACGCGGCCACCACTCTGCGGATACAGCTCGGCCATCACCTGGCCGGTCGACGGGAACTGCGGCGAGATCGTGATGTTCGACCACGGCACCTCGCCGGTCGTGCCCCCCGGGCCGTTGTCGAATCCGTACTGCCCCCACGACTCCAGCCAGTCGTCGGGGCCGGTGACGACTCGGTTGCCGTCGCCGGCGCGGTTCAGCTCTCCGGTGCGGCCCGACGCGGACACCCGGATGCGTCCGTCCTCGGCGCTGAACTCGGTCCAGTTGCCCATGAACCCACCCAACCCGCGGGTCTCCGCCGGCGTGGTGAACGCCACGAAATAGCGGCGTGTGTCGTCGGAGCCCAGCAGTGCCGGCACCCGCTCGATCGCCTGCACGGCGTTCGCGAGCTGCGGGCGATACCCGACGAGGTCGGCCTCGAGGTCGTCGAGGCGCTCGCTCAACGGCGCGGCGAGCCACGGGGAGTCGACGTCGTCGATCGTTGCCGACAGCGAGTCGATCGACGTCTCCACGGCGGCGAGCGGATCACCGAGCAGCCTGATCGCGTCGACGTCGAAGCGGCCGTTGCGCAAGGTGAGCTGCTCGACGTCGATCACCGCGGAGGCGTCCGCGATGGCGGCGGACGCGTCGGTGGCGGCCGTGGCGAGGTCGAGCGCCGCCGCCCGGTTCTGGGCGACCGCGGGGATCAGCATCGCCGGCCAGGCCCACGGGGCATCCAACGTGGAGCCCGCCGAACCGAACTGCGCTGCCGCCTCGGCGAAGCTCCCCGCCGCGTTCTGGTAGTCGCCGTCGCTCAGCTGCGACACGGCGGCGCGCCCGCTCACGTTCCCGGCGCGCAGGTCGGTCGTCGCCGACCCCACCGCAACGGCTGCACCGGCCACCGCGACGACCGCGATGGCACCCGTCGCCACGCCGGCCACCCTCACCCACCGGACCGCCTGGCGGCCACGCCGCCGGACGCCGAAGACCACCACGAGCACCGCACACCCGACGCCGACCAGGGCGCTGACGCCGAGCACCGGGTTCACCTCGGCGCGGACCAGCACGTTGAACGCGATCGCGGCCACCACGGCACGCTCGATCGCGAGGTCGCGGCGCCGCAGACCGATCCAGAGCGCGCCGGCGAACGCCACGGCGCCGACCCCGAGCAGCACGAGGTCGCCGGCCATCGCCATCGCCGCCGTCGCGATGATCGCCAGCACCCACCACGGCGCCGACGCGGCACACCAGACCACGAACGCGATCGCCGCGAACGTGAGCAGGGCGTCGACGACGGTGGCACCCGTCGGCGAAGCGTCCGACAGCGCCGCGACGATTCCGGCGACACCGGCAACGGCGAGGACGGGGCGTTCGTCCACCCGGTGCGTTCTCGCCATCAGCCGACCCTGCCCTGCATCCGGCGGGACACTACCGGCCGGTCACCCTCCACCACCTGGCACCCCTGCCCGCGGTCCGTGCCGGTCGGCCCCGGCCATCCGCAACCAGGTCCACACAGACCGGGGTCGGCCCCCATGGCGGGCTGCGGCGCCCCATGGTCACCCACACGCCGGTTCGCCTGATCGCCGCTCACGGCCGCCTCCTTGCCGGTTGGGTTCAGTTCCCGTCGTGGTGTGCCGATGCCCTCATGTGCAAGATCGTTACGCCGGAGATGTCGGCGACTTCCTGAAGCTCGGCCTGCTCCGCTGGCTGGTGGCCCCCACCCCGTTCGCTCCGCAGCACCAGTTGGGCGTGATCTGGTACCGCGTCCCCGACGAGGAGCACGACGCCGACGGCGAACACGTCCGCTACCTCGACCCGTCGAGCACCGCGGGCCAGGACCTCCGGCCACTCGACCCCGATCTCTACGACCACCTCCGGGTGATGATGGCCACCGGAAAACGGTCGGTGGCGTCGCTCGCAGCGAGTGGCGTGTTGCCCAGCACCACCCGCTACTACGACAACGTGTTGAGCTTCGCCGACCTTTCGCCGTCCGACCGGGTCGGACGCATCGTCCGTCGCGAGCGCTGGTTCCACGAAGCCATGGTGGCGGTGAACTCGTGTTCGCTCGTGTTCGTCGACCCCGACAACGGCATGCGACGCGACGACCACCCGGTGCCCGCGCACCGCAACCTCGCGGAGAAACACGTCTACCTGTCCGAGGTGCAACGCCTGCTCGAACGCGGCCAGAGCGTGGTGGCCTATCACCACGCCGACCGATCGGAGCGGGTGGAGGAGCAGGCGTGGTCGCTGATGGCCGACATCCGCGAATCGCTCGGCGTCGAGCCGGTGGCAGCGGTGCGGGCCTCACACGGCAGCGCCCGCATGTTCCTCGTGATTCCGTGCAACGACCACATGCGCTGCGAACTCGACGACCGCCTCGCAGCGCTGCAGCTGTCGACGTGGGGCGACGAACTACGCGTCCACCGCTGGCAACGAGCCGGCGCCCTGGCCTGACATCTCGCCCACCCACCCGAGTCTCCGGCCTGCCGGTGATGCCGCGTCCGCACCATCTGCGCCCGGTGAGACCCGCTTTCCGGGACGGAGGGGGCGCAGATCGTGCGTTGGGACGGAGGGGGCGCAGATCGTGCG
>CAZJUC010000093.1:0-11829 GCA_964549065.1 uncultured Ilumatobacteraceae bacterium
GCCAGCCGTTGGCGCTCCAGGAGCAGATGATCTTCGAACACCAGAACCTCAGCGATGTCATCCGGATGTAGGGGCGGCGCCGCGCCAGCGGCCGTTTGGTGCACCGGGCAACGGGGAACCGGACCGTCATGGTCCTCGACGAGCCCGGTGTTGCACCCGTTCGGACCATCGAGCGACCGCCGACCCTGCCGATCGGGGTGGTGACGGCGTCGGCGGTCCGACGGAGCTGACGTCGATGGTCTACGTGGTGTTCGGCGCGGCGACGGTCGCGGTCTTCTTCGTCGGGCCACGGCTCGCCCGAGTGGTCGAGACGATCGCCGACCGGCTCGGAATCGGCCAGGTGCTCGTGGGGGCCGTGCTGCTCGGCGTGGTGACCTCGTTGCCGGGACTCGTGCTCACGGTCACCGCCGCGGCGCGCGGAGAAGCCGAGCTCGCAGTGGCGAACGCCCTCGGCGGGGTGGCGGCCCAGACGTTCTTCATCGCGATCGCCGACATCGTCTACCGCACGGGCACCCTGGCCAGCGGGGTTCCGACCCGACAGGTCTCGTTCCAGGCGGCATTCCTGCTGCTCATGCTCTCGCTGGTGGTCATCGCACTCGGTTCGGCTGACGCCGTCGTCGTCGGTGTGCATCCGATCACCCCGGTGATCGTGGTCGCCTACCTCGTCGGACTCTCGCTGAGTCGTCGTGTCGATCAGCAGGGCGTGGTCGAACTCGCAGGTGTCGGCGCGCCCACCGGCGAAGCCGAGGACGCCGATGACATAGACCACGCAGATGACACGGACGACTCCGAGGGCGCCCGTGGCGGGCTGCGCGGCAAGATGGGCGAACTCGAGGAACAGCCGAGCGAACGGGTTCGGCGACTGGAGTCGGCGCCGATGGCGTCGCTCTGGGCCCGGTTCGGCGTGTTCGCCACCGTGCTGGCGGCGTCCGGGTTCGCGTTGGCGTGGGCGGGGTCTTCGATCGCAGAGCGGACTGCACTGTCGGCCACGTCGGTCGGCGTGCTGCTGACGGCGGTGTCGACGTCGACACCGGAACTGGTGACCGCCGTTTCCGCGGCCCGATCCGGAGCGATCGGGCTGGCGGCGGGCGACATCATCGGTGGCAACGTGTTCGACACGTTGTTCGTCGCTGCCGCCGACCTGGTGGGTCCCGGTTCGATCTTCGAGCAGGCCGGTGAGTCGGCACTGCTCCTCGCCGGTCTGGCGATGCTGTTGAACGCACTGTTGCTCGCCGGACTCGTCCGCCAGGGGAGCGGCACCCGCAACGTCGACTTCGAGAGCCTCGCCATTGCCGGGATCTGGTGCCTCGGGGTCGCCGCGCTCGTCATCCGGGCATAGCGGCTTCGCCGAGACCGAGATTGCGGTTTCCCTGCAGACCGAGCGGGTATGCGCGGCGTCATGGTTGTCGACGACATCGATCACGCCCGTCCACTCGTGATCGTCACGGGTGGATCCGGTCTCCTCGGCTCGAAGCTGGTCGATCGCTTGCACACCGACCACCGGGTGGTCGTGCTCGACCTGCAGGGAGATCCCACCTCGCCGGTCGACGTCGACTTCGTGTGCACCGACCTGACGTCCGACGAGTCCGTCGACCGGGCACTGCAACGGGTACGCCGACTGCACGGCGAGCGAATCGCCTCGGTCGTGCACCTGGCCGCCTACTACGACTTCGCCGGCGGCGATCCGGCGCTCTACCAGGAGATCACCGTGAACGGCACCCGGCGGCTGCTCGAGGCGCTGCGCGGATTCGACGTCGAGCAGTTCGCGTTCTCCTCGACCATGCTGGTCCACGAACCGACCGATCCCGGCGACGACATCGACGAGTCCGATCCGATCACCGAGTCGTGGCCGTACCCGACGTCGAAGGTGCGGACCGAGGGGGTCATCGACGACCACTCCGACATCGCCCGGTCGCGCGTGATCCTGCGCATCGCCGGCGCGTACGACGAAGACGGCCATTCGCCGCCGATCACCAATCAGATCCGGCGGATCGACGGCAAGTGGCCGACCAGCCACTTCTACCCGGCCGACCCCGATCGTGGGCAGGCCTTCGTGCACCTCGACGACGCCATCGATGCTCTCGTCCGCGTCGTCGAGCGGCGCAGCGAACTCCCCGACCGCTTGCCCGTCCTGATCGGTGAGCCCGAGACCTTGGGGTACGGCGACCTGCAGGACATCATCGGGTGCGCGCTGCACGGCACCGAGTGGCGAACGTTCCGCGTGCCGGCGTTGCTCGCGAAGGTCGGGGCGTGGGCCCGAGAGAAGAATCCGCTCGGCGAGGACCCGTTCATCCGATCGTGGATGATCGACCGCGCGACCGACCACTACGACCTCGACATCTCCGCGGCGCACGAGCACCTCGGATGGGAACCCCAACACCGCGTCGGCGACGTGGTGCCGGTGATGGTCGAACGGCTCCGACAGGATCGCGACGGCTGGTACGCCCGCAACGACATGACCCCGCCGCGCCGGATGATGCCGTGAGCGCCAGCGCAACCCTCGACATGGCCCAGGACGACGACTCCGGCATCCCACCCGGTTGGTCGATCAACCCGTCGACCTGGCGGCAACGGATCCCGATCATCGTGCTCGCCGTGTTCGGCGGCGTCGCCGCGACATGGCTCGCGCTGTACCAGCAGGAGGTCGTCGACACCGTGTGGGAGCCGTTCTTCGGTGACGGCACCACGGACATCGTCCGCGAGTCCGGGTTCTCACAGGCGTTCGAGCGGTTCCCGATCGGCGACGCCGCGCTCGGAGCGCTGGGCTACCTCGCCGATGCCGTGACGGGCGCGATCGGCGGCACGAAGCGATGGCGGACGATGCCGTGGATCGTGATCATCTTCGGTGCCTTCGTCGGGCCGTTCGGGGTGATCAGCGTGATGCTCACCATCTTCCAGCCCGTGCTCTACAGCAGCTTCTGCACGCTGTGCCTCTTCTCCGGCGTCATCTCGCTGGCGATGATCGGGCCGGGTCTCGACGAGGTGCTCGCCAGTCTGCAACACCTGCGTCGCGAACACAGCGACGGCAAGTCGCTGTGGCGGGTCTTCTGGGGGCTCGACTCGTGATCGCCCGTGTCGCCGCTGTCGCCGCCGGCATCTGGTTGATGTTCGCGCCCGCCGTCATCGGCTACGAAGGAGTCGCCGAGAACAACGACCGCATCTTCGGGCCGATCGGGGCCTCACTTGCCTTCGTCGCCATCTGGGAGGTGCTGAGGCCGCTGCGATGGGGCACGCTGCCGGTCGGGGTCTGGCTGGTCGCCGCGCCGCTCGTGCTGCGCTACGACGATACGGCCGCGATCATCTCCAGCGTGCTCGCCGGCGCGGTGATGGCCTCCTCCACGTTCTTCGGCGCGCAGGTCGACGCCTCGTTCGGTGGCGGGTGGCGCTCGATCTCGCCGTCACAGTGGCGGCGCTCCACGCCGTCGGGTTGAGCCGAGGTCACACGCGTGGGCGGGCCCGATGAGGTGCGCTCCCGTTGGCGGGGAAAGGCTTGGATCAGTACGCGGGACCGGTTTCCCGGCTCCGTCCCTGGATCCCTCTTGGTCACCTCATCGGACCCACGGTCATGGTCGCGCGGTCGGTCCGGAAAGGCAAGAGTCCAAATCCTCTACCGCTTCACGAGAACGGGTGACCGGGGACGATCAGAGGACGATGTTGACCATCCGGCCGGGCACCACGATGACCTTCTTCGGGGTGGCGCCGTCGACCAGGGCGGAGATCTTGTCGTCCGCCAGCGCCGCGGCTTCGATGCTGGCCGCGTCGGCGTCGGTGGCGACGTCGATGCGTCCGCGCACCTTGCCGTTGATCTGCACCGGTACCTCCACGGTGTCGTCGACCAGCAACGCCGGGTCGGCAACCGGGAACGAGACGTAGGTGATGGTGTCGGCGTGACCGAGCAGGCGCCACAGTTCCTCGGCGATGTGCGGCACCAGCGGCGACAGCATGAGCACCATCGGCTCGGCCACCTCGCGTGGCGTGGAGGCGAGCTTGGTGACGGCGTTGTTCAACTCGATCAGCTTGGCGATGGCCGTGTTGAACCGCAGCGAGTCCATCTCGGTGCGCACGGTGTCGATCGTGCGGTGCAACAGCTTGCGGGTGACGTCGTCGGCGGGTGTGTCGACGACGGTGCACTCGCCGGACTCCTCGTCGACCATGTTGCGCCACAGTCGCTGGAGGAAGCGGTACATCCCGACGACGTCGCGGGTCTCCCACGGGCGGGAGGCGTCGAGCGGGCCGGTGGCCATCTCGTACAGCCGCAGCGTGTCGGCGCCGTACTGCTCGTACATGTCGTCGGGAGACACGGCGTTCTTGAGGCTCTTGCCCATCTTGCCCCACTCACGCCGGACCGGCGCGCCCTGGAAGACGAACCCGACCGTGTCGTCCCCCTCGACCTTCGTGGCATCGACGTAGATCTCGCGCTCGTCCTTGTACGCGGCGGCCATCACGTAGCCCTGGTTGAACAGGCGGGCGTACGGCTCCTTCGACGACACGTGGCCGAGGTCGTAGAGCACCTTGTGCCAGAAGCGCGAATACAGCAGGTGCAGCACGGCGTGCTCGACGCCGCCGACATACAGGTCGACGCCACCCGGATGGTCGGGACGGATGTCGGTGCGCGGACCCATCCAGTACTCCTCGACCTCGCGGTCGACGAAACGGTCCTCGTTGGTGGGGTCGAGATAGCGCATCTCGTACCAGCACGACCCCGCCCACTGCGGCATCACGTTGGTGTCGCGGCGGTACACCTGCGGGCCGTCGCCCAGATCCAGCTCCACCTCGACCCAGTCGTCCAGTCGGTCGAGCGGGCTCTCGGGGTTCGAGAACTCGTCGTCGGCATCGAACGTGCGCGGCGAGAACGACTCGGTTTCGGGCAGCAACACCGGCAACATGTCGTCGGGCAACGTGTGCGGATGGCCGTCGTCGTCGTAGACCACCGGAAACGGCTCGCCCCAGTAGCGCTGACGGCTGAAGAGCCAGTCGCGCAGCTTGTAGTTGACGGTGGCGGTTCCTGCGTCGTGCGCCTCGAGCCAGGCGTTCATCCGCTCGATGCCGTCGGCGGTGTTGTCGACGTCGTTCAGGTCGAGTTCGTCGTTCGCCGACTGCACGTAGGGAGCATCGCCGACGTAGGCGACCGGCCACTGCGACGTGTCGAGGGTCGGCTCGATGTCATGTGCCTCGAACCACGATGTCGGTGGCTGCTGGATCGCCGGGATCGGCAGGTCGAACTGCTTCGCGAACTCGAAGTCGCGTTCGTCGCCGCACGGCACCGCCATGATCGCCCCGGTGCCGTAACCCATCAGGACGTAGTCGGCGATCCACACGGGGATCTGCTCGCCGTCGACCGGATTGGTGGCGTACGAGCCGGTGAAAACGCCGGTCTTCTCACGCGTCTCGTCCTGGCGTTCGATGTCCTTCTTCGCAGCCGCGGCACGGCGGTAGTCGGCGACGACGTCAGCCTGCTCGGCGACGGTCAGCCGGTCGACCAAGGGATGCTCGGGGGACAACACCATGAACGACGCCCCGAACAAGGTGTCGGGACGAGTGGTGAAGACCGTGATGCGGTCGTCGGTGCCGTCGAGGTGGGTGACGGGAAAGTGCACCTCGGCGCCGTGGCTGCGACCGATCCAGTTGCGTTGCATCGACTTGATCGCGTCGGTCCAGTCGAGCAGTTCGAGGTCGTCGATCAGCCGGTCGGCATACGTGGTGATGCGCATCATCCACTGGCGCATGTTCCGCTTGAACACCGGGTAGTTGCCCCGGTCGCTGCGTCCGTCGGCGGTGACCTCCTCGTTGGCGACCACCGTGCCGAGCCCGGGACACCAGTTCACCGGCGCCTCGCTGACGTACGCGAGCCGGTGCTCGTCGAGGACGTCAGCGCGCTCGCCGGCGGACAACTCGGTCCACGGGCGACCATCCGGGGTCGTCCGGGAACCGGATTCGAATTCGGCGATCAGCTCGCGGATCGGGCGGGCACGATCCTGGTCGTGGTCGTACCAGGCGTTGAACACCTGGGTGAAGATCCACTGCGTCCACCGGTAGAACTCGGGGTCGGTGGTCGACACGCTGCGCCGCGGGTCGTGCGCCAGCCCCAGGCGGCGGAGCTGGCGGCGGTAGGTGGCCACGTTGTCGTCGGTGGTGATCTTCGGGTGCTGGCCGGTCTCGACGGCGAACTGTTCTGCGGGCAGGCCGAACGCGTCGAAGCCCATCGCGTGCAGCACGTTGTGGCCGGTCATCCGCTTGAACCGGGCGAACACGTCGGTGCCGATGAACCCCAGCGGGTGTCCGACGTGCAGACCGGAGCCCGACGGGTAGGGGAACATGTCGAGCACGAACAGCTTCTCGCCGCGCTCGGCAGCGAGGTCGGCGTCGGCGAGCGGGCCGGCGGTGTTGGGGGTCTCGAACGTGTGGTGCTGGTCCCACCAGTCCTGCCAACGCAGCTCGATGTCCTGCGCGAGCGACGCCGTGTAGCGGTTGGGCGGCACGTCGGTGCCGATGGGGGAGGGCTCTGTCACGTCGCTCATACCGGTCTGCCAGCCTACGCACCCGGCACCGGCCCAAGCGCGGGCGCGTGTCCGGTTCGGCGTCCCGGGCACGAAGGGCCGCAGTGGTCGGGAGTACGTTCTCGCCGATGAGCGACACGACGATCAACGGCACGGTGGACGACGGATTCGGCGCGGTGGCCGACGCCTTCGCCGCGAACTTCGAGGACCGGGGCGAACTCGGCGCCGCCTTCGCGCTGTACGTCGACGGCGAGGCGAAAGTCGACGTCTGGGCCGGCGTGGCAGACAAGCAGAGCGGCCGGGCGTGGGCGGACGACACGTTGCAGCTCGTCTACTCGACCACCAAGGGCGCCGCCGCGATCTGTGTGGCCCGCCTGGTCGAGGCCGGTCTCGTCTCCTACGACGAACCGGTCGCCAGCTACTGGCCCGAGTTCGCCGCGAACGGCAAGGAGACGATCACCGTCGGGCAGATGATGAGCCACCAGGGCGGCCTCCCGTATGCCACGGCGCAGCTCAGCTTCGGCGACCTGATGGCCGTGACCCCCGTCGTCGACGCCCTGGCAGCCCAGGCGCCGTTGTGGGAACCCGCCACGAAGCACGGCTACCACGCCGTGACCTACGGCTGGCTCGCCGGTGAGCTGGTGCGGCGCGTCGATGGCCGTCGGATCGGTCAGTACTTCGCCGATGAGGTCGCAGACCCGCTCGAGCTCGACTTCTGGATCGGTCTCCCCGAATCGGAGGAACCGCGGGTGAGTCGCCTCGAGGCGGCGCCGCCACCCACCGATCCCGAGGCGTTGGCGATGATGATGCAGATCGCGGGGCCGGGCACGATGGGTTTCAACGCACTCTTCATGAGCGGCGTGATGCTCGCCGGCCCGGCGGATGCGTTCAACAGTCGTGCGGTGCACGCCACCGAGATGCCGGCGGCGAACGGCATCACCACCGCCCGCAGCCTGGCTCGCATGTATGCCGCCACCGTGGGCGACGTCGACGGGCACCGTCTGATCGGCGATGCCATGGTCGAGACGGTCCGCGCCGAAGCGGTCAACGGCCCCGATGCCTGCCTCGTGGTGGCGAGCCGTTTCGGGATGGGATTCATGCTCGACGGCGAGTTGACTCCGATGCTGTCGGCGTCGTCGTTCGGTCATGCCGGAGCCGGTGGATCGCTCGGTTATGCCGACCCCGACGCCGGGGTCGGATACGGCTACGTGATGAACCAGATGGCCGGCGGCATCGCCGGCGACCCGCGCACGATCGCGCTCAACGACGCCGTGCGTGCCTGTGTCTGACGGGCCGTTGGCGCTGATTGTCAACTCGGGGAGCGAAATTTCTCCGATGTGATTCGGGCCGACCCACGCCGACGATCATCGTCGCGAGGTCGAGCGTCGTCGGCGGGACGACAGCGACCGTTCTGGTTTCGGTGAACATCCAGCTCAGCGGCACTTTTCGGTGGTCGTGTCGGCGGCTGGCCGCGCGCGTGCTCCGAGGGCTTCGGCGTCTCGGCGCAGGGCACCGGCAGTGGTGGATCGGACGTGCCACGACGACCCACTCCGGTGGCGTTGGAGTTGTCAATGCCGATGGGTTCGCTATGTTCGGTGGAACGCACAACGAGGTCGTGGGCACCCGCTCGCGCTCGTCTCAGCGACCGAGGCCCCCAAGACGGCCGCGAGAGGAAGACATCCGAGCATCGACATCGCCGCCCACAACGAAACTGCCGGCACCCGCACGAGAGGGGTACGCCGCACCGTGAGCGATGTCCTCGAACGCCCATCCGTTTCCGCACCCGCCGGACCGGAGCCCGACAGCCCCCCGCCGACTCGCCGTGTCCCGGTGCGAGCGATCGCGATCATCGTCTTCCTGGCCGTGCTCGGCTGGTGGCTGTTCGTCGCCGACACCGCCGGCAACAACGACGTCGTCGAGGGCTTCGACATCCTGATCACCGGCATCGGTGAACTCCCGGCACTGGTGTTCAACCCGGACGCCTACTCCAGCTGGTGGACCTGGATGACCGACGCCGAAGGTTGGTCGCCGATCTTCGAACGCGTCGTCGAACACATCCAACTCGTCGCGATGTCGATGCTCTTCGCAATCGTCATCTCGGTCGTGCTGGGTGTGCTGGTGCACCGGATCCGAACGCTGCGTGGCCCGATCCTCGGGCTCGCCTCGATCATGCTCACGATCCCGTCGCTGGCACTGTTCGCGGTGTTCATCTCGATCCCGGCCATCGGTATCGGCGACCGCGGGCCGATCATCGCCCTCGCGATGTATTCCATCCTGCCGATCCTGCGCAACACCGTGATCGGCCTCGAAGAGGTCGACCGTGCGGTCATCGAGTCCGCCAAGGGCATGGGCCTCGACGCCCGTCGCCGGCTGCTCAAGATCGAGCTGCCGCTCGCTTGGCCGATCATCCTCACCGGTATCCGGGTCGCCACCCTGCTCAACATCGGCATCGCAGCCATCGCCCCGCTCGTCGGCGGCACCGGGCTCGGCCGGTACATCAACGACGGTCTGCAACGTTTCCCCGACGTCACCTCGGTCGAGCGCATGTGGACCGGCGTGGTGTTCACCATCGCCCTCGCCCTCATCGCCGATCTCTTCTTCACCCTCGTACGTCGCTTGACCACCTCGAAAGGACTGCGCTCATGAGTGTCACCGACAACACCGCGTACTCGCCGCAGGCAACCGCTGCCCTCTCTGCCGACGCACCGCCGCCGATGATCGAACTGCAAGGTGTCGGCAAGGTGTACCCGGGTGGCGACGTCCCGGCTGTCGCCGACCTCGACCTGAGTATCCCCAAGGGCGAGATCCTCGTCCTGGTCGGACCGTCCGGCTGCGGCAAGAGCACCACGCTGCGCCTGATCAACCGCATGATCGAACCGACCTCGGGTCGCATCATCTTCGACGGCGAGGACGTCACCACCGTCAACGCCGACAGGTTGCGTCGTCAGATCGGCTACGTCATCCAGCAGATCGGTCTGTTCCCGCACCAGACCATCGCCCAGAACATCTCCACGGTGCCCAAGCTGCTCGGCTGGGACAAGGCCCGCACGGCAGCTCGCGTCGACGAACTCCTCGAGGTCACCGGACTCGACCCCAACCAGTATCGCGACCGGTACCCGAAGGAACTGTCGGGTGGCCAGGCCCAGCGTGTCGGCGTCGCCCGGGCGCTCGGCGGCGACCCCGACGTCTTGCTGATGGACGAGCCGTTCGGTGCCATCGACCCGATCACCCGCGACCGTCTGCAGAACGAGTTCCTCCGCCTGCAGGGAGAGCTCAAGAAGACGATCGTGTTCGTCACCCACGACATCGACGAGGCGATCAAGATGGGCGACCGGATCGCCATCCTCGGCGATCAGTCGGTGATCCGCCAGTTCGACACGCCGGAGCGGATCCTCGCCTTCCCCGTCGACGACTTCGTCAGCGACTTCATCGGGTCGGGCTCGACGCTGAAGGGCTTGAACTTCGAGCGGGTTCGCGACCTGCAGCTCGCCGATGACTGGCCGATCGTCGGCGTGGACACGCCGAGAGAAGAAGCACAGCGTCTCTACGACAACTCGCCCGAGAAGTGGATGCTGGTGCTCGACGCCGAACAGCGTCCGATCCGCTGGGTCAACAGTCATCACCTGGCCGATGCTGCGACGCCGCTCGCGCAGGCCGGCGCCGCCGTCCAGGCCACCGTCGAACCGAACGCGACACTGCACGATGCGCTCGAAGAGATGTTGCTGTCGAATGCGGGCCAGGCGGTAGTCGTCGACGGCAAGGGACGCTGCCAGGGCATCCTCGACATCGAGGTGCTGGCCGACGTCCTCAAGCGGCTGCGCTCGCAGGCCAAGAAGCACTATGAACGACTCGCCGCCCACGAAGCCGAACTGACGGCATCGAACGGCTCGAACGGCTCGAACGGCTCGGCCTGATGACTTCGCAGTTGCACGACGTCCCGGTCGAAGTTGCCGAGGTCGACGAGGTCCACGCGGCCGAACCGGTGAACCAGCCACCCGAGGAGAAGAACACCGGACTGCCGCCGGGGCTTCGTCTGATCAAGACGAACGCCGGGCTCCTCGTGACACCGATCATCGTGGTCGTCGGGGCGATCCTGCTGTACTCGTACAACCAGAGCGCCGACACGATCTTCCAGGACGAACGCGCGCTGAGCTGGGACATGAATCTGCGTCCCCAGCTCGAACAGCACCTGTCGCTGACGTTCTGGTCGACCGTCTTCACGGTCCTCATCGCGGTTCCGCTCGGGATCCTGCTCACGAGACCGGCCTACAAGCGCGCCGGCGCACCGATCCTGGCCGTCGCCACGTCGGGCCAGGCTGTCCCGGCGTTCGGCCTGCTCGTGCTGGCCTTCGCGTGGCTCGGTCGCGGACCGTGGACCACCATCTGGGCGTTGACGTTGTTCACGCTGCTGCCGGTGCTCCGCAACACCATGGTCGGCCTCGAACAGGTCGACAAGAACGTCATCGAAGCGGGCCGTGGCATGGGCCTCACCAAGCGCCAGGCACTTCGACAGATCGAGCTCCCCTTGGCCATCCCCGTGATCCTCGCCGGTGTGCGCACCGCGCTGGTGATCACCGTCGGGATGGCTGCACTCGCTTTCCTGATCGGAGGGGGAGGCTTGGGGGTGACGATCAGCGCCGGGTTGAAGCTCAGCCGAGACCTGGTGTTGATCACGGGTGCGGTCATGACCGCACTCGTGGCGTTGTCGGTCGACTGGATCGCCGCGCTGGTCGAGAAGACACTGCGGCCCCGCGGGCTGTGATCCGTCTCCACGAAGAGGTTGCTTCAGCGCGTCCTCGATCGAACACCCGAACACCCGAACACCCGAACACCCGAACACCTCGTGAACACCAACAAGGAGAAGAAACAGATGAGAACCAAGCGTCCAACGATGCGATTCGCTGCAGGACTCGCAGCAGTGGCCCTCGTGGCCGGTGCCTGTGGCAGCGACGACGACACCGCCGATGAGGGCAACGGCGACGAACCCGCCACGACCCCAGCTTCGGAAGAGGACCCGGATGCCGTCGTCGTCGCCGATCCCGGCGAGTGCGAGACCGCCGTCGACCAAGACGACTCGGTCGCTTCGTTGACCGAGCTCGACTTCAGTGGCCTCGATGTCAACGTGGGCTCGAAGGACTTCGTCGAGCAGTTCGTGCTCGGCCAGCTCGCGGTCGTCGCGCTCGAAGCCGGTGGCGCCAACGTCACCGACTCCACCAACCTGGGTGGCACCGTCGTGAACCGTGACGCGCTGCTCGCCAACGAGATCGACACGTACTTCGAGTACAACGGCACCGGCTGGACCGTGCACCTCGCACAGGAAGATCCGAGCTTC
>CAZJUC010000094.1:0-11819 GCA_964549065.1 uncultured Ilumatobacteraceae bacterium
GATGCGCTTGCGGAAGAAACGGGCCCGTCGACTCAGTGGCATCACCGCAGGGTAGATGCCTCGGCCGAGCGGGCCCGAGTCCCGTGTCGCGTCGGGGTGAGCGATCAGCCCGAGTTGCGCAGGCCGGTCGCGATGGCGTTGATCGACAGCTGGATGCCGCGCACGACGAGTTCGTCGTCGTCACCGTCGCGGAACCGTCGGAGCAGGTCGACCTGCATCACATGGAGCGGGTCGAGGTACGGGTATCGGTTCCGCAAGCTGCGTTCGAGCAGCGGGTTGTCGGAGAGCGGCGTCGGTGAACCCGTGATCTGCTCGTGCCACGAGAGCGTGCGCGTGTGCTCGGCGGCGATCGCGCCGAAGATGTCGTCGCGCATCGAGTCGTCCTGCACGAGCACTTCGGCGTACCGGCGGGCGATGTCGATGTCCGACTTCGCGAGCACCATGCCCATGTTGTCGATCGCTGCCCGGAAGAACGCCCAATCGGCGTACATGCCGCGCAGCAGCCCGAGGCGGTCGTGCTCGCTGCTCTGGGCGCCGACGAAGCGTTCGACGGCGCTTCCCACGCCGAACCATGCGGGGATCATCAGCCGGCACTGGGTCCAGCCGAACACCCACGGGATCGCCCGCAGGTCCTCGATCAGGTTCGAGGTGGTCCGCGACGCCGGTCGGCTGCCGACGTTCAGCGTCGCGATCTCGTTGGTCGGCGTGATCGCCCGGAAGAACTCGACGAACCGGTCGTCGCCGTACACGAGCGCCCGGTACGCGTCGAAGGCGTTCGACGACAGCTCGTCCATCGTGCGGGAGAACAGTGGATCGACGTCGGGACCGTCGTCGTCGGCCCGTCGGTGCAGCAGCGTCGCCTCGAGTGTGGCGGACACCAGGGTTTCGAGGTTGCGGCGCGCCATTGCCGGGTTCGAGTACTTTGCGGCAACGATCTCGCCCTGCTCGGTCAGGCGGATCGCGCCGTCGACCGTGCCGGGCGGCAGCGCCAGGATCGCCTGGTGGGCAGGTCCGCCACCGCGGCCGACCGTGCCGCCGCGTCCGTGGAAGAACCGCAGTTGCACTCCCGATCGACGGGCAACGGCCGCCAGGGCAGACTGCGCCGAGGACAAGCTCCACTGCGAGCACAGGTAGCCGCCGTCCTTGTTCGAGTCGGAGTAGCCGACCATCACCTCTTGGCGGTTGCCCCTCGACGCCACGATGTCGGCCCAGACACCACCGCCCAGCATCGCGTCGAGCACGTCGGGTGAACGCTGCAGGTCATCGATCGTCTCGAACAACGGCACGATGTCGAGCTGCGACGACGCCGGCTCGTGTGCGTGGGCCGCGGATGCCAGACCGACCTCCTTCAACAGCACGGCCACCTCCAGGACGTCGCTGAGATCGTGCGCCATCGAGATCACGTAGTGCGGCACCGCGCGTCGCCCCACCCGGCGCACGGTCTCGGCGGCAGCTTCGAGGATGGCCAGCTCGGATCGGGTCTGCTCGTCGTAGTCGGCGTCGGGGTGGCGCAGCAGGCGCGGACTGCGCAGCTCGGCGGTGAGCAGCGCGACCCGCTCGGCCTCGTCGAGTTGCAGGTAGTCGTCGCAGGTGCCGGCCTGTGCGAGCAGGTCGGCGATCACGGTCTCGTGCACCGCGGAGTTCTGACGAAGGTCGAGGCCGCACAGGTGGGCGCCGAACACGGCGACGCCGCGGCGCACCGGCTCGACGAGCGCGTCGGCAATCGGTCCGGCCCCGTGGCTGTGCAGCGATGCGATCACCCGATCGAGGTCGTCCAACAGCTCGGCGAGGTCGGTGTACGGTTCGCAGCCATCGATCGGGGCCGGGCCGGGAACGTCGATGTCGGGATCGAGAACCCCTCGGGCGAACGCGTGCAGCCGGGCGTGCATGCCGCGCAGCGCCCGCCGGTACGGCTCGTCGGCACGGAACGGAGAGTCGTCTCCCGACGCTGCCGCCAACGCCAGCACGTCGGCGGTGGGCGTGACGATGCGATCGGTCATCGACAAGCGCCGGGACAATACGTACAGCGCAGCGAGGTGATGCGCGAGTGCGGTCTCGCTCTGGCGTCCGGTGGCGTAGCGCACGACATCGGCGGTCACGAACGGATTGCCGTCGCGATCACCGCCGATCCACGAGCCCATCGTGATCGAGCCCGACGTGTCGGCGCGCCGGCCGCCAGGCGCCTCCACGCTCGACGCGAGATCGCGCGTCAGCGCGGGGATCACGTCGAACAGGCTCGTCGAGTAGTAGCGGATCGCCTCGTTGATCTCGTCGCGCACGCGCAATTTCGACAGGCGCAGGAGCGCTGTCTGCCACAGCATCAGCACGCAGACCGCCAACTCGCGCTCGATGCGGGCCACCGCCTCGGCGTCGTCTCGTCGCACGTCGAGTGCGTCGAGCAACCCACTGAGCTGATCGAGCACCTCGAGCACCGTCTTGCGACGGACCTCGGTCGGGTGGGCGGTGATCACGGGGCTGACCTGCAACGACTCGACCGTGGTCATCAGGTCGTCGTCGCTCACACCCGCCTTGCGCACCCGTTCGAGCACGGCCACGAGGCTCGCAGGTCGCGGTGAGTCGTCTCGATGTCGCTGGTGATGTCGTCGGCGGCGTTCGAGGTGCACGTCCTCCGCTGTGTTGGCGAGCAGCGACAGCCAGTCGAGGGCGCGCAACACGAGGATCTGCTCGTCGAGGGGGTGCTCTGCGAGCGCTGCGCGGATGTCGTCGACGGCGCTGCGGCCGTTGCGTCGAGCGTCGACGGCGAGCAGACGCACCTGCTCGACCAGCTCGAAGACGCCGCGCCCCTCGGTCCGCTCGATCGCGTCACCGAGGAGGCGACCGAGCAATCGGATGTCGTCGCCGACACCGTCGTCGCGGCCGCCGCCGTCACCGATCGGGATGTCGGCTGCACTCTCGATGTCGGACATCCATCCAGTCAAGCCGAACCACTCGATCGAGGAAACCTGGTCGTCACCGATCCGTTGCGCCAGACTGCGCCAATGCGCGTCGTCTTCGCCACAGCCGAGTTGTCACCGGTGGCGGCGGTGGGCGGCCTGGCCGCAGCGGCTGCCGGTCTCGGCGTCGAGCTACGACGCCTGGGGGTCGATCTCGAGATCGTCATGCCCGACTACGGCGACGTGGTGCTGGTCGACGAGACCACCGTGTCGCTCGCCGTGCCCGACTGGGTGGGCGCCGCCACGGTGCGCGCCGGCCACCACCCGGGCGTCGGACGCCTGCATCTCGTGTCGGTGCCCGGCATGGCTCGCCCACACCCGTACCTGCAACCGACGGGCGAGGGCTGGATCGACAACAGCGAGCGCTTCTTCCGCTTCGCCCGAGCGGTGGCTGCGTATGTCGAACAGGATCCGCCCGACGTACTGCATCTGAACGACTGGCACACCGGTACGGCGCTGGCGGCGCTCGCCGACCCACCGCCGACGGTCGTGTCGATCCACAACCTCGCCTATCAGGGCGTCAGTGACGCAGGCTGGCTCGATCGCATCGGTCCTCGGGCTGCGCACTACGAGTGGTGGGGTGGCACCAATCCGATGTCGGGTGCGTTGGCGCTCGCCGATCGGATCGTGGCGGTGTCGCCGAACTACGCCACCGAGATCGTTACCCCCGAGGGCGGATTCGGCCTCGACGAACCGCTGCGCAACCGGTCGGGCGACCTGGTCGGCATCCTCAACGGCATCGACACCGACGTCTGGGATCCGGGGAGCGACCCGCTGATCCCCGGACCCTTCGGTGCCCGGTCGCTCGACGCCCGTCGTGTCAACCGGGTGGCACTGTCCGAACGCGCCGGGTTCCCCGACGACCACGTGGTGCTCGCGAGTGTCGTCACCCGGCTCACCCACCAGAAGGGCATCGACATCCTGACACCGCTGATCCCGCTGCTCTCCCAGATCCCGATGCGCCTCGTCGTCCTCGGCTCCGGTGATGGCGTGCTCGCAGCCCACCTGCACCAACTCGCAGCCGAGCATCCCGACTCGTTCGCGTTCGTCGACGGCTACGACGAAGTGCTGTCGCACCTGATGTTCGCCGGTGCCGACCTCTCCCTGGTGCCGAGTCGGTTCGAGCCGTGCGGACTCACCCAGATGCAGGCGATGCGTTACGGCGCGATCCCGGTGGTCACCGCGGTCGGTGGGCTGGTCGACACGGTCACCGACGCCGACCTCCGTCGCGACGGCACCGGCTTCGTGGCAGGCCACCCCACCAGTGAGGAGCTGCTGGCGGCGCTGTTCAGGGCCGAACGTCGGGCTCGCGACCGCCGCCGGCGCACCGCGATCCAGAAGCGGATCATGGGAATCGACTGGTCGTGGACCGAGCCGGCGCGCGCCTACCTCGCTCTCTACGGTGAACTCCTGGTGAACGTCCGGAATTGACGACGTCCTGCGCAGGCGGAGGCGCGTGGTCGGGTGGGGCCGTGTGTACGGTTGGCATCGATGGCCATCGAACCGAAAGTACTCGTGATCGTACTGGCCGGAGGCGAGGGCAAGCGTCTCCAGCCGCTCACCAATGACCGTGCGAAGCCGGCGGTTCCCTTCGCCGGCACGTACCGCCTCATCGACTTCGCCCTGTCGAACTTCGCGAACGCCGGGTATCTCAAGATCGTGGTGCTCACGCAGTACAAGAGCCACAGCCTCGACCGTCACATCTCCCAGACGTGGCGGTTCTCGGCGATGCTCGACAACTACGTCACCCCCGTGCCGGCGCAGATGCGTCGCGGCCCGTACTGGTTCCAGGGCTCGGCTGATGCGATCTACCAGAACCTCAACCTGATCGCCGACGAGGCCCCCGACATCGTCGCCGTGTTCGGCGCCGATCACATCTATCGCATGGATCCCCGTCAGATGATCGACGAGCATCGTGAGAGCGGCGCCGGCGTGACCGTTGCGGCGATCCCGGTGCCGAAACACGAGGCAATCGACTTCGGTGTGATCGAGGTCGCCGACGACGGAAGGATCCTGGCGTTCCACGAGAAGGTGGCGGAGCCGCCGACGATGCCGGGCAACGACGAGATGTGCCTGGCGAGCATGGGCAACTACGTGTTCGACACACAGACCCTGATCGACGTGGTGACGCCGCGTGAGAACTCCTACACCGACCTCGGCAGTCACGTGATCCCGGCGCTCACCGACGCCGGGGTGGCGCGGGTCTACGACTTCTCGAAGAACATCGTGCCCGGTCAGGACGACCGCGAGAAGGGCTACTGGCGTGACGTCGGCACGCTCGACTCGTTCTTCCACGCCAACATGGATCTGATCGCCCCGGTGCCGATCTTCAACCTGTACAACGAGTACTGGCCGGTCTACACCTCACGCCGGGCGCTCCCGCCGGCGAAGGTGTCGCGCGGGCGCGGTGGCGAGCCGTCGTTCGTCGACGGCAGCCTGCTCTGCCAGGGCTCGATCGTGTCCGGCTCGCACGTCGAGCGTTCGATCGTGGGGCCAGGCGCATACATCGACCACGACGCGCACGTGACCGATTCGATCATCTTCCCCGACGTGCGCATCGGTGCCGGGGTGCGCCTGCACCGATGCATCATCGACAAGAACGTCATCGTGCCCGACTGGGCGCGCGTCGGGCTCGAACTCGACGCCGATCGCGAGCGTTTCACCGTCAGCCACGAAGGCGTCGTGGTCATCGAGAAGGGTCGCGACCTCTCCCACGGCTGATCGTTACCCGTGGTGTCCGGCACCACTCGCAACGAGTTCGGCGGGGGTCCGGTCCCGGGGGCCGGCGAAGGGGAGCGGCACGTCCATCGCATTGCGACCAGCGGACCAGTGGGCCGCGCAGATCACGTCGAGCACCTGACGGCCGAAGCGGGAGGTCGCCGGGACGGGGCGGCCGGTGCGGATATTCGTCCAGAATCGTTTGAGCTGGGGTGCATAGCCGTAGTCGTCGACCAGCGAGGGGCCATCGGCCCTGATCGGCGGGCCGATCGGCACCGGGTCACCGTTGTGTTCGAGCGCTGGGGAGGGATACAGCTCGGCGCGCAACACGGCGCTCGCGCTCGACGCTTGGAGATCCCAGTCCGCTGTGGTGTCGGGCTGCCAGCGAACGGCGACGGTGGCGACGAGCCCCGACTCGAATCGCAGCTTGATCGTGCCGTGTTCGCGGCGGGTGGCGGCGTCGACGATGACGGCGCTCAACGAGACCGGACGACCCGCCCCGGACTCGCTCGCCGTGCGCAGCGTGAGGCCGACCGGATGGACGCCGAGATCGAACAGTGCGCCACCTCCCCAGTGTGCGTCGACGCCGTCCTCGGGTCGCCACGACGGCGGCGCCTGGGTGGCCCGCGACGACAGGTGCGTCAGCGCGCCGATTCCCCCGACGCGCGCGAGCAGCCCGTCGACGGTCGGTGCGGCAGCGAGGTGCTCCGAGTACAGCACCGGGCGCCCGACGCGCTCCTCGGCGGCGATCAGTCGATCGGCGTCGGCGAGTGTGCATGCCAGCGGTGCTTCGACGACGACGTGGTAGCCGCGGTCGAGGAGTGCCACTGCTGCGTCGACGTGGGCGGCCGGGGGCGTGGCAACGATGGCGATGTCCCCCCGCCGGTCGGCGAGCAGGTCGTCGAACGAGACAGCGGCTGCTCCCAGCGTGCCCGCGAGGTCGGTGGCGCGCGTGGACGTGCGTGACGCCACGGCAGCGACCCGCCACTCGAGCGCCTGGCACGCCGCAGCGTGCACGCCCGCGACCATGCCCGCCCCCCACAACACCACCTCGGGCCGACGTTGCACCTGCCGGTCCTACGTTCCGGCGAGTTCGGCGACGACGGGAGCGAACGCTTCGATGTCCTCGCCGCCGACGATCACATAGCTGAAGCCGTACTGCTCGCGGCGGGCGAGGAGGTCGTCGACGATCTGCGCCGCGCTGCCGATCAACGCGAACGGCGAGGCGGCGATCATTGCCTCGTCGACACCGACCATCGCCGCCATCGCGGCGAGTTGTCCGGCACGGTCGTCGGTGACGCTCACGAAGAAGGTGCGGATGTTCATCTCGATGTGTTCGAGACGGCCGGCCGCCCGGGCGGCCTCCGCGACGATGGCGACCTTCGACGTGACCGCCTCGGCGGTCATCGTGGCCACCGCTTCCGGCCCGATCACGCCGGCGTCGAGAGTGCCGTTGACCCCGACGATGTCGGCTTCGCGGGCGGCGATGCCGAGCACCCGTTTGCCGCCGCCTCCGATCAGGATCGGCGGAGCGGGGGACTGCAGCGGCTTGGGAAGGCCGTCGTAGCCGGTGATCGAATAGTGCTCGCCGCTGAAGTCGAACGGTCCTGGCGCCAGCGCGCCGCGCAGGACGGCGAGACCTTCGACGAACCGGTCGATACGCACCCCGGGTCGGTCGTAGACGAGGCCGAGCTGCTCGTAGTCGGAGATCATCCAGCCGGCCCCGAGACCGATCTCGACTCGCCCGTCCGACAGCACGTCCATGGTGGCGAGTTCCTTGGCGAGGATCGCAGGGTGCTTGTAGTCGTTGTCGAACACGAGTGCGCCGGCGCGCAGGGTGGTGGTGGCGTCGAGTACGGCCTGCAGCGCCGGCATCGGAGCCAGCTGGCCACCGAAGTGGTCGGGCATGGTCGCCACGTCGTAGCCGAGGGTCTCGACCCGACGGGCCGTCTCGGCCCACTCCCCACCGGTTGCAGCCGTGCTGAGCTGCACCCCGAAGCGAAAGGGTTTCACCGGAAAGGGCGACGACAGCTCGGACGACAGTTCGGACGACGGCTCGGACATGGCGTCGACGGTAGTGCGTGGCGGTGCTGGTCGACTCGCCGGGCCCTGCCGTCACGGCCGGCGGACCCCCCAGTAACGTGGCGTCCACTGTGCGTGTGCTCGGCTTGCTCCCCAGACTGCTGCTCGTGGTGGCAGCCGGCGCGCTGCTGCTCACCGCCACGGTCGTCGGCATCGCGCCGCGGGTGTGGTCCACGGCCAACGCCCACGAAGAGTTGCCGGTGGTGCTGCCCGAGTTCGAGGCGCTCGCCCAGCGCACCTACGTCTACGACGTCAACGGTCAGGAGATCGCGTTCTACGAACTCGAGAACTCCCAACCGATGGCCTTCGACGACATCCCCCGAGCAGTGATCGACGCGTTCCTCGTGGTGGAGGACAAGGAGTTCTTCACCCACGACGGCATCAACATCCGAAGCCTGGTGCGAGCGACGTTGTCCAACTTCGCCTCCGACGCACCACAGCAGGGTGCCTCCACCATCACCATGCAGGTCGCGAAGAACGACTTCCTCGCCGGCCTCGAACGTGACGGTCGCTACAAGTTGCTGCAGATGCACTACGCCCGCATGCTCGAGAACCAGATGTCGAAGCAGGACATCATGGCGCGCTACCTGAACACGGTGTTCTTCGGCAACAACGCCTACGGCATCCAGGCAGCAGCCGAGACGTACTTCGGCAAGTCGGCCGGCGAGCTCACGTTCATCGAGTCGGCGTTCCTCGCCGGGCTGGTGCGCTCGCCGTCGGGTTTCGACCCGATCAACGAGCCCGAACGCAGCCGTGCCCGCTGGCTACAGGTACTCGAACGGCTCGTCGACGAAGAGCAGATCACCGAGGTCGAAGCCGAAGAGCTCGCCGAGGAGTTCGTCCTGCCGTCACGGGTGAAGAGCCTGCCCGATCGGTCGTTCTCGCGCACCTACTTCACCGAGGCGCTTCGCGACTACCTGCTCAACAAGACCGACATCCTCGGCGACACCTACCAGGAGCGCTACAACCAGCTCTTCCGAGGTGGCTTGCGCATCCACACCACCCTCGACGCCAATCTGCAGGCCCTCGCCGAACAGGCCCGCAACGAGTTGCCCGACACACCGTCGATTCTCGGGGCCACCTTCGACGCATCGATCGTGTCGCTCGACTCGACGTCGGGTGCCATCCGCGTGATGGTGGGTGGGCGCGGGTTCGTTCCGAACGAGCGCGAGGTGAACATGGCGCTGTCGCCGCGTCAGACCGGCTCGAGCGTCAAGATGTTCATCCTGGCAGCGGCCGTGCAGGCCGGGGCGCAAGCCAACGACGTGCTCGACGGCACCCGGCCGTGCATCCTGCCGAACCCCGGCAACGAGGACGAGCCGTTCGAGATCCGCGACGCCGTGAATCGCGGGGTCGTGACGTTGCAGGAGCACACCACTGCCTCGATCAACTGTGCCTTCGGGCGCCTGTCGCAGATCGTCGGGCTCAACCGGGTGGTCGACACGATCTATCGCATGTCGGAGTCGCCGTACCTGTACCGCGAGCAGCCGCGATCCGAGCGCCGGCCGGTCGAGCCGTTCGCCAGCCTGGCCACCGGCGCCAACGAGATGTCTCCGCTCGACATGGCAGCGGGCGTGCAGACCCTGGCCAACGAAGGCCTGCACCACGAGCCGTACTACGTCGACTTCATCGACGGTCCCGACGGCGAACGTCTCTTCACCCACCTCGATCCCGGCTCGCAGGTGCTCGATCGGGAGGCGGCGCTGACCACCGTCGACATCATGAAGGGTCCGATCTACGGAGGCGGTACCGGGCGTCGCGCCGCGTTCGAGAACCGGCGCCCGGCCTTCGGCAAGACCGGCACCCAGCAGGACAACACCAACGCCTGGTTCGTCGGCGGCACGCGTCAGCTGTCGACGGCGGTGTGGGTGGGCGACCCGAACGCGTACACGCCGATGCAGCGCATCCCGGAGTTCGTCGCCGAGGGATACGGCCGCAACGTGCAGGGCGGGCACTTCCCGGCCGTCATCTGGAACACGTTCATGGAGCCGGCGCACGTGTTCTTCCCGCCGACCGACTGGGAGCGCGTGCCACCCTCGCGACCGAACGCCCGGCTGTTCCTTCCCGGCAACGAGTGCGAGTTCCGGGTCGTCGGTACCCGCGTCATCCCGCCGGTCGTCGATCCGAATGCGCCGCCCACCACGGTGCCCGAAGGTGAGGCGCCGCCGGAGACGGTGCCTCCGGTCACGGTCCCGATCGTCGAGTCGGTACAGGTGGGCACCACGATCCCGCCGGACAACCTCGACCCGCTGGCGCCGCTGCCGTCGCTGCCCATCAACACCCCGCTCGTGCCCTGCTGATCGCTCGCAGCTGGCACACTGGTCGGCAATGACCGACACCGCCGAGAGCGCCGCCAGCGAACCGAGCACGATTCCCGAGCTGCTCCTGGCGCTCCAGGAGGTCGACACGCGCGCCGACCAGCTCGGCCACCGGCGCGAGAAGTCGCCGCTGCGCGACGACCTCATTGCCGCGACGGGCTTCGTGCGCGCCTGGGAGCAGCGGCGAACTGCGTTGCGTGCACGCATCGACGAGTTGGGAACCTCGATCGAGCAGGCCGAGGAGCGCGGCGCGGAGCTGCTCGCCCATCGCCAGCGGCTGGAGCAGCAGATGAAGACGGTGATCGCTCCTCGGGAGGCCGAAGCGTTGATGAACGAGATGGCCACGCTCGGCGGGCAGATCGACGAACTCGACGTGGTCGAGCTGGAAGCGCTCGAGGAGCAAGCCACCCTCGATGACGAACTCGCAGCCCACGTGCAGGACGAGGAGCAGCTGCGCCAACGATTCGCTCAGGCCGACGACGCGCTCGCCGCCGAGGTCGGTGACATCGACCGCGAGCTGGCGTCGCTGGACGACGAGCGCGCGTCCTTGCGCGCCCAGGTGCCCGATTCGTTGCTGGCCACCTACGACCGCAAGCGGGCCGCGCTGGGGGTGGCTGTCGCTCGGCTGGTCGGTAAACAGTGCCAGGGGTGCCACCTCGAGCTGTCCGCCGCCGAGATCGACACGGTCAAGGACGAGGCCGCCGACACCGGTGTCACCGACTGTCCCGACTGCGGCCGGCTCCTCATCGTCTGACCCCGGTCGCTGCTCGTGTTCTTCTGGTTCATCGGTACCGCGATCGTGACCGTCGGGGTCGTCTTCCGCGACCCGCGCTTCGACAACCGGCTGCTGATCGTCGGGTCCGTGTTGCCGATCGTCGACGGCATCTTCGGTGGCGCCCGGGCATTGCACAGTCTCACGGTGAGCGTCGCGTTGTTGGCGGCGGTGATGCTCGCCACGGCGGGGCGCAAGCCGATCCGCAAGGTGCTGCTCGGCCTGCCGATCGGCATGATCCTGCACCTCGTGTTCGATGGTGCCTGGAACAACACCGAGGTGTTCTGGTGGCCGTTCTTCGGGGTGTCGTTCGACGACGCACCGCTTCCGGTGCTCGATCGTGGATGGTGGAGCCTGCCGTTGGAGCTCGTCGGCGTGGGGATCTGCACGTGGCTGTGGCGTCACAACGGCCTGGGAGACCCTGCTCGGCGGGCGACGTTCCTGCACGACGGCCGGCTCGATTCGGTGCCCGAACGTCTGGGCTGAATCCCACCGCACACGCGGGCTGTGGGACACTGCCGAGGTGCTGATCCTCGTGCGTCACGGACGAACCCCGGCAAACGCGGCTGGACTGCTCCAAGGGCGCCTCGACCAGGATCTCGACGATCACGGTCGTGCGCAGGCGGTTGCCGTTGCCGGTCTGGTGCGGAGCTGGGGTGATGTCGATGCGGTGGTGTCGAGCCCGCTGAATCGGGCACGGCAGACCGCTGCAGCGTTCGAGCTGCCGTTCGAGACCGACGAGCGATGGCTGGAGTTGTCGTACGGCGAGTACGAAGGTGCCCCGCACACCCAGGTGCCGTCGGAGGTCTGGCAGCGGTGGCGGGACGACGCCCACTTCACGCCGGCGGGTGGTGAGTCGCTCGCGGCCCTCGACGAGCGGGTGCGCGCCGCCTGCGTCGACCTCGTCGAGCGCGCAGCCGACGAGAACGTGGTGGTGGTGAGCCATGTGTCGCCGATGAAGTCGGCGGTGGCGTG
>CAZJUC010000095.1:0-11721 GCA_964549065.1 uncultured Ilumatobacteraceae bacterium
GTCGAGTCGAGGGCGACGATTCGGGCAACCGGGGTGCCGCGATCGGTGATCACGATGTCGTTGCCGTCGCGTGCCGCGTCGATCCACCGGCCGAGGTGAGCTCTGAGTTCGGTGACTCCGACGTCCATGCTTCAAGTGTACACAACGGTCAGTGTCGATATGTACACCTGCAGCCCTTTCCGAGTGCCCCCGAACTCGTCGTCCTGGGGGCTGCTCCCATGGGACTATGTCCCTGCAGCACCGGCCATCACCCGACGGCGTGCCGTTCAGCCCGGCGTGAACGTGGCGGTCATCGTGCTGCCCAGGAGTGCACCGTTGCCGGCGAACTCCTCGCAGGCGAGCGAATAGGTCACCGTCTCGCCGGCCGAGATCGGGAAGAGTCGGGTCCCGGCCACCGAGCCGTTCGCATCGTCTGACGAAGCCTGCCAGAGCCCCGCACCCTGCGAACTCCGTCCGATGCCCCCCGGGATCTGGGTGCTGCGGAACGGCGCACACACGTTCTCGGCGCCGCTGACCGAGTTGGTCATGGTCGCCGAGTAGTTCACGGTGACGGCACCGTCCACAGGCGCGGTCACCGTCACGTCGAGGTACGCCGCCGATGCATCGGTCAACGCCACCGTCGAACCAGAGAAGTCGGTGAGTGCGAACGATTGGGCGGCCTCGAGCGTCGTGACACGGCTGCCCAGCTCCAACAGCGTGGCGTCGGTGTAGTAGCCGACGACGTCGGCGAGGACGTCGACCGTGCCGAACGCGTTGAACAACCGGATCTGACCGTCGGGTGACAGGCGCACGTCGACCTTGTTGGCTTCGGGCGACTGTCCGGCCACCCAGTTCAGGCTCGACACCGTGGGCACGGCGGCGAGGTCTGCCGGGAAGATCCGCAGGTTCGACTTGGCCGTCGGATTCACGATCGTCACGTTCATCGCCACGGCCACGGCGTCCGATGGGATCACGCAGTTGCCGACGAAGCCGGTCACCTGCTGGGTGTGCACGGCGAACACGCCGGGTCCGAGCGGCGTCTTCTTGCCATCCTCGGGTTCGTTGCCCGGCCGCATGTCGAACAGGCGGCACGGTGAGACCGGTACGTACGTCGAGTCCTCGTCGCCGGGCGCGGCTTCCACCGACCAGGCCTGCATCGCGACGAGTGTGGAAGCGACGGCAAGCACGGCAGCCATCGCCGCCAGCATCGCCGTTCGTGGTCGTACTGCTCGTGTCTCCATGGTGTCCTGAGGTACCCCGGTCGACGAGACCTCAATCCTGATCGACAGAATCGAGGCACGGAGGGTGATCGGGGCCAGATCAGCTGCCGCGTGCCCGAGCTGCTTCGGCGAACGCCAGCGGGTCGGTCGGCATCGACGGAGGTCGACGTCCCATCCGAGATCCACCCGGGAGCCGTCCGACGGCACGTCGTCGGCGAGACGACCATCGCGACGCAGTCGGTCCCACGGCTGCCCCGCCGCCCATCCCGAACGGATCACCGCCGTGGACGGCACGTGGCGCAGGACGACGGGGGTGCGGCCGACGTGACGGCTCGGCGTTGACATCTTGGCCGTGTCTGACGAGCTGCGACCGGGGATTGGGGGGTTGCTCGGCCGGCCGGAGGTGCGCGTCGACGGTCAGCATGTCGACGTGGGCGAGAGGTGCGGATTACCGAGCTGTACACGGCTTCGGCGGTCGGGCGTGCTCGGCGTCGTGAGGTCTGACGCGCTTGTCGACGTGAGCCGTCCATCGAGCCTCGGTGGGCGGGCGTCAACCGTCTGCCCGACTGCGTGTCCAACCCCGAGCCGCCAGCGGACGGGCCGTGCCAGACTGAGTTGGTGGACTTCGCTCACAAGCCCACCATCATCGGAGAACGAATTCTCCTGCGTCCGATCGTGGCAGGCGACGCCAGCGCAATGTTGGCCGATATCGGAGACGCCGAGGGCAGGCGCCTGACCGGCACGCACGCCACCTTCACGCCCGACCAGATTCATCGCTGGACCGCGAGCCGAGCTGACACGGACGACCGCCTCGACCTCGCCGTCGTGGAATCGACGACCGAACGTTGGCTCGGCGAGGTCGTGGTGATGGATTGGAAACCGGGCAACCGATCATGCGGATTCCGCATCGCCCTCACGGCCGACGCGAGGAATCAGGGATTCGGTACGGAAGCAACACGACTGATCGTCGATTACGTGTTCGACGAGATCGACGACCCTCGGGTCAATCGCATCGAACTCGAGGTGTATGCCTTCAATCGCCGAGCCATCAGCGTGTACGAGCGAGTCGGTTTTCACCGTGAGGGCGTTCTTCGACAGGCGCTTCACTGGGACGGCGAGTATGTCGATGCGATCTTGATGAGCATCATCCGGTCGGACCGCGCCAACCGGTGAGGTCGACCGCATCGCCGAGGTGCACCAGCGCACCGCTCCCTGACGTACCTGACCTCGAGTAGTTGAGACAGACGTCGCACCGCTGGTCGATCCGGAGCACCGTGACGGTCGCTCGGCTTCGTCGATTCGATATCGGACGCGGTAGCTCCCGCCGCGGGCGCTGTGGATGCCGGCCACCTCATTTCGGACTTCACGGCCGACGGGACGGGGATTCTCGATCAGCGACCGGAGATGAAGTCGATGACGGCGCCGGTCGCGGCGAAGTCGCCGAGGAGGCGTCGAAACCGATGCACCCTGCCGGACGACGTGCGGCTTCCGATCGCGATCGAACACTCAGTCGACGAGGGATTCGTAGATCGCCATCGTCCGTCGGGCCGCGACGTCCCAGCCGAAGTCGGCAACCGCCCGGCGACGCCCCGCGACGCCCATCGCCCTCGCCCGGTCGGGGGCGCGGACAACGTCGTTGACTGCGTCCGCGAGCCCCGCCTCGAAGGCTTGCGGGTCGCCGGCGTCGTAGTGCACGAGGCGGCCCGTGTCCCCATCGACGACGACGTCGGGGATCCCACCGACGTCGCTCGCGACGACCGCCGTTTCGCATGCCATCGCCTCGAGGTTGACGATGCCGAGAGGTTCATAGACCGACGGGCAGACGAACACGGTGCCGTGTGTGAGCACCTGGCGCACCTGCTCCCGCGGCAGCATCTCCGACACGAGATGGACAGCGTCGCGTTCGGCGCGCAACGTGGCCACGAGGTCGTCGGTCTCGGCGGCGAGCTCAGGTGTGTCGGCGGCGCCGGCCAGCAGCACGAGTTGGACCGACTCGTCGAAGTCGAGTGCCGCGCGCAGCAGGTGGGGAACGCCCTTCTGGCGCGTGATGCGGCCGACGAAGACGACTGACGGACGCTCGGGGTCGACACCCAGCCGTTCGAGGACGTCCGTCTCGGGATCGGGCCGGTAGAAGTCGGTGTCGATCCCGTTGTGGACGACGTGCACCTTGGCCTCGTCCAGTGTCGGATAGGCCGACAGGACGTCGCGTTTGGATCCGTGGCTCACGGCGATCACCGCGTCGGCGCCTTCGTACGCGGTGCGTTCGGCCCACGACGACACCCGGTAACCACCTCCGAGCTGTTCGGCCTTCCACGGCCGATGCGGCTCGAGCGAGTGGGAGGTCACCACGTGGGGAATGTCGTGGAGCAGCTTCGCCCAGTGGCCGCCCATGTTGGCGTACCACGTGTGCGAGTGGACGATGTCGCAACCCGCTGTCTGATCGGCCATGGCCAGGTCTGCCGCCAGCGTCCGCAGCGCAGCGTTGGCGTCGACGAGCAGCGGGTTGCGTTCGGAGTGGGCGGTGGCGCCCGGGCGGGGGTCGCCCATGCAGTGCACCTCGACGTCGGCGAGCTGCACCAGCTCGCGGACGAGGAAGTCGACGTGGACGCCGGCGCCACCGTAGACGTCGGGTGGATACTCGCGGGTAAGGATCCCGATGCGCACCCGGGCAGGGTACCGGCCGCGATGCGACGGCCCCGAGCCCACAGCGCGACTGGTCGAGACCTTGTGATGGACCTCGTCGAAGGGCCGACGATGATGCAGGATCTCGCTGATGATCCGTGGCGTCTCGTGCGCCACGCCGACAGCTCGAAACACTGCAGCGGCAGATCAACGGACTCGATGCGTCCAGTTGGTTACCGACCCGCGAGGCAGTCACCCCAGGTGCGGCGGTGCTCCACCTCGATCTGCACCCGATGAATGTGATCTTGTCGGCAGATGGGCCTGTCGTCATCGATGGGACGAACGTCTCGCGGGGTGACGCATCATTCGATGCCGCGATGACCGATGTACTCGTGTCGACGTTCCACGTCTCGAGTCACGTCATCAAGCCAGGGCGCGTGCTTAGCACCGGCGACGACCACGAACTCGGCGCTCGGCAGCCGGGCGGCGAAAATTCGAGCCACCTCGGCACCGCCGTTCGGGTCCGGGTGATTCGCTCGGGGTGCGCGGCCGCACCCCGAAAGGCAAACAGTCCGCCATGTGAGGTTGCCCCGCGGCGGCTGCCTCCAGCTCGTACCCGAGATCGATCCGCTGTGGAGGAGCACGAACGGTGCTCCGTCTCCCACCTCCTGCACGCGGACACGTCCGCCCGAGGCCAAGGGTGACGACTCGGTCGAGCGGCCTCACCCCGACGCGCTCCCACAGCCGCCGCTCGGCCTCGACGTACGTCTGCAGGTTCTTCGGCACACCTACCTCGACAGCAGAAGCGACAGCGCGACGTGCCCGGGGATCGTGATGCCGTTGGCCCGTTCAGCCGCAGCTGAACTCGAAGGCCAGCTCCGACACCACCGGATCGGTGACGCCGACGGTGTTGACGTCGACGACCGTCGCGGTCCCGTCCCCAGAGCTGCCGTCGACGCTGAACGACGTCACCACAACCTCCGCGGGTATCCCGCTCATGCTGTCGACGACATCGTCGCCGGCGCGCCAGCTCACCGGCATGTCGAGACGGTCGTCGTCGAGCCGGACCGACGGTGGGTCCCACCCTTCGTCGACACGGGACTCCCAATCCTCGGGCGGCAGGGAGACGTCGAAGGCGATCTCCGCCGCCGAGGAGGCGAATGAGGCACCCAGGGCACCGCCCATGTCGACGCAAACGATCTCCTGATCGAAGGTGAACTCCTCGCCATTCACCACGACGACCGCGCCCGCCTCCGGCGGGGCAGCCGCCCGGCTGTCGTCCCCGTCGTCGGTCCCACCCGTGTCGTCGTCGCCCGAGTCGCTGCCGGAGTCGCCGGTGGCGGTTTCGCCCGTTTCGGCGTCGTCGGTCGATCCCGAGTCCGCCGAGGCATCGGCCTCGCCGGCAGTGTCGACCGCGTCGTTGTCGTCGCCGTCGTCACCACAGCCGGCGACGAACACCATCGTCAGACCGACGCCGAGTAGCACTCCCCGTAGCCTTCTCACAACATCCCCCATCCGGTGGTCGTCACGACATGTTCGCACATGAGGTGGAAACCGGTGGACCGTGCGGATTGGTGGGCTGATCGCCGGCGCTCTCGGACTCGGCTGGTCGGGATCACCGACGAACGGCCCTGAGCACGTGCCCGCTGCGATCGAGACGTCGCTGTGCGCCGAGAATCGCCTCCATGGGTACGCGCCAGGCACTCCTCGCCAGGCCCGTCGCCGCCTCATCAGCGTCTGGGTCCTCAGCGTCTCTTGGATCATCGGAGTCTTGCTGGGCGGACTCGTGGCCTTCGTCGCAGTCTTCACGACGTCCTCGTTCGCGTCGCATCGTTCAGCGATCGCTGCGGGTAGCGGGTGCCCGCCCGAGTGGTCCGCCTCGACGCAAGGGAGGAATGGTGCCAGCGCGTCATCAGGCGGTCTCGACTGCTGGACGACATCGGGTCGCGGCTGCGCTGTGCGACATCGCCGATGTATCGTTCCAACGGCGTCGGTCGCCGTCCGGCCCGACCCTCGTAAGTACCCCGAGGAGACGCACATCAAGCGCAGCTTCGGGCCGACATGCCCGCGGGAGTGCGGCTCGGCGTCATGCTGCGTGCCGAGTCGAACGTCGTGTTCCGGACCGGCGCGAGCGGGAGGCCTACTGGTTGAGCCAGTTCAGGATCGCCCGTGTGGTCTCTTCGGGTTTCTCTTCCTGGATCCAGTGGCCGCAATCCAGGCTGATCTCTTCTGCGTTCGGCACGAACGTCGTCAGGCTGGCGGACCTGGGGACCGGATCGCGGTCGCCGTAGATCATGAGTGCGGGTTGCTGGACGATCGGGTCGACGTCTGCGAGCAGGTGCCAGTTGCGATCGAGGTTTCGGTACCAGTTGATGCTCCCGGTGAAGCCTGACGATTCGAACGCAGACACGAAGACCGAGAGTTCGCTGTCGCCCATGAGAGGTTCACCGCGTGCTTCCTCTGCCCTTGCGAGGTTGATCATGGAGAACTCGGGTGGGGCGGGCGGCTCGTTCTTTCGGTACATGTTGCGGAGGAACTGCGCAGTGTTCTCGTCGAGCACGGTGTCGGCGACGCCGGGGTGGTGGTTGAAGTGGACGAAGTAGTAGTCGTCGCCCAGTATCTGCTCCATCATCTCGACCCAGGGCTGTTCGCCGCGCTCCTGGTACGCCATGCTCAGCGCGATCACCTTGTTGACACGCGATGGGTGCAGCAGCGTTGTTCCCCACACGACGTTCGCGCCCCAGTCGTGGCCGACGAAGGTGGCGTCTTCGTAGCCGTAGTGATCGAGGAGCCCGACGAGGTCACCGGCCAGGTGCTCGATGTCGTAGGCGGTCACGTCGCTCGGGCGTGATGAATTGCCGTAGCCCCGCTGGTTCGGGACGATGACGTGGTATCCGGCTGCGGCGAGGGCCGGAACCTGGTGGCGCCATGAGAAGGCGTGCTCGGGCCAGCCGTGACAGAGCACGATCGCGTTGCCGACGTTTTCTCGGCCGGCTTCGAAGACTTCGAGTTCGACGCCGTTGACGGCGATGAGGGCGGGCTCGGGGAAGTCGATCAGTTCGGGCATTGCATTCTCCATGTCTCTTCGGGTCGTTGGTGGAGATCAACGTAGGAGCCCTTGCGGACAGGATCGGTCCTCGATGAATGCAACACTGGGAAAATGGCGAAAGGTCCCACCGGCCGAGCCCTGCAGCTCCTCTCACTCCTACAGACCCACCGTCGGTGGAGCGGAGCTGAACTCGCCGAGCGCCTCGAGGTCACGGAGCGAACGGTTCGGCGTGACGTCGATCGGCTGCGCGAACTCGGCTATCCCGTCGATGCCACGCCGGGGACCGAAGGCGGCTATCGCCTCGCAACGGGTACGCACCTGCCACCCCTGGTGCTCGACGACGACGAAGCCGTCGCTGTCGCGGTCGGTCTGCGCCACGCCGCGGGAGCGGCCATCGACGGCATCGAGGATTCGTCGCTACGAGCCATGACGAAGATCGAACAGCTGCTGCCTGATCGGCTACGCCGACGGGTGTCGGCGCTGCATTCGAGCGTCGCATCGATGCCGTCGGCAACCGCCGAGGACGTCATCGACTCCGATGCGCTCAGCGTGCTCGCCATGGCGTGTCGAGATCGTGAGGAGGTGCGCTTCGACTACCAGCGACGCGACGGCGAAGACAGCCGACGACTCGTCGAGCCGCATGAACTCGTCACCGCCGGTCGTCGCTGGTATCTCGTGGCGTGGGACCAGCGTCGAGACGACTGGCGCACGTTTCGACTCGATCGGCTCCGCGACGCTCGGCTCGCCGGCCGCCGCTTCACAACCCGCGCAATCCCGGAAGGCGACGCGGCGAGTTTCGTTGCGACCTCACTTGGCCCGATGCTCCGTCATCACCACGCAACGCTCGCCATCGACGCCAGGCTCGACGAAGTCGAAGACGTGCTCCGATGGGTGGACCACACACCCGTGCAGACGGAAGCGGCGTCGTGTCGGGTCGAAATCCGCAGCGAGGACCTCGGCCGGCTTGCCTTGACCGTCGCCCGAATCGCACTCACCGCTCCCGTGACGGTCATCGAACCGACCGATCTCGCCGACAGCATCAGACAACTCGCTACCCACCTCACGGTGTCGCCGCCGCAATGAGCCGGTCGTGGCCCCAACCGGCAGATCCCACGACTCGGACCGAACCCGGGTGGCCTCGTGCCGGGAATATCGGGTCACGGCGCTCGCGCCCGAACACTGCTGTGCGTCGCTGATCTGGCGACAGGGAGCGTCGCCTTCGGCAGGATCGCCGTCGAGCACTACGGGCGGGTCCGAGCATCGTCGCCTCCGGAAGCCGCGGAGCCAACCGACCGCCGAAGCGTTACGGTCGGCGTGTGGCTCTGATGCAGCCGATCGACGCCGGCTTCCTCCTGTTCGAATCCCCCCAGAAGCCGCTCCACGTCGGTGGGCTCCAGATCTTCGAGCCGCCCGAGGGTGCTGGTCCCGACCATGTGCGGGACCTCTACGAGCAGTCGCTGACGCATCGAGAGGTCAGGCCGGCGTTCGCCCGGAAGCCGGTCGAGGTGCTCGGCGTCGGACCCCTCGCCTGGACGTACGAGACCGAGCTCGACTTCGAATACCACGTCCGACATTCGGCGCTCCCGCGACCCGGCCGCATTCGAGAGCTGCTCGAGCTCGTCTCACGGCTGCACGGCACGCCGCTCGACCGGACGCGACCGCTCTGGGAGATGCATCTGATCGAGGGCCTCGCCGACGGCCGATTTGCCGTCTACACCAAGATCCACCATGCAGTGGTCGACGGCGTCGCCGCCATGAGGATCCTGCAGGAAGGTCTGAGTCCCGATCCCGACGAGCGCAACATGGCGCCACCGTGGGTGTCGCGGCACCAGGACGCGCCCTCGCAGACACAGGATCGGGCCGGCTCGGGGTCGACGGCGGCGTCCGTGCGCAACCTCCTGGCTGCGCCGCTCGAAACGATCGGGGTGGCGCGCCGCATGGCCACCACGGCGTGGGAGGGCGTGACGCAGCAGTCGGCAGCGCTTCCGTTCCGGGCCCCGCGAACCATGTTCAACCGGAACATCTCGGGCGCACGGCGCTTCGCCGGCGACTCGTGGCCGCTGGAGCGCCTGCAGCGGGTCGCCGACGCCGTCGACGGCACTGTCAACGACGTCGTGCTCGCCATGTCGGCGGGGGCACTGCGCCGTTACCTGATCGGCCACGACGCGCTTCCCGACGACTCGCTCGTGGCGATGGTTCCCGTGTCGATGCGCGAAGACGAGGGCGACGTCGACGAGGACGGCAATGCCGTGGGCATCGTGCTCGTCGTGCTCGGCACGCACCTCGCCGACCCAGTCGAACGCTTCGACCTGATCCTCGAGTCGATGGGCCGAGCGAAGGCCCAACTCTCCGGACTGTCGACCACGCAGGCCATGGCCGTCAACGTGCTCCCGGTGGCCCCCTTCCTCTTCACGTCCGGTTTGCGCATCCCGGAGATCACCCGGCCCCCGTTCAACGTCGTCATCTCGAACGTGCCCGGGCCGCAGGCGCCGCTGTACTGGAATGGCGCCCGGCTCCAGGGCAACTATCCGTTGTCGATCCCGGTCGACGGCCTTGCCCTCAACATCACCTGTGCCAGCTACGCCGGTGAGATGGCGTTCGGGCTGGTCGGGTGCCGCCGCACCGTGCCGTCGCTCCAACGCCTCCTCGACGGGCTCGAGGCTTCACTCACCGAGCTCGAAGATGCCCTGACGTGACGCTCACCCCCGCACGGAGTCGCCGTCCGGGTCGATCGCGCCGGTGGCGGCGAGTGCGTAGGCCACGAGGCGGGCCTGCACCCGCTCGCTGATCGACGTCGGATGGTCGAGCTCGAGCCGTTGGAGGTACGGGCGGATGGTCTCGGGCGGCCGCACCGCAGCGAGCGCCGTCCGTTTCGAGAGCTGGAGGCGCCGCCCCCGGCTGCCGGCCATCTGCTGCAGGTGCCGCAGCGCACGCCCGAGCACGATCTCCTCGCGGGTGAGATCGCTGCCGAACGGCAATTCGGGGAGCAGCGACTCGTGCCCCGCCAGACGGCGGCGCAGTCCCTCGGGCGTGTTCTGCCGGTGGCGCGAAGCGATCTCGTGGGATGCCGGCAACTTTCCGGCATCGACCGCCTCGCGCCGGAGCTGCTCCTGGAAGCGCGAGTCGGCGACGTCGAGGAGTGCGGCCACCACGTCTGCGTCGCTGCGGCCCCGGAGATCGGCGACCCCGTACTCGGTGACGACGAGATCGCGCAGGTGCCGGGGGATCGTGCAGTGGCCGTACGACCACACGATGTTCGACTCGGGCCGACCACGATCACGCACCGCAGGACAGCAGAGGATCGATCGAGCGCCCGGCAGCTCGTGGGCCATGCGCACGAAATCGAACTGACCACCGACACCCGAGACGACCTTGCCGCCTTCGAGCCCGTCGGAAGCCGCAGCGCCGAGCAGCGTGACCTTCATCGCTGTGTTCACGTGCCGGGCATGCCGACGCTGGCTCACCTTCGACGAATGGTCACCACCCAACGTGTTGGTGAAGCTGATGCGAGACATGGCGATCCGCCGCCGGGTGGCCTCGTCGAGGTTGCAAAGACGTTCGTAGAAGGCTGGTGGACCGAGAAAGAACGCTGCGTGGACCAACACGTCACCGGGGTCGACCGACCGCTGGAGCACGCCGGCATCGAGCAGCTCCAAGAAGCCGTCGGCGAGCATCTCGCTGTTGCCGTAGAGGCCCTCCCCGAACGGTCCGAAGCCTCCGATCGCCGTGAGCTCCGGGGCTGTGGTACCGACGGCATCGGCCAACGCACGCCACTCGTCGGTACGCCGGTGGCGACACAGCAGGTGCCACACCAACGCGTCACCGAGGTCGCCGATGCCGATCTGGAGCGTTCCGCCGTCGCGCACGAGCGACGCCGCTCGCAGCCCGATCGCGTGCTCGGCGAAACCGACGGGTTCCTTGGGTGGACCGACCAGACGGAAGTGCGGCAGGGGCACGTCGACGATCAGATCGAACAGCTCGGCCGGCACCGCCGCGTCGCCGAACATGTACGGCAAGTTGCGGTTGACCTCGCCGACGACGAGCAGGCGATCACGCCCGATGCGGTCGAGGAGGTCGAGGCCGATGTCGGGATTGCTGCTCAGGCTGTACGAGCCGTCGTCGCCGGGCGCGACCAGCTGTGCAACGGTGTCGACTCCCGAGTGGGCCAGCGAGTCGACCACGTCGCTGTAGTTGACGCTGCGGTGCTGTTGCTGGAGCGCTGCGCTGCCGAGCGTTGCGCCCGGCGTGAAGTAGAACGAGCGGATCGTGACGTTGTCGGGCACGCGACCCCGGCGGGCCTCGCTCGCCCACGCCGGCTCGGGGTAGCCGCCGAAGAGTCGCTCCGCGAGCGGGTCGACGAGCCGCGACTCCAGCTCCGAGCGCCCGCTCGGCGCCACCAGGTCGAGTGCGGTCTCGATGGTCAGATCGAGACGCGGATCTTCCTTCGCACGCCGATACAGCTCGTTCATCACGAGGCTGGCCGTGCCGAGACCGAGCGGGGTGCCGATGCGGATACGCCGGCCACGACGTGCCAGCAACTCGTCGACGCAGGCGCCCACCGAGTCGAACCGGGCGGTCATCGCGCCATCCCGGGCCGTCCGGACCGCTCTGTTCGTTGATCGCAGCTCCACGACATGGGACCACCGTAGGCAGACCGGGGACGAGTCGTAGCTTCAACCCCCGAGTGACAGCGACGACAAGTTGCTGGAGCTGGTATTCACCGCTCGTCGCCGGGCGAAGCGGCCCAGCACATCCCGCGGCGCATGATCTCGGTCACCTGAGGGAGTTCGAGATCTTCGATCGCGTGGCCGAGCGAGCAGTAGAACACGCGGCCTCTGTCCCAGCGACGTT
>CAZJUC010000096.1:0-11348 GCA_964549065.1 uncultured Ilumatobacteraceae bacterium
GCGGCAGGTTGATCGAGACCGCAACAGGGTAGGCAGGCATGGTGAATCACGTCTCAGAGCGCGACGACGCCACAGCGTTAATCGCCTCGTACCGCATCCAGCTGACACCGTCGTTCGGGTTCGCCGAAACGGTCGACCTGCTCGACCATCTGGTCGCCCTCGGGGTCAGCCACATCTACTTGTCGCCCGTCGCCGAGGCGGTGCCCGGCAGTCTGCACGGCTACGACGTGGTGGACCACAGCCGGGTGCGCGCCGAGTTCGGTGGGGCCGACGGGCTGCGTGCGCTGCTCGACGCGGCGGCGGCGCACGGTCTCGGGGTGGTCATCGACCACGTTCCGAACCACATGTCGGTGGCGCAAGCAGAGCTGAACGACCGGTGGTGGGAGACGCTGCGTGACGGCGCGTCGTCGCCGGCGGCTCGCTGGTTCGACATCGACTGGGACGTCGCCGACGGCCGGGTGATCGTGCCGAAGCTGGGTGACCCGCTCGACGAGGTGGTCGCCGCCGGACGGCTCTCGATCGGCGATGGCGAACGGGGTCCGGAGCTGCGATATGGGCCGCTGCGTTTCCCGTTGGCGTCGGGCAGCGAGACACTCGACGTCGCCGAGGCGGTCGAGCGTCAGCACTACCGGCTGCAGTGGTGGCGTGATCCTGCCCGCAACGTGCGCCGATTCTTCACGATCGACGATCTCGTCGCCGTGCGCGCGGAGGAACCCGACGTGGCCGAGGCGATCGACTCGATCCCCGTTCACTTCGCGGACCACCCCGCATTCGCTGGCGTCCGTGTCGACCACGTCGACGGTTTGGCCCAACCCGAGGCCTACCTGGCGGCGCTGCGCCGGCGGATCGGCGACCACCGGTGGCTGCTGGTCGAGAAGATCCTCGCGCCCGGTGAGATGTTGCCGCCCTCGTGGCCGGCCGACGGCACCACCGGCTACGAGCACATCCGGGTCAGCGAGCACACGTTCCTCGCCCCGCCCGCCGAGGCGCCGCTCACCCGACTGTGGATCGAACTCACCGGTGACGCCCGGTCCTTCGCGGAGGTCGAAGACGTGGCTCGCCGCGAGGTACTCGCCGACGGGCTCCGACCGGACCTCGACCGGCTCGTGCGGGTCGTGATGGACGAACTCGACGGTTCGTTGTCGGCCGACGTGGTGGCCGAAGCCCTCGTCGAGTTGACGATCGGAGTGCACCGTTACCGCACCTACCTCCCCGACGACGCCGCGTCGGTCACCCACCTCGACGAGGCGCAGCGCCGCGCCCTCGACGTCCGTGGCGACCTCCGTGAGGCGATCGAGCAGGTCACTGATCTGATCCGCGAACGCCCCACCGTCGCCACGCGGTGGGAGCAGCTCACGAGCCCGGTGATGGCGAAGGGCGCCGAGGATCGTGCCTTCTACCGCTACCTTCGTTGGCCGTCGCTCTGCGAGGTCGGTGGGTCACCGGGCGAGTTCACGACGCCGACCGACGACTTCCACCGTCATCAGAGCGAGGTGCAGTCGTCGACGCCGACCACGATGCTCGCGGGCACCACGCACGACACCAAGCGCTCCGAAGGGGTGCGGGCCCGATCGTTGGCCCTCGCCGAGATCGCCGACGACTGGAGCGACGCGGTTCGTCAGTGGATGCGACACCACCACCACCACGACAACGGGCTCGACGCAGCGACGTTGTTGCTGGCGTTGCACACGGCGGTGACCGCCTGGCCGATCGATGCCGACCGACTGCACGAGTATCTCGTGAAGTCGACCCGCGAGGCCGACCTGCACACGTCGTGGACCGATCCGGACGGCCGCTACGAAGCATCGTTGCGAGCGCTCGCCGACGACCTCGAAGACGAGCTGCTCCACGACCCCGCCGAGCACGGTCTCGGCGACATGGTCGTGCGGACGTTGCGTCCCGGATGGTCGCGCTCGCTCGCGCTGCTCGCTGTTCGCTTGACTGCCCCCGGGGTACCCGATCTGTACCAGGGCACCGTGTCGTTCACGTACTCGCTCGTCGACCCGGACAATCGCGTCGAGCCCGACTGGGACGAACGCCGCGCCCTGGTCGAGACGGCGGGTGCGTTGGACGGCCCGAGCGCGTGGCTCGGCGACGACGTCGAGGCCGCCAAGGCGGTGGTGATCACCCGGACGTTGGCGACTCGCCGTCGCCGTGCCGAGGCGTTCGGTCGGTCAGCGGGCTACACGCCGTTGACCGTCACCGGTGCTCACGCCGGTGACGTGTTGGCGTTCGCACGCACTGCACCCACCGGTTCCGACGAGCCGGGCGACCGGCAACCCGTGGTGGTCACCGTGGTCGCGACACGTTCGGTCGAGGCGTGGGGCGACACTGCCGTCGGGCTTCCTGCCGGAACATGGCGCAACGTGCTCGCCGACGACGCCCAGGTGCTCGCCGGCGATGCGCCCGTGCCGGTCACCTGGTGGCTCGACAACTTCGCCGCCGCCGTCCTCGACCGCACCGACGCCTGACATCGAGCACTCCCACCACGTCTGCGTGAGGATCGGGGTGACCCGGGGCACCCGGATTGCAACACAAACGTGGTTGTTGGGGGGCAAACGCGGTCGGGGGATGTTCGGGGGGCGCCGAGACGGGTACCACCGATCCCATGACGTCGTTCGGACTGAAACTGATGAGTGAGCTGCGGTCGGGTTCGGAGCTCGTCGACCACGCGCTGATGGCCGAGGAGCGGGGCTACGACTTCGTGTCGATCTCCGACCACGTCCACCCCTGGCTGCCCGAGCACGACCACTCGCCGTTCGCATGGAGCGTGCTCGGTGCCATCGCCAGTCGCACCGAGCGCATCGAACTGGTCACCGGGGTGACCTGCCCGATCGTGCGCTACCACCCGGTGATCATCGCCCAGGCCGCG
This sequence comes from uncultured Ilumatobacteraceae bacterium, assembly GCA_964549065.1. GTDB lineage: Bacteria > Actinomycetota > Acidimicrobiia > Acidimicrobiales > Ilumatobacteraceae > Sva-07. Next base: position 2,873 of record CAZJUC010000096.1, read on the forward strand.
GCCACCGTCGCCGCGATGTCCGACGGTCGTCTGACGCTCGGCCTCGGCGCCGGCGAGCGGCTCAACGAGCACGTCACCGGGCTCGACTTCCCCGCGGTCGACCTGCGCCACGAGATGCTCGGCGAGGCGATCGAGATGATGAACCAACTGTGGCTGGGCGAGTTCACCACCATCCGCGGCAAGTACTTCGATGCCGACCACGTCAAGATCTACGAGCATCTCGGCCGACCGGTCCCGATCGTGCTCGCCGTCAGCGGTCCCGGCGGCCTCGACATGGCGAGCGATCTCGACTGCGCCGGCATCATGGCCACCGAACCCGTCGCAGATCTCGTCCACGGCTGGACCGAGCGCGGCGGAGCATCGGATGCGACCTGGGCGGAGGTGCCCCTCGCATGGGAGCCGACCGTGGACGAGGGGCTCGCGACCGCCCGCCGGTTCCGCTTCGGCACGCAGGGGTGGAACGTGGCGTCCGAGCTGATGAACCCGGCCCACTTCGAGGCGGCAACCCAATTCATGACCGACGATCAGATCGGCGAACAGATCCCCCACGGCCCCGATCCTGCGCCGTACATCGAGACGATCCGCCAGTACCACGATGCCGGGTTCCGCAAGCTGGCCGTCGTGCCCGTCGGCGACGACATCTCCGGCACGCTCGACTTCTTCGAGAACCAGATCAAGCCCGAACTCACCGACCTCGACGCCCAGGCGGCCTGACCATGGACCTCGGAATCGACGACAAGCTCGCTCTGATCACCGGTGGCGGTGGTGACATCGGTCGGTCGGTCGCACTGGCACTCGCCGCGGACGGCGCCCGCCTCCTACTCACCGACCTCGACGACGGCGACCTCGACGAGAGCGTCGCCGTGATCCGCGAGCACACCGGGCTCACCGCTGAGACGAAGGTGGCCGACCTCACCGACGCTGCCAGCATCGCCGACCTGATGGCAACCGCCAAGGATCACGGCGGTGTCGACATCTGCGTCCACGCCGCCGGCGTCACCGGGGCGAAGGGTGACCCGCTCGCACTCTCCGACGACGACTGGAACGAGGCCTGGGCGATCGACTTCATGTCGGCGGTGCGGATGGCGCGTGCCGTCGTGCCCGGCATGGTCGGAAAGGGCTGGGGCCGTGTGGTCTTCGTCAGTTCCGAGAATGCCGCGCAACCCTACGGCGACGAGATGCCCTACAACGTGGCCAAGGCGGCGCTGCTCAACTTCACCAAGGGCACCGCCCAGATCTACGCACCGAAGGGTGTGCTGCTCAACGCCGTGTCGCCGGCGTTCGTCGAGACGAACATGACCGACGGCATGATGGAGAAGCGTGCCGACGAACGCGGCACCGACGTCGACGAGGCGATCGAGTCGTTCCTCGCCGAAGAACGCCCCCACCTGGTGCTCGAGCGGCGCGGCAGACCCGATGAGGTCGCCGCCGTCATTGCGTTCTTGTGCTCCGACCGAGCCAGCTTCGTGGTCGGCTCGACGTATCGCGTCGACGGCGGCAGCGTCCTCTCGGTCGCGATGTAGGTCAGCGCCGGTCTGCAGGGCGCTGTCGAGCTATCGTCGATCCGGCACGTCGGCCGGCGCCGCCGAGGCGTCGGTGGCCCGCGGCGAGCCGCAGGGGTTGCGGCCGGTCGCTGTGGCTCAGGTGTCGGCGACGTGTGCGGTCGCGATGGTGCCGTGCGGATGTCGTTCGCCGACGTGGAGACGCGTCGCCTCGACATGGGAGGCCCACAGACCGACGCCACGCACCGGAAGCGAGGGCGGACGGAGTGCCGCGACCGGGTCGCTGATGCCTGCCCCGTCGTCGGCCACCTCGATGAAGATCGCGTTCGACTCGTACCAGTAGCGGATGTCGGCTCGTCCCCCGCCGTGGACGATCGCGTTCGTCACGAGTTCGCTGACGATGAGCCGGGCGCGCTCGAGGATGCCGGCTGCGAGATCGTCGTCGAGTAGCTCGAGCGCGTGGCGTGCGGTACCGGACCGGGTCACCCCGTCGAGGGTGAGGTCCGCGTCACGCTGGGGCAGTTCGATGGGGCGGGGCAGCAACCGTTCGACGTCGCAGTGACCGGGTGTGTCGATCTGGCCGATGTGTTCTGCGTGTGTGGCATGTGCGCAGGCAATCGTGTCGGGCGAGATGGTGGTGGTGTCGAACAGGCACGTCGCCGTCAGGGGCACATCGGCGAACACGTCGTTCGTGGCCCGCTCGTACCAGTGCCAGTCGACATCCGAGGGAGATCCGTCGAAGCTGATCCGGCCGATCGAGTGAATGCGAGATGCTCCGTCGGCAAGAGATGCGTGGGTGAAGTTCCACAGTGCTTGCATGGCCGTCACGGGTCGGGCGTAGCGCTCGTTGCTCGGGAGGAACGTGACACCGTCATCGGTGCCGAGCCGTTCCGAAATGGCAGCGGCGAGGGCATCGGGCACGCAGAGCAGCACCGCAGCGCCCGTTCGGCGGTCCTGCTCGATGATCCCGGCGATCTGTGTGGCGACGGCGTCGGTGTCGTCGTAGAAGAGCGCCACGTGACGGAGTGCGGAGAGAGCTGTCATCGGGGCTGCGTCGCTGACGCGATCAGTGCACCCTCGGGGCCCCGTGCGACGCAAACCCGGCCCTGGCGCTGCGGATCGCGCTCCCCAGGCCCTGCTCCATCACGCACGCTCCACCTTACCCCTCACCTGAGCCCGGATGCCAGGGCCCGCACGGGGACCGGTGCTCCAGGGGCGGTCGCGAACGGGACCGACCCCAGAGGATCTCCGTTGACTGTGGAACCCTCGTGGAACTATTGTGGAACCCGTGTCGAACTGTACTTCTGACGCTGAGGATCCACTCGGGCAGCCGAACACCGTCGAGGTCGAGGTACGTGACGGCGTGGCCGTATTGACGCTGTGCGGTGAACTCGATCTCTGGATGGCAGACCTCGTACGTCTCCGATTCGATGATCTGGATGGCGACGTCGAGGTCGACTGTGCTGGTTTGACGTTCATGGACGCCGCGGGGATCAGGCTGTTGTTGGAGATGGACCGAAATTGCCGCGCCAGAGGTGCAAAGCTGGTCGTCGTGAGTCCGCCGCGTTGTGTGACCCGACTGCTGGCGTTGGTGCAACTCGATGGTGCCTTCGACGTCCGATCCAAGGTCCCGGGGTGGTGACCGCGGGAGAGAGTTCCTCGTGGTATCAGCCGATCTACTCGATCGGCGCAGTGGCGTCGATGTTGGGCGTCGAAGCCACCACTCTGCGCGCGTGGGAAGACCGTTACGGCGTCGTGGTTCCTGCGCGTAGCGCCGGCGGGCAACGCGTGTACTCGCGCAACGAGTTGGAGCAGTTGCGGTTCGTCGTCGACCAGCTGACCGGTGGCACGACGCCGTCGGCGGCGCATCGTCTGCTCGCCGACCGCTCGCACGATGTCGACGCACCCGTCAGCAACGATCCGGATCGAGTGAGGGTCGTGGTGTTGCTGGCGGAACGCGACCGGTATGCCGTCGACCTCCTGGAGTACTTCCTTCGGACAGAGGGCTACGAGGTCGTCGTGGCGTTGGAGCCGACGGCGGCGGAGCAGCTGTTCGCCGACGTTCGGCCGCATCTGTCCATCGTCGAGCTGATGATGTCCGGCGGTGGGCTCGAACTGTGTGGCCGTCTGGCAGTCGACGGCGCGCCGGTGTTGGCCATGTCCGCACTCGACCTCGCCGACCAGGCGATCGCGGCGGGAGCCAGCGCCTTTCTCGTCAAGCCAGTGGTGCCGCTGCTGTTCGTGTCGACCGTACGCGATCTGTTGGGTTCGAGTGCCTTGACCCAGCGCTCGAAGGCAACGGTTCGCTGATGCAACGACTCTCGACCGGCAACCCTCGGCTCGATCAGATCTTGTGCGGTGGCCTCGTGGCCGATGCCATCACGCTCATCGTCGGACCCCCGGGAACCGGCAAGACGATCTTGGCCGAACAGTGTCTGTTCGCCAACGTCACCGTCGAGCGCCCAGGTCTCTATCTGTCCACCGTGTCCGAACCGTTCGACAAGCTGCTGCGTTTCGGACAGGGATTGTCGTTCTTCGACAACGAACTGGTCGGGCGTTCGGTGTTCTACGACGACCTCGGCGACGCGGTGCACGAGGGCGGACTCGATGCAGTCAGCGAGCGAATCGACTCGCTGATCAAGCAACATCGCCCTGGGATCATCGTGATCGACAGCTTCAAGGCGCTGCGCACGTTCGCGCAGAGCGACGCCGAATTCCGTCGTTTCCTCCACGATCTCGCCGGGATGCTCAGCGCGATCGCCGTGTCGTCGTTGTGGGTCGGAGAGTACGAGCACGACGAGGCAACGAACTCACCGGAGTTCGCGGTCGCCGACGCCGTCATCGGGGTCGAGACCAAGCGGGCGTCGGAACGCTCCACGCGCTTCCTCAGTGTGCGAAAGCTGCGCGGCAGCGACTTCTTGTCGGGCGATCACGTCTATCGCATCACCCCTGACGGCCTCGTGGTCTTCCCACGGCTTGCCGACCGCCGCGAGACCGGGGGGCCGACGGCGGTCGCGGAACGTCGGTCCACCGGCATCGCCGCACTCGACGAGTGCCTCGAGGACGGCTACTGGTCCGGCTCCACCACGCTGATCGCCGGCCCATCAGGGTCCGCCAAGACACTGATGGGCCTGCACTTCGTGTACGCCGGTGCAGCACTCGGCGAGAAGTCGGTCTTCGTCACGCTCCAGGAGAATCGCGGTCAACTCGCGCGGATCGTCTCCCGATTCGGCTGGAGCATCGACGACCCACGAGTGACCGTCATGGATCGCTCGCCCGTCGACATCTACCTCGACGAACTCATCTATGAGGTCCTCGACCAGGTCGAGGCTGTCGGCGCCCGCCGACTCGTCCTCGACAGCCTGAACGACCTGGTCGCGGCCACCCCCGACCCGATGCGCCTGCGGGAGTTCCTGTATTCACTGGTCCAGCGCTGCGCGCACCACGGCATCAACGCCATGTTGACGTACGAGACGATGGAACTGTTCCGCATCACGCGGCTCAGCGAACTCGGTATGTCCCACATCGCCGACAACGTGATCCTCCTCCAGCACGTGCAACACGGCTCGGAGATGAAACGCGCCCTCACCGTCCTCAAGGCCAGAGGGTCCAAGAAGTCGACGGCCATCAGAGAGTTCCAGATCTCGTCCGGCGGCATCGAGCTCGGCGGGCCACTGGATCTGAGCGCGCTCACGACCTGACGGGACACTGCGCGTGCGTCGCCCAGCGGTGATCCGGTCCAGATCGAGAGTGGCTGTCACCGGGTGTGTCATCCTGAAGGCGCCACATCAACCACGGTCACGCCAGAACCGATCTGGGGATTCTCGACGAGATGGCAGAAGGGGACGCCATGAGCGACGGCAGCAGAGGTGGTGTCGTCGGGCGCGCGGGCCCCCTCCAGCGTCTCGGCGAGGTGGTCACCGCGTCGCTCGACGGGCGTGCCTCGGCGGTACTGGTCAGCGGCGAGGCGGGCATCGGCAAGACCTCGCTGATCAGGGCCGCCCTCGACGGTGCGGGCGAGAATTCGCCGCCCGGCCGCGTGGCTGCAGGGTGGGGCACGTGCTGGCATGGTGACGGGGCCCCCGGTTTCTGGCCGTGGATGCGGGCGCTCGACGAGGTGGCAAGTGCGATCGGCAGCGATGCGGCGTCCGGGGCCGCCGGCCACGATGCCGGGCTCCTGTCGCTCTTGATCCGCGAGCTCGGCTCGCCGGCGCCGGCGGTGAGCGACCTCGACAGACATCGCCTCGTCCTCTTCGAAGCGGCTGCTCGTTGGCTCGAGACCGTGGGCACCGACCGGCACGTGGTCGTGGTGCTCGACGACCTCCAGTGGGCGGATTCATCGACGTTCGACCTGATCGACTACGTGATCGGGACGCCTCGGACAGCGCGGCTGCTGGTGATCGGCGCATTTCGTCACGACGAACTCGACCAGGAGCGACGTGTACGACTCGCGACGATCGGCTCGCACGCCGGTGACGTGCATCTCGAGGGTCTCACGGTCGATGGTGTCGAAGAGCTGGTCGGCGCCGTCCCGGGCCTGCCCGCGTCGCGCTCGCTCGCCGTCGATCTCCACCGCCGAACCGGCGGACATCCACTCTTTGTCGGTGAACTCGCACGACTGAGGGCTACAGGTGACCTCGCAGCGTTGCCGACCGTGGTGACGGGCGCTGTCACCAGACGCCTCGACGCCCTGTCGATGGAGAGCCGACGATTGCTCGAGGTGGCAAGCGTGCTCGGCAATCGGCTGTTGCTCGACGTGTTGGGCGCCGTCACGGAGGCGACGACGGCGGAGGTCCTGGGTCACCTCGCTCCAGCCGTCGACACCGGGCTGGTCAGAACTGCGTCGGGCGGGTTCTGGTTCACCCACGACATCTACCGCGAGACCCTCTACAGCGAACTCGACGCCGCCGACCGTTCGACTCTGCATGCTGGCGTCGGTGCCGCTCTGGAGCTTCGCCGGGAGCGTGGCGCTGATGTGTCGGCAGGTGACGTGGCCCTCCACTACGTCCACGCGATCGCTACCGTCGAGGCGTCCAGGGCGATCCGTTGGGCCGATGAGGCGGCCCGGGACGAGCGCGGACGGCTGGCGTTCAGCGAGGCCGCCGGACACCTTCGCCGGGTGCGCGTCGCGGCCCTCGACGGTGGGTGGCGCATCGAGCCCGACGTCCTGACCCGGTTGCTGATGGACGAAGCCGACAACCAGGCCCGCGCGGGCGATCCCGAGATCGCCCGCGACCTCCTGGTGCAAGCCGCGCGAGCAGCGCCCGGTCCCGAGGAACTCGCCGACGTCGCCCTGGCGGTGCAGCGACTCGGCGCCAAGTTCTCTGTGCCCCGCGACGAGGTCATCGCCCAGCTCGAGACTGCGCTGGCCGCTGTCGTCGGGGTGAGCGTGACGAAGCAGGCACAGCTGACCGCGGCCCTCGCTCGCGAACTCCAGCACTCGGTGGCTCAGGATCGGCACCGCGCCGGACCACTGAGCAACGAGGCGCTCACGCTCGGCCGTGCGTCGGAGAACGACGAGACGATCGTCGCCTGCCTCCTCGCACGCCATGACGCCCTGTGGGGGCCGGGAACCGGTGCCGAGCGTTCTGAGCTCGGTCGCGAGATCGCCGCCGTCGGCTCCACGCTCGGTGACGTCGACCGTCAGGCAGAGGGTCTGATTCTGGAGGCGAACGGGCTGCTGGAGTCCGGCGATGCCCGGTTCCGTGCGGTGCTCGCCAGTTGGTTTGCCGTGCTCACAGCCAGGAACGAGCCGCGAGATCGATACATGATCGTGTCGCGGCGTGCGGCGCTGGCCCTGCTCGACGGCGACCTGGATCGAGCCGAGGCACTCATGGACGAAGCCGCACGCATGGGAGAGCAGATCCACGAACCGGACACCGGCAACGTGCTGATGTCCCAGCGCGTCGCGCTCGCCTCGGCCCGGCGAGACCCGGACGAGCTGAGGACCCTCGCCGCTGATGCCGTGCGCTGGTGGACAGGGGCACCAGTCCTGGCCCATGCGGTCGCAGCAGGCGCGCTCGCGATGGCCGGGGATCTCGACGGCGCCGAGAACGAAGTCGAGAAGACGGCTGCCTCAGGCGGCTGGCAGAGCGAGGGCTCGTACCTCAGGTCGGTTCTGGTCGGCCATCTCGCCGAGGCCGGCGTCGCTCTCGCGAACCGTGAGCTGTGCGTTCATCTCCTTGCGGACATCGAGGACATCGCGGATGCGTGCGGGGTCAACGGCGCGGTCGTGGCCTTCGCCGGACCATTCGCGCACAGTGTGGGCATCCTGGCCTCCGCGCTCGGTGATCACGAGACTGCGAGATCGATGCTCAACCAGTCGATCGAGACATCTCGCCGCCTCGGTGCTGCCGTGTGGGAGCGCCACGGAGAAACTGCACTCCGGGCCGTCGAGGAGCGATCAGCAGCGCCCACATCGGATGGCGCGAACGATCCGGGACCCGAGACCGCATCGCTCGTCCGCCAGGGCGGGGTCTGGACGATCTCGTGGCAAGGCGAGTCCGGGACGCTGCCGCATCTGAAAGGTCTCACCGACATCGCCACCCTGCTGCGCCGCCGCGACCACGATGTCTCCGCCCTGGAACTCGCCGGCGGCCAAGCCATGTCCGGCGTCGGGACCGACCCGATGACCGACCTGCAGTCGCTCGACGCCTATCGGCGCAGGCTTGACGACCTCGATGCGGAGATCGACGCCGCCGACCGAGATGCCGACCTCGGAAGAAGCGAGCTGCTCGACACCGAGCGCCAGCAACTTCTCGCCGAGCTCCGACGAGTGACCGGTCTCGGTGGCAGGATCCGCTCGAACTCCAACGACCCGGCGGAGCGAGCGCGCAAGGCGGTGAGCGCTCGCATCCGCGACGCAATCGGACGACTCGCCGTGATCACACCGGGTCTCGCGGCGCACTTGGATCGCTCGATCCGAACCGGGCTGCGGTGCTCGTACTCTCCCTCGAGCCACGACGAACAGCTGG
>CAZJUC010000097.1:0-11130 GCA_964549065.1 uncultured Ilumatobacteraceae bacterium
GAGCAGAACAAGATCGCCCAGGCGCTCGATGCCGGCGAGGAATTCACGACCGACCTGCTCGCCGTCGACGACATCCCGGTCGCCTCGACCACGACGACCACGACCACCACGACCACCACGACCACCACGCCGCCCACGGAGGTGCCCGGGGTCGTGCTCGACCCGCCGCGCGACCCCCCGGATCCGATCGTGCCCCTCCTGCCGGCAACGACGGCGCCCACCACCGTTGCACCCACCCTTCCACCGACCACCGTTGCGCCGACCACCATCGCGCCGACCACGGTCGCGCCGACCACCACCGGTCCCACACCCGCGCTTGCGCCCGTCGGGCAGCTCGGTGTGGTGGTCGGCCTCGAGGGTCTCGCGCCCCTCGCCATCCCGCCGACGGTGTCCGGCTTCCCGCTCGTCGCGCTCGGCGACTCGGTGATGCTCGGTGCGGCGGAGGAGCTCCAGGCGCGGGGATTCCAGGTCGACGCCCTGCAGAGCCGCCAGATGAACGCCTTCATCCCCACCATGCAGACACTGAAGGACAACGGCACCTTCGGATCGGTCGTCGTCGTGCACCTGGGCACCAACGGTGGGTTCAGTCAGGAGACGCTCGACGCGATGCTGGCCACGGTCGCCGAGGTCCCGGTGGTACTGCTGCTCACGGGCAAGGCCGATCGGGGCTGGATCGCCGACAACAACGCGAAACTGCGCGCCGTCCCCGCGGCGTACCCGAACGTCACCGTGATCGACTGGGAGGCACTCTCGGCGACGTGCGAGGGACGGTGTTTCTACGACGACGGGATCCATCTCACCCAGTCGGGTCAGAACTTCTACGCCGACATCATCGGCAGCGTCCTCGCCCAGCCCTGAACTGTCGGACGGTGCCCGGCCGACTGTGACAATTGGATCCACTTGGGCGCCCACCTGCCCCGGGCCTACGCTCGGAGCATGACCACTCCTGTTCGTGTTGCCGTCACGGGTGCTGCTGGCCAGATCGGCTACAGCATCCTCTTCCGTATCGCCTCGGGCTCGATGCTCGGTCCGGACACACCGATCTCACTGCAGCTGCTCGAGATCACCCCGGCCCTCGGCGCCCTCGAGGGAGTTCGCATGGAACTCGACGACTGCGCCTTCCCGCTGCTGTCCGAGGTCACGTGCACCGACGACGCCGACACAGCGTTCGGCGACGCCGACGTTGCCATCCTCGTCGGTTCGATGCCGCGCAAGGCCGGCATGGAGCGCGCCGATCTGCTGTCGGCGAACGGTGGCATCTTCAAGCCGCAAGGTGAGGCGCTGTCGCGATCCGCGACGCCAGATGTGAAGATCCTCGTCGTCGGCAATCCCGCCAACACCAATGCACTGATCGCGCAGCGCAATGCGGCCGATCTCGATCCACGCCGGTTCACCGCGATGACCCGTCTCGACCACAACCGTGCGAAGTCGCAGCTGGCGCAACGTCTCGACGTCTCGGTCAACGACATCACCAAGATGACCGTCTGGGGCAATCACTCGACCACGCAATATCCGGACCTGTTCCACTGCGACGTCAACGGCCAGCGCGCCTACGACGCGGTCGGCGATCACGACTGGTACGAGAACACCTACATCCCCACCGTCGCCAAGCGCGGCGCGGCGATCATCGAGGCTCGCGGTGCGTCGTCGGCAGCCTCGGCGGCGTCGGCCGCGGTCGACCACGTTCGCGACTGGACCTTCGGCACGCCCGACGGTGACTGGGTCTCGATGTCGGTGGTGTCCGACGGCAGTTACGGTGTTCCCGAGGGGATCATCTCGTCGTTTCCGTGCGTCTGCAAGGACGGCGACTACGAGATCGTCCAAGGCCTCGACATCGACGACTTCAGCCGCGCCAAGATCGACGCCAGCGCCGACGAACTCGTCGGCGAGCGTGACGCCGTCGCCGAACTCGGCCTCATCTGACCCACGTATCCCCGAGCGATGAGTCTTCGCGACGGCGGGTGTCACGCAAACTCATTGGCACGGGCGTCGAGCCCCGAGCGATGAGTCTTCGCGACGGCGGGTGTCACGCAAACTCATCGCACGCGCTGGTGGTGCGCTGACCCGATGGTTCAGTAGCCTCGGCTTCACCGACTCCCTCCTCGAACTTCTCGACGAGTTGGAGGTGTGATGCTGTTCACCACTGCGTCACTGGATCTGCTGCGAACGCAGCACGGGGTTGCGTCGAAGACCGACCTGCAGCGAAGTGGGCTGTCGGACCGCACGCTCCGTGGTCTGATCGAGGCCGGGAATCTCATCGGCGTCGTCAAAGGGGTGTATCGGATACCGGCGGTGCGATTCGATGAGGCGGCACGGTGCGCCGCAGTGTGCGCAGCGCACCCCGACGCTGTCGTCAGCGGCCCGACGGCCGGCCGGCTCTGGGGCTTGCGTCGCCTCCCACGAGACGGTCGGGTCCACGTCCTCGCGCCGCCGGCCAGTCACCCGACGATCGCCGCATGGGTGGTTCCATATCGCACGGCCGCGTTTCATCCAGACGATGTCGTTCGTCGGTCCGATGGCATCGCGGTGACCAGCCGAGCTCGCACGGCCCTCGACCTGGCGAGGTTCGTCCGACCGATGGACCTCCTGTCGATCATCGAACAGGTGATGCACGATGGTGAGCTCGCCGATGCCGACCTGCGGGCGGTGGCGATCGACTGGATGTCTCCGCAACGCCCGTGGATCCGGCGTTTCCTGGAGCTGCTCGATGGTCGCCTTCGTGGCGGACCTGCCGAATCGCACGGTGAGGTGTTGCTCGGCGACGCGCTCGCCGGAGCCGGACTTGTCGGGCTCGAGCGCCAGCATCGGATCGACCTGCCCGGCTACGGCCCGGCGAGGTTCGATCTCGCCGTGCCGTCGATCAGATTGGCCATCGAGATCGATCTGCATCCGACGCACGCGGAGAGTGCCGGCCGGGAACGCGACGTGGCACGCGACGCTGCTGCCGCACGACTCGACTGGATCGTGGAACGGGTGACCGGGGCCGGTTTGGGGCCGAACCTCGATGCCACCGTCCGACGACTGCTCACCCGCGCCGCCTCACTCGTCCAAGCGCGATGAGTCTTCGCGACAGCGGGTGTCATGGAAACTCACCGCTGACGGTGTTCCCCCTGAGGCGATGAGTCTTCGCTACGGCAGGTGTCGCGGAAACTCACAGCTGCCGGGGGCTGGTGCGGGGTGTCAGGGCCGGGCGGTGAGGTCGAGGCCCATGGTCCCCGCATCCTCGGCGGAACGCAGCGAGAGGGTGTCGCCGTCGATCTCGTAGGCCACCTCGCCCCGGAGTACGTCGAGCACGGCATTCTCGAGTTCCATCTGCTCGGGCGGACACATCTTCCTGGTGGTTGCGACCGGGCCGAATGTGAGGGTGCCGTCGTCGACTTCGACGCTGCCCGAGCCGGTGTTGCACCCGGCGTCGACGGTGACGGTGCCGTCCTCGGAGATCGTGATCGCGGCCGTGGAGCCGATCGGCACGCTGCTGACGGCCTCGTCGGCCACGATGCCGGTCACCACCCAGGTGGTGCCGACGAGCGCAGCAGGCTCGATCTCGGCCAGCGTGATCGTGGTCTCGTCCCCGGTGAAGGTGAGCGTCGACCCGTCGAGGGCGATCCCGGGCGACGACGCCAGGAACTCGCTCAGCCACGTGTCCTGCTCCATCAGCGCGTCGTCGCACGCCATCATCGTCATGGCGAACCGATCCGCGGTGAACGTGCCGTCGACGATGCCGAACGTGCCGTTGATCGTGTTGCACCCGGCGTTGACGTTCACGGTGTCGGCGAGGAAGTTCATCGTGATCCTCGAATCGGCGACCAGCTCGCGGCCGGTCACGTCGGTGGACACGAATCGGCGCTCGGAGAGGTCCCCGGCCGTCGGCGAACCGCCGTCGCGGGAACCACCGGCGGGATCGTCGCCGCCACACGCAGCGAGAGTCAGGCCGGCCAGCGCCAACAGGGTGATTGCGGTACGGGGGATCATGGAGATTCGACGCTCCCGAAGCGCGGTTGGTTCCCTCGACGGGCGTCGGCTCAGCGGCTCACGACACGGCGACGGCGCAGGAAATGCGCATCATCTGATCGACACCGGCCTTGAGCTCCTCGTCGCTGATCCGCACCGTGTCGCCGGTCTCGCCGAGCAGGTCGCTGACCGTCATGATCGCGAGTGACTCGATGCCCTTGACCGCGGCGATCGTGTACATCATCGCTGCCTCCATTTCGACACCGATGTGCCCGAGCCGCTTCCAGCGGGCGAACGTGGTGGGATCCGGGTCGTAGAAGATGCCCGACGTGACGACGGGTCCGACGTGCACGGCTCCCGCCGACCCGTCTCGTGCAAGCCGGGCAGCGGTCTCGACGAGCGAGAAGGTGGCACTGGGGGCGTAGCCGTCCATGGCCGCGTAACGGAACGGTGTCTGGTCGTCGCTCGACGCAGCGAGGCCCACGACGGTGTCGCCCATCGCCATGTCGTCGCCCAGGCCTCCGCAGGTGCCGACACGAACCAGCCGGGTGGCGCCGAGCATGATCAGTTCCTCGAAGACGATTCCGGCCGACGGGCAGCCCATTCCGGTCGACTGCACGCTGATCGGTTTGCCGTCGAACGTGCCGGTGTAACCGAGCATCCCGCGCTCGGCGTTGACCTGGCGGAAGCCCTCGTCGAAGAAGGTCTCGGCGATGTACTCGGCGCGGAGAGGGTCGCCGGGGCAGAGGACATTGGGGGCGTAGTCGCCGGGCTCGGCGCGGAGATGGATCGGCATGAGCCAGAGCGTATTCGCTTCTCCGATCCGCGCCCGCATGATCCCACCCTGCCGTCGGTGCCGGGAAGGTGTCGCAACCCGTTGACGGGGCGGGCGCAGATCGGGCTGCTGCTACTTCAAGAACTTGCTCGTGGTGTTGTCGGCCAGCACCTTGCCGCCGGTCTGGCACCTCGCGCAGTAGTTGACGGTGTAGCCGGAGTACTCGACCGCTCGGACGATGTCGCCACAGTCGGGGCACGGATCGCCGGTGCGGCTGTGCATCGCGCTGGGCCGCTCCTTCGAGGAACTCATGTCGTCGCGAGCGCGTTCGTACTCGAGGCTCTCGGCGATGCACGATCGGATCGCGGCGGCCACCTTCGCGGCGCCGGCGGCTCCGAGCTTGCGGGTGTTCGCGAAGGGCGACACGCGAGCTCGGTGACAGATCTCGTTGGCGAGACGACGTCCGATGCCGGCGATCATCCGCTGGTCGCGCAAGAAGCCGTGCACCCGCATCGAGTTCGCTGCGAACAGCGTGGCGAGCTCTCCGTCCGTGATCGTTGCCGCCTCGGGGCCGAGATGTTCGAGTGGCGGTGTCGTGAGGGCGTCGGCCGTCGGCACGCACCACACGCCGGCGCGGCGTTCCTTTCCCTGCTCGGTCAGGAGCAGGGCGGCCTCGTCGTTGGATCCGTCGGTGAGCGCGACGGGTGCGAACACGAAGCGGGCCTGACCGCCACGAGGTCTGGCGCTGAGTTTGTCGTCGGCGAGCAGGCGACCCCCTTGCATCAGGTGCACCACGAAGGTCGTCGGCTCGAAACGCAACAGCAGGTACTTGCCGCGCCGTCCGACCTCGAGCAGTGGCTGCCCGTAGGCGGTGTCCGGAGCCGGCACCGCTGTCTTCAGAGCGGTGAAGTTGAACGGCGTGAACTTCGTGAGTCGTCGGCCGGCGAAGCGTTCGGTCAGCCGCTCGGCATGCGCCTGGACCTCGGGCATCTCCGGCATGACGGCGGCAGGTTCACCCGTAGCTCGTGCGGTCGCGCACTGAGGCGAACACCGCATCGAGTGCACCGAACACCGGTTGGGAGTCGAGGAGCAGCTGTTGGTCGCCGTACAGGCGGATCTGGCCGCCGATGAATGCTTCCTGTGCGTTGAGTTCGCCGGTGGCGACCGCGACGGCGGTGGCCCAGTCCTGCTCCATCTTGACGTCTTCGGGTTCGGCGGGTCCGGCGCCGAACGTGGCCTCGCCGCCCCCGACCGTCAGGTGATAGGTGACGTCGCCCTCCGGACCGTCGCTGACGACCTGGGTGACGCCGATGCGGTGCGCTTCGGCGACGGTGCGCATCTGGTCGCTGGTGGCGACCTCGTCGGCCAGCGCGTTGATCCAGTCGAGGCTGAGGTATCGGATCATGTTCCGTAGTCTGCCTGATCGTGGAGCCCATCACCGATGCTCGCGCCGCGGAGGGCAGACACCCTGACGCGGCGGTGGAGGAGTGGGTCTTCGCCGTGTGGACGCCCGACGCGTCCTTGGGAGTGATCTCCGGTCATCGGATCGTCGGGCGGACCGCCTGGTACTGGGCGGCGCTCGCCCGAGCGGGGCGACCACTGCTGCACGTCGCGGACTTCGACGTGCCGGTGCGAGCCGACCCATTCATCGTGAAGGGCGAGGCGCTGTGGGCCGAGCACACCTGTGACGATCCAATGGCGCAGTGGTCGATCGGCAACGAGACCTACGCCTCGGCGATCGACGACGCCGATGAAGCACTCGGACGGGCCTACGGCGACCCCACTCCGATCGCCTTCGACCTCGAGTGGTACGCAACGGGTCCGGTCTCGCCACTCGAACCGGTCGGCGATCGGGCGGCCGTCGACACCGGTTACGAGCAGGTCGGCGTCGTCCACGGGGCCATCGAGATCCTCGGCGAGCCCCGTTCGGAACTCGTCGAGGTCCCTGCGCACCGGTGGCACCGGTGGACGACGCACACCGTCGGCTTCGGTCCGCTGGCACTGCCCGAGGTCAGGGCGCACGCCGGTGTGCGTGCGCCCTTCGCGTTTCCCGACGGCAGCGTCAGCGACCTCGTGCTCACCTCCGAGGGCTGGGCCCGGCGGGCTGCTCGCCGGGAGTAGACGCCGCGGCGGCGGTCACGGCATCATCCGACAGACCATCGTCCGACTGGGTGGCCGTCGGCGGGGCGGTGCGATCGCTCGGCAGCGGGCGACGACGGCGACGGGTCACCAGCCAGACGACGCCGAGCACGAGTGCTGCGGTGATCACGAAGGGCGCAGCGACTGCGAGCACGAACCCGACGGCGAAGAGCGCGCCGACGAACACGTCCCACCCGGTTCGCCACGCGTCGCCGATGCCGTCGACCGGCTCGTCGTCGGCAGCAGCGATCTCCGCGGCAGGTGTCTCGTACCGCAGTTGGATCGTCAGCGTCGACCGGTCGACGCGGTTGTCGAGGTTGCGCTGGCTGGCCAGCAGTTGCTCGAGCGCGATCGTTCGTTCGCTGATCACCCGTTCGATCTCGACGATGTCCTGGAATTGGGTGGCATCGGCCAAGAGGTTCTGAAAGCGAGCGATCACGTCGCGCTCGACCCCGATACGGATGTCGAGATCGACGAGCTGGTCGGTGACGTCGGTGGTGTCCTGCGTGCGACCCGACAAGCGACCGACGGTGGCGCCGAGGTCGGTGATCAGCGGTTCGAGGTCGACGGGCGGCACCTTCACCACGAAGAAGCCTGACCCGTCGATACTGCCGTCGTCGCGCTCGTTGCCGATGTTCACGTCGGCGGTGAACACGCTCGCCCCGTTGCGCTGCACTGCGGCGAGCGTGTCGGCAACGGCGGCGCGGATGTCGGAGGTGGCCACGGTGACACCGGCGGTGGTGGCCAGCGCTTGCCCCGTCGGCAGCGGTGCGCCGAGTGGTTGTCCCGTCCGGGACCCGTCGGCCGCCTCCGTCGTCTCGTCTGGCGCCCCACCGTCGCTGCCGTCTCGCGGTGGCTCCATGAACTCGGTCGCCGGAGCGTCGAACTCGGCGACCGACGCCGAGTCGCCGCTGGTGTCGCTGTCGTCGGCGCTGCATGCCGAGACCCCCAGCCCGACGAGAACCATCAGAGTGACCGCTGCTGTTGCTGTGTTGTATCTCCCCATGGAACTTCGACGTCACCCGACCCGGATCGGTTCCGCGGATGTAACGATCGGGGTCTGACACCAATCGTTACATCAGGCGTCGGGGGAGAAGGGGGTGCCGGCGTTGCCGGAGGTCAGGTCGCCGAGTGTGAGCGACTCGTAGGCGATCTCGGGGTTGGCGCGTACGGCCTGGTCGAGCTTGCGGGCGTCGTCGCCCACCAGGATCCGCCAGCGACCGTTGCGCACGCCGTCGAGGATCTCGCCGCTCGCCTCGGCGGCGGTCATCGGCGCCTGGTCGCGGAACATGTCCGACATCAACTTGACCATCTCGGCGGCCTCCATGTCGACCTCGTGGCCACCGTGACGCATCGAGTTCTCCACGATCGAGGTGCCGATGTGGCCCGGCATCACCACCGACACCTTCACGTGCGGAGCGTTCAACCGGAGGTCGGTGATCAGCGCCTCGCTGAACCCCTTCACGGCGAATTTCGCTGCCGAGTACGCGGTGTGCGGTCGGTCGGGACCCATGCTCGCCCAGAACCCGTTCACGCTCGAGGTGTTGATGATGTGGCCCTCGTCGGCGGCGATCAACAGCGGGAGGAATGTGCGCACTCCGAGGTACACGCCACCCCAGCAGACGTTGAACGTGCGCTCCCAGACGGCGCGTTCGTCGGTCACCATCGAGCCGCCACCGCCGATGCCGGCGTTGTTGAACAACAGGTTGACGTGGTCGGTTTCGTGTTGGGAGACCACGGCGTCACGGAACGCCAACAGCGAGTCCTCGTCGGCCACGTCGCAGACGTGCGTGGTCACCACCACGCCGTCAGGCGCCGCGTCGAGCGCGAGCCGCCGCGTCTCGGACATCTCCTCGACCGACACGTCGCACATCGCCACGTGGCAGCCCTCGGCGGCGAGCTGCACGACGAGCTCACGCCCCATCCCACTCGCACCCCCGGTGACGACGGCGATCTTTCCCTCGACGTTCTGCATCGGGGCATGCTGGCACAGCGGTGGCGCCGACTGCTTCACTGGGGCGGTGGCGTACACCGGCGACATCCTCGACGACTTCGCAGCATCGAAGCGCGGTCCGACCTACCCCGACGTGGTCGTCGAGACGAACCTGCTCGTCGCCGACCGGGCGAGCGGATTCGACGGTGCCGTCGTCCGCTGGAGCGCCGAAGGCGTCACCATCCAGAACCGCAACGACTACGTGCGACACTTCTCGTGGAAGCCGGGCGGATTCCTGGTCGCGGGCAAGCCGGTCACCCTCGTTCGGCCGGCGAACTCGAACACGGCGACGCAGCGGATCACCGCATCGGGTTCGGTCGCCGGAGACGGGCGCGCCCGCGTGGCGGCAGCGAGCCGCATCTGGGTCGAGGGCAAACACGACGCCGAGCTGCTCGAACACGTGTGGGGTGACGACCTGCGCGAGCTCGGCATCGTCGTGGAACCGCTCCACGGTGCCGATGATCTGGCAGCAGCCGTCGCCGAGTTCGGCCCGTCGGCCGACCGCCGCCTCGGGGTCCTGCTCGACCACCTCGTGCCCGGCTCGAAGGAGACGCGCATCGCCGACACCGTCCGGCATCCGGACGTGTTGATCACCGGTCACCCGTTCGTCGACGTGTGGGCGGGCATCCGCCCGAAGGTGGTCGGCCTCGACGAGTGGCCCGAGGTTCCCCGTCGTGACGAGAGAGGGCACGAGGTGTCGTGGAAGGAGGGCCTGTGCGCGGCGCTCGGTCTGCCGTTCGAGGGGTTCTGGCCGCGCCTGCGCAATCAGGTGAACACGTTTGCCGACCTCCGCCCCGAACTCGTCGGCGCCGTGGAACAACTCATCGACTTCGTCGCCGATCCGGGCAACTGACGCCGCCGCCCGCTCAGATGCTCGAGAGAGCGTCGAGGGCTCGCCGTGTCGCCGCGACGTAACCGCCACCGAACTTGATCGCGTGGACGACGAGGGGTGCCAGTTGGTGCAGCGGAATGCGCAGCTCCCAGCCGTCGGCGAGCGGCCACTCGGCGGCGTATCCCTCGAAGCACGGCGGCCCGAAGCCGCCGAAGAGTCGCATCATGGCGAGGTCGTACTCCCGGTTGCCGCCGTGGCACGCCGGATCGATCAGCCAGGACCTGGCGGTGTCGTCGATCACCCGGTTGCCGGCCCACAGGTCGCCGTGGAGGCGGGCGGGTGGCTCGGACGGCCCGCCGATCGAGCCGAGACGATCGATCGTCAGCTGCAACGCAGTCAACGTGTCCGTCGGCAGGGCGTCACGATCTCCGGCGATGCGCATCAGTGGCACGAGCCGGCGCTGACCGTAGAACTCGACCCAGCTCGAGCACGGGTCGTTCGGCAGTGCCAGCGACCCGGTGGTACGCCGGTCGTCGCGGCCGAAGCATGCCGATCCGGCACGATGCAACCGGGCCAACTGCCTCCCGAACTCGTGCTCGCCCTCCGGCGTCGAGCGGCCACCCTCGTCGATCCACGCGAGCACGAGCCGCGCCGGCGAACCGTCGTCGCCGTCGGAGACGGCGAGCACCTCGGGGATCGCGACGACGCCGGGCTCGCGCAGCCAGTGCAGGCCCTGGGCCTCGGTGGTGAAGAACCCGGCGGGCGGGTCGCGATGGGTCTTGGCGAACACGACCCGTTCGTCGGCCAGTTGCATCCGGTACGCCTCGGCGACGTCGCCACCACCGAGCCGAGCGGCCGACACCACGTCGACGCCGAGATCGTTCGCCACTGCGTCGAGGAACAGTTGCACCTGGCTCAGTGTGCCAGCTCTCGGGACACCGCCGACGATGAGCGAGTCCCCACGCAGTCGCAGGGTTCGCTCACCGCTCGAGCGGGACGCGGTCGGATCAGACGAAGGCGCTGGCGAACACCAGGCTGACGATCGTCATGACCTTCAGCAGGATGTTCATCGCCGGACCGGAGGTGTCCTTGAACGGGTCACCCACCGTGTCACCGACGACGGCGGCCTTGTGCGGGTCGGAACCCTTGCCACCGTGATTGCCGGCTTCGATGTACTTCTTGGCGTTGTCCCAGGCGCCACCGGCGTTGGCCATGAAGATGGCCAGTGCGAAGCCGGTGACGAGTGCACCGGCGAGCAGACCCCCGAGTGTGTCGACGTCGATGAACCCGATGACGAGTGGGACGACCACGGCGAGTGAGCCGGGGATGATCATCTCCTTCAGCGATGCCTCTGTCGAGATGGCCACACAGCGTGCGGAGTCAGGCGCGACGCCCTCCTTGCCTTCGGCGCCCAGAAGGCTGTCGGCGAATTTCTCCCCC
>CAZJUC010000098.1:0-11112 GCA_964549065.1 uncultured Ilumatobacteraceae bacterium
TCGCCTCGCGCATGTACGGCGAGGTCACCGACGACACCCTCGCCCGCTGCCGCTACGGCAACTCGGTGATGCTCGTCAACCAGCCCTACCCGCCCGACGGCGGCGAGGTCGTCGTGATCGGCACGACCGACTGGGTGTTCGGCCTCGCCGCCGACCCAGCCGCCGGCCCGGCCGTCGAACAGGTCACCGCCAACATCCTCGACCGCTACCTGGCTTGAACCCTGGACGGTCGGGACGGCCCGACGGCTTCACCCGTCGCTCCCTACGGTTCACACCGGTTGGGAACGCCTGCGCAGCACCCACCAGAGCGATGCTTGGAGCGCGGCGGCCCCGACCGTTCCGACGATCACGAGCAACGGGGTCGCACCGAGCTCCGCACCCACGACCGCATAGAGACCTCCGACGAGCAAGCTGCCCGCCGCAGCAGCGCCGACGAGGGTGCGGCGATCGCCGCCGGCCGCGCCCGCCGCGAGCGCGACGGCCTCGCCGGCAACCGGGAACCCACGCGTCGCTGCCACGAGTACCGGCGGCATCGGGTGGGGGCGGCGGGGAGAAGCGGCCTGGCGGGCGACCGCCGTGCCGATCGCCTGTCCGACGAGGAAGGCGCCGAGCAGCCCCACCGCGTTCACGCCAGTACCCGCGACCGGCCCGAGCACTGAGCCTGCGGCCACCATCAACACCGACCCGGGCAGCGGCGCGACGACATCGAGCACCAGCAGAGCGACGATCACGACGGCGGCCACCGCACCGGAACGCGGCACCCACGTGGCGACCTGGCCATCGTCCCAGCCGGCGGCGGCGGCCACCAGCCAGATGGCCACGACGAACCCGATCGCCAGCCCGACGGGCCCGAGCGCGGAGCGCATCAGCTCGCAGGAACGCGAAGCGCGACCGGTTCGGTGAACTGCGCGCCGAACCCGAGGGCGAGGTCGCTGGTGAACGACGACGGCGAGTAGTAGTTCGGCGGCTCTTGCTCGGAGAGCAGCCCGAGCCGCTGCAGCGTCGCCGCCACGAGTTCGGAACAGAACATCCTCTCCGGATGCCAGAGGTGGTGCAGCAAGTGGCCTTCGAAGTAGTCGAAGGCCATGTCGACGCCGTGCCAACCGAGCATGAACGGCAGGTGATGGTCGAGATCATCGAGGATCGTGTCGAGCTCGGCATCGAGATCGTCGGGTCGGTTCCACTCGAGGCGGACGTAGAAGACCTGCATCTCGTTGTCGATCATCTTCTGCGCGATCGTCAGCGCGTCGCCGAGCTGGGCCCCACCGTGGGTGTCGTGGGTGCGCGGGTCGAAGGCACGCCCGATCACGCTCTCCTCCCAGTAGAGGGGAGACGCAGCCGGCGACGATCGCGTCAACATCCCGGCATGGCTGAACCGGCCGCCCGTGAGGTCCTTGATGACCGTGTCCTCCAGGCCACTGCCTGAACTGAGCATGAGGTCACCCGTCCGGATTCCGTCGACCACCTCGCTCCACGGCGTGTGGTCGGACTGCTCGTCGTCGGTCATGACGTCCCCTTGTCGAATCCCCCGCCGATCCCCGATCGGCTTTTCGGTACGTCAGATAGTGTGCCACTTCGAAGGCAGGGGTCGAAGGTGACATTGCGCACAACAGGTTGGTTCGTCTTCACCGACATCGTCGACTCGACGCGCCTGTGGGACACGCGGCCAGCCGAGATGGCGGTCGCGCTCGAACGTCACGACCGTGCGCTCAACGATGTCGTCGCCCGCACAACCGGATCGATCGTCAAGCACACCGGCGACGGCATGCTGCTGCGCTTCGAACGCGCCGACGACGCAGTCGACGCGGCGATCGGCATCCAGCTCGAGCTCGACGGTCTCGAGGTCACCACCGACGAGTCGCTGCGCGTGCGGATCGGCATCGACGGAGGCGAGGTCTGGGCACGCGACGGCGACTTCTACGGACCGGTGATGAACCGCCTGGCCCGAGTGATGGGCGCCGGTCACGGCGGCCAGGTGCTGGCCAGCGACGAGGTCGTCGCCGCGAGGCGAGGCGATCCGGCGTGGTCGTTCCGAAGCCTCGGCAGCTATCGGTTCAAGGGGCTGGTCGAACCCACGACGGTTCACCAGCTCGAGCACCCCGATCTGCCGCTCGGCTTCGAGCCGCTCCGGGCGCTCAACGCCGAGACCGGCAACCTCCGCCGGGCCGCCGTCGAACTCGTCGGCCGTGCCCACCTCGTCGAACGGGTGGTGTCATCGCTCGAGGCGCCTGGACTCGTCACCCTGCTCGGGCCGGGAGGGGTCGGCAAGACGACGCTGGCGACCGCTGCGGCGCGGGCGATGCTCCACCTGGCGCCCGACGGTCTGTGGTTCGTCGACCTCGCCGCGATCGGCTCCGACGATCACGTCGCCGAGTTGGTGGCGGCCACCATGAACATCGACCGCCGGCCGGATCGCACGATCGGCCAGACGCTGACCGAGGCGCTCAGAGGACGCCAGTTGGTCCTTGTTCTCGACAACTGCGAACACGTCGTCGCCGGTGCTCGCTCCATCGTCGGCGAGCTGTCCGAGGCAGCGCCATCGGTCCGCATCATCGCCACATCGCGCCGCGCCCTGAACGTCACGGGGGAGCGACGCCTGCCGATCGGGCCGTTGGATACACCCAGGCCGGGCGCGACGCGCAACGAGGTCGAGCGGTCGCCTGCGGTCCAGCTCTTCCGGGAGCGCGCCCGCGAGCGCGGAACGACGATCGAGGTCACCGACGAGAACGCGGACGACCTGGCCCGCCTCTGCCACGAACTCGACGGCATTCCTCTCGCGATCGAACTGGCTGCCGCGCGCACCGACGTCCTGACCGTCGCCGACATCGCCTCCGGACTCGACGAGCGGCTGCTCGTCCTCACCGACCGGAGCGCCGAGGTCGACCGTCACCGGACCATGGATGCGGCGATTGCCTGGAGTCATCGACTTCTCGACGACGTCACCAAGGCGCGCTTCCGCAGCCTGACGATCTTCGAAGGTGGATTCGACCTCGCCGCCTTCGCCGCCGTCGTCGGCGCACCACGCCACCAAGCGGTCGAGACGATCTCCGAGCTCGTCGACCTCCACCTCGTGATGGTGCAGGACCTCCCGACCGGTCGCCGGTACCGACTTCTCGAGACGGTGCGAGAATTCGCGACGACGCTGCCATCCGAAGACGACCACGACGACGTGGCCGAGCGTCACGCCGATCACTTCCGCGAGCTGCTCGCGACGGCGCTGCCGATGTTGAACACCGACGACGAGCAGACCTGGCTCGATCTGCTCCGCACCGAAATCGGCAACCTCCGGCTGCTCTTCGAACACGACCTGCAGCACCGAATCGGCGATGCGGCCCAGATGGCGCTCGACCTCTGGCCGCTCTGGGGCGGCCGGAACTCGATCGAGGAGGGCTTCCGATGGCTCGAGCGCGCTCGGGACCGCCTTCCCGACGACCATCCCATCCTTCCCCGCGTGTTCGACGACCTCGCGTCGGTCGCGTGGACGCGAGGCGACGATCTCTACGCCGAGGAAGCCTGCGCCGCGTCGATCGCCGCCGCCGAGCGGCAGGGCCAGCCGACGCCGATCACCACGTTGATCCGCCTCGCCAGTGTCCGTGCCCTCCAGAACCGACCCGACGAGGCGATGGAACTGATCAACCAGGCCGCTGACCGCCTGGACGACCACTCATCGACTTCGGGTCCAGCAGCGCTGCCGTCGGTCATCGGCGTGACCCTCGCGCTCGCGGGCGACGTCGAGCGCGGCGTTGCGCTGTGCGAGCGGGGCATCGCCGAGGCCCGCCAACTCGGCCCGGGCAGGCGCGCCTCGGCGCTCTCCAACGGAGCCTTCTGCTTCCTGCTGCACGACCCGCACCGGGCCCTCACCGCCGCGCAGGAGGCGCTGGTGGAGGCAGAGATCGTGGGGTCGGACGGCGCCCTGGGCTACGCCCACTTCGCGCTCGCGCTGTCCAACCACCAGCTCCGGCGACGTCAGGAGAGCCTCGGCCATGCAGCGAGCGCCCTCCGTCACATGCAGTTCACGGGATCGTTCCAGGAGGCACCGGCGTGCTTGGAGACGATCGCCGCCCAATCGATCCACGACCTCGATGCCGCCGCTCGCCTCGTCGCCGCCGCCGACCGCATCCGCCAGCGCGCCGGCCGCCCGGGAATCGAGCGAGAGCAACGCTCGCGGGCGCGGTGGGTGATGCGGCTCCGAGAGGAGCTCGGCGATGACCGGTTCGACGACCAGTGGCAACGCGGCGAGATGCTCGACTTCGACCGTGCGGTCGAGGCCGGAATCGCACTCGGTGACCTCGAGCTCGCAGCTGACGGGGTCGACGAGTGGGCGACCACGCTCGGATCGGTCAGAACACCGGCCCTGCGGTGAGCCCGTCACCGATCGGCATCGAGGCAAGCCTCCGGCCGAGGATCCCGACGCTGTGCATGGCCGCAATCGCGTCGCCGATCGCGGCGGGGCGCCCGTTGTATGCGGCGTGGAGCTGGTCGAGCAGCGCCTGGTAGCTCGCTCGGAACGAAGCTGCCTCGACCGCGGCTCGACTCCCGGCCGGAAAGCTCTCCAGGTCGGGATCGTCGACCATCGGCCAGATCCCCGATTCGTCGAGCGGGATCTCGTCCCCCCGAAACGCCCACGACTCGCCGTCGTGCACCAGCGTGCGGCCCTCCAGGATCTCTACGAATCGGTAGTAGTGACCGAGCGGTTCGCCGTCACCCGCGCTTGGATCACCAGGACCGACACCTGCGCCCTCGTGACGGATCGTGTCGATCTGGGCCAGGGCGTCGGCACAACTGGTCACCGGTGCGAGCTGTTCGCCCCCGAGCCACTCGGTCACCTGGTGATCGGTGTGGCCGAACGTGATCGCCCCGGACTCGGACAGCGTCCGGATGCTGTCTGCGATCGCGGTGTAGATCTCGTCGATCGTGTGGCCTTCGCGGTAGGAGGACACGCCCGGCGAGAGCTCGTGGGCGACCGTCCGGGCGACGACCCCGGGCCGTTCGATCGTCAGGAAGAGATCACGGATCTGGGAGTACGACAGTCGGCGGAGCCGGAGGGTCGTGTGGTCGCCGATCCCACCTGGGATCGGACCGGGGTATCGGGGCGTGAAGCCGTGACGGCCGATCTGTGGCGACCCGCCGATCGCGACGAGGATGTTCGCCGCCATCGCCATGTGGCCCATCTCCTCGCGCACGACGCTGTTCAACAAGTGAGCGATGTGCCGGTTGGTGCCCGGCTTGATGCTGAACGCTGCGGCGAGGTACGGCGGCAGGGTTGCGTGCTCGAGCTCGATCGCGACCTGGAGCGCCCGTCGGAGGTCATCGGGGTCGGCCTGATCGAAGAGGATCGGTGCGGCGAGCCACGACATCAGCATCGAACGCTTGGCCGACGACAGGTCGCGGGTGACCGGCATGTAGCGCGGGTCGGCGATGTCAGCCGAGAGCGCGAACTCGACCAGTCGAGCTTTCGAGGCCACCTCGCCGTAGTTGGCGAGGTCGATGATCGGCTTCATCACCGGGAAGAGCGCGGCGTACTGGCGAAAGATCGGACCGACGTCGCGGAGCCAGCTCGGTCGTGCGGGTACGTCGACACCGGAGAACACGCGCAGGTTCAGCATGCGACTCGGTTCGACGACCTCGCCCGGTACTGGCGGAGTGCGGCCGGCCCGGTACACGACCTGGTACACCTGCCCGTCGATGTAGTCGCGGGGGACGCCGGGGTCCGACGTGGCGATCGTGACGTCGGCGGTGCCGTCGTCGCCCGTCGTCACCACCGACGGAACGTCGACGGCGGCGACCGGTTGCCCGACCCGCCGTGGTCCCGGCCGACGGGGATCGATCACCGTCTGGGTGGCGAGCAACGATGGGTCGAGCGCGAGTGCGACGTCGACACCCGGTGCCGGCCGTCCGAACCGTCGGGCGTAGACGCGGGCGGTGTGCTGCTGGCCGGGGTCGAACCGGAAGGTGTTCTGGTCGAACCGCAGCCAGAGCCCATCCTCCGGTTCGGTGAGCACGACTCCCGTCGAGCCCACCACCTGGAGGGGGCGCTCGTCCTGCGCCCTTTCACCGATCTCGACACCGACGATGCCAGCGGTGGACTCGAGCCAGTCGTCCGACCGGTACTCGATCGTGCCCAGCAGTTCCGGAGCGTCGCCCGGCCCGGCACCGGCCGACGCCAGACGGAGACTGCCGACATCGGCCAGCGGCCCTCCCGGCAACGACGTCGGCAGGCTGTTCGAGAGATCGATCCACGCCGTCGTGCCGTCGATCGCGACCACGCACGAGTTCACGTGCGGAGGGGTCGCAGCGGGGTCGCTCAGTGGCGTCCGCGACGAGTCGAGGTGCCGACCGGCGACGAATCCGTGTGGCTCGCTCGGATCGTGACGGCCGATCGCACCGATGATGCGTCCGATCGTGACGGTCGGCGATGTCGGATCGTCGTCGACCCCATCCAGCACGAACCGCATGCTCAGTCGGTCGGGCGAATCACAGCGGAGTTCGTCGAGCGCGTCCGATCCGCTCGTGTCGCCCCATTCCAGATCGGTGAGCACACTCTGGTACGCCGCCGCGAAACCGGAGTCGGGCACGCCGCCCGTGACGCGGAGCCACATCTCCATCATCGACGACGGCTCGTAGCTTCCGGCGAGCACCGGACGTCCGGTGATGTCGGTGATCTCGATCCGCCAACCCCACACGGCGGGCACCAGCTGATTGTCGGGGTCGAGGTCGACCATGCGCCCCGGTACCCGATGGTCGGCGTCGCGCACCACCATTCCGATGGCGCAGTCGAACGCCGAGTCGGTCACGAGTTTCCCTGTCGAGGCCGTGGCGCTCCGGACGTTCGCATCGAGGAGTCGGAACGCGTTCGTTCCGGACGGGTTCCACCAGCCGTCGACGGCACCTTCGCCTGCCCGCCACGAACTCGATCGGAAGTTGGCGAGATCGAAGTGTTCGGGGTCGTTGTTGACCGTGGAGACGTCGGCCTGGAACCGACCGGCGAACGTCAGCCGTGGCGGGGTCAGATAGCTCATGAATCGCTCCTTCGCTGAGCGGCCGGATCGGCGGCCGCCCGACATCGTGACATGGTTCGCCGAGGCCGTGAGCACGATCACGGAAAGGGATCTCGGAGCGTGGCCGGCCACGTCCGCCCGGCGAGGCCGTCGAGCCTGACGCCCGCACGGGGAGGCCATGACCCACCACGACCGTGCCCGCTGCAGCTCACTACGGAATCGCTCCCGGATTCCGGGACGCAGTCCGCTCCGAACCGTCACTGTCCGGCGACGACCGTGAGGGCGACCGAGCACGACGAACCATCCGTGAGCGTCTCGGCGGTTCGCACCTGTTTCTTGACCGGCAGCACGTACGTCCCCCGCTTCGTGTCGGGGAAGACCGAGGTCCGCCAGGTCGTCGACCCGATCGTCACCTCGACACGCAGCGAACCGAACCCCGCTTCCAGGTGCCCGTAGCGATCGTCGATGTCGTCGGCCACCCCCTCCGGGAGGCTCACGAAGAACCAGGCGGCCGTCCCCTCGTGTTCCCACAGCTCCGCGTCGAACCGGTACGGATCCACCGCTGCGACCGTAGCGCTGCATGCTCACCGAGCGGAACGAAGGGTCAGAGATGCAGGGTGTCGGGCACGGCCCAGATCTCGAACGTCGCCACGTCCTCGTAGCCCATCGTCTGATACAGCCGGCGTGCCATCGGGGTGGAGTGCAGCACCGTCCGCTCCACGCCGGCGTCGCGTGCCGCGTGCACCGCTGTCGAGCACAAGAGGCGCGCGAGGCCCCGGCCGCGCCCGCCCTCGGTGGTTGCCACGCCGTAGAGGCCGGCGACGCCACCCGGGTTGACGAGGTGGTCGATGTGCAAGCCGGCCTTCGACACCGGCTGGCCGTCGACCGTGGCGATCCACACACGGGTCCGCTCGTCGAGCCCGGCGCGGTACGCCTCGATCAGGTACTGGGACGACTCCTCCCCGAGCCCGTAGCGCCACGAGACCAGGTCCAGCCACATGTCGGAGTCGTCGAGGGTGAGTTCGACGACCTCCACACCGTCCGGCACGTCGCCCGGTGGTGGGACGTCGGCGACGTCGGTGGCCATCCCGTAGACCTCCTCGGCGCACTCGAGGCCGAGAACCGTCAGCTCGTCGCGCACGCGGGGATCGGTCGTCGGATGGATGGTCCAGATCGGGTTGACCTCGCGCTCGATCATCGGCGCCAGCAGCTCTTCGACCTGGTCGCGCAGTGGCCGGTCGCCCTCGTCGTAGAAGCGCCAGACGCCGTTGTAGGGCGGCCGCGCCACCGGCGTCTCGATCACCAGCCGCGTCGGCGTGTCGACCATGCGGCCACCCGGTGCGCGTCCCATGAACGAGAACATGCTCCACGCCGAGTGTTCGAGCTCACTGATCCGCGCGTCGGCCACCGCATGATCATGGCACGCTCGGTGTCAGTCAGCCGCCGTGGTAGCGGGCGGCGGGGGTGCCGGGCGGGTTGACTCGGCCGCGGACGGCGTCGGGGTTGCCCACGCACACCTCGAGCTCCAGGCCCTCCGGGTCGCGGAAGAAGACGCTGAGCACCTGGCCGAAGTCGGTGACGAACCCGTCGGTGCACCCCCGCTCCATCAGCTCGCTGCGGATCTCGTCGAACTGCTCGAGCGATGCCGCCCGGAACGCGAAGTGGTCGAGCCGGCCCCGCCCGAAGATCGGCGTCTGCCGGGTCGCCTCGGTGTTGCCGTCGATCTGGAACACGTTGATCTCCGACGTCGGCCCGATGCGCAACACGACCATCTCCACGCCGTCCTCGGTCAGGCCACCCTCGACCTCGGCGCCGAACACGTCGGAGAAGAAGTCGACGAAACGCTCGAGGTCGGCGGTCAACACCGCGACGTGATCGAAACCTGCGAGCACGTCAGTCCTCCGTCACGCTGTCGTCGGCCACGGCCCGAACGTAGCAGTGGCTGCGCCGGTGCGGTGCCGAATCGATCGACCCGCCCACGACTCCCGTCGACGTCGCCGTTCCGTGCGAGCACGACGGGCGATGAGCGCCGTCAGCGCTCAGCCCGATGTCGCCTCCGCCAGCACCCGGATCCCGTCGAGCATCCTGCGGGTCATCACGAAGCTCACCAGTCCGACGGGGGCCAACAGCCACCGGGTCGACCGGCGGCCGATGGCGGTCCGCTCGCGGATCAACAGCCGCGTGCCGCCGTGCGGTGCCGGCCGCAGGGCGAAGGTCCACTGGAACTCGAACCCGATGCCCTCGTCGCGGGTGGCGGCCCGGCCGGTCTTCGGATCCGCGGTCTTGAGCACCAACGCGACGTTCGGTTCCACGTGCTCGGCCACCCAGCCTCCCCGTCGGCGGCGGTCGCCCCAGAGCGGGTCGCCGACCGCGAGCTGCTGCCACTCCTCGTGGATCCGGTCGGCGTTGTGGATCTGCAGCCCGAACAGGTTCTCCAACCACGCGTAGCTGTAGAAGCCGCCGCGGTCGGCGCCCATCTGCACCAGCCACGGCCACACCGCCTCGGGCGGTGCGGCGATCGTGATCGCCCGTGTGCACTGATCCACCGGCGGCGGCGTCAGCTCGTCGCCCGGCAGCGCCATCGTCACCTCGTCCTCGGTCGCGCCCCAGTTCCGCTGCCACGGCATGAACACCTTCCGCCACCCGACGATCGCCGCCGCCCCGACGCCGGCTGCCGCAAATGATCGGCGCATCTCAACTCACCTCCACCCACCAGTCTCCGCCCCGGGCACAGCGAATGGCAGGGACCGAGGTCCGCGCCTGCGTGGGTCACCGTGGTTCGAAGACGACGACAGGGGTGGCGGCCGAGCGGGAGGCGGCGTAGGCGTCGAGGCCGGCGTCGATTCCGGCCCACCGGCGCCACAGCCGATCGCGCTCGTCACCCTCGACGCTGCGGCCACGCACCGGGCGCTCCGCCTCACCCTTCAGCCGGATGAGGGCGTCGGGGTTCGCTTCGAGGTTGAGCCACCACGCCGGCAGGCCCTCGTCCCAGCCGTTCATCGCCAGCACGACCGGCGTCGAGTCGTCCTCGATGTAACCGAGGATGACACCGCGCCCTTCCCCGGACCTCCGCCCGACCGTGGTCAGGTGCATCGCACCCCAGCCGCGTTTTCCCGCCGGGGTCCACAACACACGTGGTCCGAGGATGCGGTACAGGAACCGGTGGACCCGCCAGAAGAGATGCTTGAACCACGCAGGCGGCAGCCTCGGCGGTTCCGTCGTCGACGTCGCCATGTCGTGCTCCCTTCACCGTCGGGCGCCGGGGATCGGACGCGATCGACGGAGCGTTCTCCGCGCTGTGCCAACCATCAGCTTGCGCCCCTGCGGCGCCGCGCGACAGGGGCGGAGGTCGGATCGCCCGCGGGCGCTCGACGTTCGGAGGCCGAGCAGCTACGTCGACGGCTGGTCGGTCTGCAGGGTGTAGTGGATCGACTGGGCGACGATGCGTCCGTGGCGGATGACGTAGGAGTCGGCGCCGTCGTCGACCCGGTTGCCGTTCGACGCGGTGGCGGTCCAGGCGAGGAACCCGAAGTCGCGCTCCACCAGCACTTCTTCGTACACGAACTCCATGTCGGGCAGCTCCACGGCGAGTCGGTCGGCCAGCTCCTTCATGCCGCGGTGGCCATGGAACGACCCCCACCGGGTGAGGACGATCACGTCGTCGGCGAAGTTCTCTGCCAGGTCGTCGTCGACGGACCCCTCCTTCGCCAGGTCGAGATGGCTCCACAGCACCTCGGAGGCACTGCGTCGGGAGGACGTTTCGTCGGTCATTTCACGGGGCTACCCCCACACGAGCCCAACGGAACGGGCCGGGCCGGAACGCGGTGACGGCGCCAGGAGCCAGAGTCCGCGATCCGTAGGGTGGAGCCCATGGAACAGAGATTGCTCGGAACCAGTGGACTGTCGGTCAGCAGCCTGGCACTGGGGACCATGACCTTCGGCGACGAGACCGACGAGGCCGGTGCCGTCGCGCAGCTCGACCGATTCGTGGAGGTCGGCGGCACCCTCATCGACACCGCCGACGTGTACAGCGCCGGCATCTCCGAGGAGATCATCGGTCGATGGCTGTCGAAACGCGGCCGCTACGACGACCTGGTGATCGCCACCAAGGGCC
>CAZJUC010000099.1:0-11111 GCA_964549065.1 uncultured Ilumatobacteraceae bacterium
CGAGTTGTTCGCGTTCTGGTACTGCACCGAGAACGAGTCGACGCCGTCGAGGCCCATGTCGAAGCCGGCATCGGCCAGTACTCGGGCCTTGCGTTCCTCGATGGCCTTGGTCCACACGAACTGCTCGATGTCGGGATGGTCGGCGTCGAGGATCACCATCTTGGCCGCCCGACGCGTCTTGCCGCCCGACTTGATGGTGCCCGCGGACGCATCGGCGCCGCGCATGAAACTCACCGGCCCCGACGCGGTGCCTCCGCCTTCGAGCGGCTCGGCCGACGAGCGGATCCGCGACAGGTTGACCCCCGCTCCGGAGCCGCCCTTGAAGATCAGGCCCTCCTCGCGGTACCAGTTGAGGATCGAGGGCATCTCGTCGTCGACGGCGAGGATGAAACACGCGCTGGCCTGCTGCGGCACGCCCCGTACGCCGATGTTGAACCACACCGGGCTGTTGAACGCGGCGCGCTGCGTGACGAGGATGTACTTCAGCTCCGCACGGAACGCCTCGGCGTCCTCGCCGTCGAAGTAGCCGTCGGCGAGACCCCAGTCGGTGATCGTGTCGACGATGCGGTCGACGACCTGTTTGAGCGACGACTCGCGCTCGGGTGTGCCGAGCGCGCCCCGGAAGTACTTCTGGGTGACGATGTTGGTGGCGTTCAGCGACCAGGTGGTGGGGAACTCGACCCCGAGCTGCTCGAAGGCCACCGACCCGTCGAGCCAGTTGGTGATGCGAGCATCGCGACGCTCCCAGACGATCTCGTCGTAGGGGTCGACCCCAGGGGAGGTGAACAGACGTCCGAGACCGATCGTGGTGCGGTCCGGTGCAAGCGACATGTTCATCCTCCGAGTGTGGTGAGGCTTCCAAACTACAGCGGTGTCGGTTGCCACTCAACCGGTCCGCCGTCAGTTCTCCGGGGGGCGGGACCGAAGCGGCACGGCCCCTCGCCGGAACGGGGGACCGAGATGCGAGCGCCGACTGGGCGTGACACACAGGTCGAGGGAGCTCCCCAAGCAGACACCGTCCGCGACCTCGTGAAAGGTCGGTACCCGCCTTCTTGTCCGTGCATCACACCACAGTCGGCACTGGGAGGGCACTCTACGAAGCTCCCCCTGTGGGGAGGAAGAGGACAAGGCTGTGAATTTCGGCGAACAGGATGTGGACAGGAGGTGAACAACCCCCTGTTGTCCACATGAACGATCGAGACCGCCCGTGTCAAGTCAGCCGGCGGGACCGACGGTGACGGGGATCCCGTTGAGCACCGACGTCCCCGACAGCGGGTCGAGAGCCCTGTCGTCGGACAGCGTGTTCGAGTTGACCCCGGCGTGCTCGGCCGCGACGCGCAGTTGCGTGCCCGGCAGGTCGTGGCCCCACCCGTGCGGCAGGCTGACCACGCCAGGGCGGATCGACTCGGTCACCTCGACCGGCGCCTGGACCGAGCCGACTCGTGAACTGACCGTCGCTGCGCCGCCGTCGACCAGGCCCAGCGCGTCGGCGTCGTCGGGATGTACCTGCAAGGTGCAGCGCGGCTTGCCCTTCACCAGCACCTTCACGTTGTGCATCCACGAGTTGTTGCTCCGCAGGTGGCGTCGTCCCACCAGCACCATGCCACGTTCGACGATGTCGTCCGCGCTCGAACGCAACCGGTCGAGGTCGGACAGCAACGGTTCGGCCCCGAGTTCGATGCGCCCACTCGGAGTCCGCAGCACCTCGGGAATCCGTGCGACGAGTGGGCCGAAGTCGCGTCCGTGGGGATGGGCGAGCAGATCATCGAGGGAGGTGCCGTCGGGGTCGGCACCGAAGCCGTCGCCGAACGGTCCGGTGCGCAGCATCAGGTCGAGCATCCGCTCGGGCCCCCGCCGACCGGAGGCGTTCAGCTCGGCGAGCAGCTCGTCGGCGTCACGCCCCGCAACCGGCGAATGGTCGTCCTTGACGGAGCTGCGAACCAGCGCAGCGATCGCAGCGTCGTCGGCGACCGACGGGTCGACGTCGACGCCGAGTCCCTGTGCGATCGCGGTGAGCTTCGCGATGATCTCCCACTCGTCGGGCTGCCCGTCGTCGAGCGGCAGCACCGCCGCGGAGTAGTTCGCGACGTTGCGGACCGCGAACTGCAACAACAGCAGGTCGTAGTGGCTGCGCTGCAACTGCGACGGTGGCGGCAGGATCACGTCGGCGTGACGCGTGGTCTCGTTCAGATAGAGATCGATGCTGACCATGAAGTCGAGCTGGTCGAGCGCCGCCGCCAGGCGACCGCTGTTGGGCGTCGAGAGCACCGGGTTGCCGGCGAGGGTGACCAGCGCACGGATCTGTCCGTCACCCGGGGTCTCGATCTCCTCGGCGAGCACACCCACCGGGTACTCCCCCATCACCTCGGGATGCCCGCTGACGCGCGAGTGGCCACGGCCCACGGTGAACCCGCGCCCGGATCCGGGCGTTCCCCTGGTCGTGGCGCCGCCGGCCACCGGCGTGGGGAACATCGCACCACCGGGCCGGTCGAGGTTGCCACTGAGCACGTTGACCACGTCGATCAACCACGACGCGGTCGAACCGAACTCGGTGGTCGTCGTGCCGATGCGCCCGTAGACCGCCGCCGAGGGGGCGGCCGCCAGCTCGCGCGCCATCGTGCGAATGGTGGCGGCGTCGACACCGGTGACCGGAGCCGCGAACTCGGGCGTGAAGGTTGCCAGCGCGGCCTCGACCTCGGCCAGACCGGCGAGGTGCGGTGAAAGGCGTGCACCCGGGTCGGCCAGCCCCTCGGCGAACATCGTGTTGGCCATCGCAGCGAGCAGGAACGCGTCGGTGCCCGGTCGGATCGACACCCAGTGGTCGGCCTGCTCGGCGGTGCGCGACAGGCGCGGATCGACGACGACCACCTTGCCCCCGCGAGCCTGGATCGCTTCGATGCGGCCCGGGAAATCGGGGGCGGTGCACACACTGCCGTTGGAGGCGTACGGGTTGGCGCCGAGGATCACGAGATGATCCGTCCGGTCGAGATCGGGCACGGCGATCGCGACGGGCGAGCCGAACACGTGGCCGGACGCGACGTGCCGCGGCATCTGGTCGACGGTCGACGCACTGAATCGGTGACGTGTCCCGAGCCCGGTCAGCAGCACCCGCGAGAACGTCATCGCCGAGAGGCTGTGCGCCGTCGGGTTGCCGACGTACGCGGCGAGCGATTCACGTCCGGTGCGGTCGATCACCGCGCCGAGGCCGGCGGCGATCTCGGCCCATGCCTCGGCCCAGCTGACCGCGACGTGCTCACCGTTGCGCTTCACCATCGGCGTGCGCAACCGGTCCGGATCCTCGTGGAGCTGCTTGAGCGTCGACCCCTTGGGGCAGAGATACCCCTCGGAGAAGACGTCGAGGCGATCGCCCCGGATCCGCTGCACCTCCTCGCCGCCCGCCCCATCGGACCGCAGCGAGATCTCGAGTCCACAGCCGGCCTCGCACAGCGGGCAGGTGCGAAACGCCGTACGAACTGGTGTGGTGGAGGCCATGACTGCATCGTCGCAGAATCGAACAGCGATCGACGCAGTCGGCCACCGACCGGGTCGACACGGCAGCCGTCGCGCCCGACGGCCATGATGGACGGATGCGCCGACTGCTCCCCGAGCCCGCCGACGACGTCACCGTGGATGCTGCCTACGGCACACCACTCGGCACCCGATCCGACGGCCCCTGGGTGGGACTGTGCATGGTTGCCTCGATCGACGGCTCGATCGCGGTGGGCGGCACGTCGGCCAAACTGTCGAGCCCCACCGACATCGCCGTGCTCGCCCGGCTCCGGCGACTCGCCGACGTGATCGTGGTGGGTGCCGCGACGATCCGCGAGGAGGGGTACGGGGCGCCGCAGAAGCCGGGCCAACGCATCGGTGTCGTCACGCGCAGCGGCGGTCTCGACTACAGCAGCGACGTCTTCAGCTCGGGCGCCGGGTTCGTGATCACGAGCCGGACGGGTGCGCCCGACGTTCCCACCGGGGTCGACGTGCTCCGAATCGGCGATGACGACGTCGATCTCCGCGCAGTGATCGCCGCGCTTGCCGGCTTCGCCGGCGGTGCCGACTACGTGCAGGTCGAGGGAGGAGCGGCACTGAACGGAGCGATGTTCGCCGCCGACCTGATCGACGAGATCAACGTCACGACGTCACCGGCCACGTTCGGCGGCTCGGGACCGCGCCTGGCGACCGACGCATCAGCGCACGAGCACCGCTTCGAGGCGGCGCAGCTCGCGATCGACGAGCAGGCTTTCGTCTACACCCGTTGGCTACGGCGTCGTGACTGACTTCTCGAGCAACGCCAGTTC
This sequence comes from uncultured Ilumatobacteraceae bacterium, assembly GCA_964549065.1. Taxonomy (GTDB): domain Bacteria; phylum Actinomycetota; class Acidimicrobiia; order Acidimicrobiales; family Ilumatobacteraceae; genus Sva-07. The sequence goes on from CAZJUC010000099.1 coordinate 4,299, forward strand.
GCGGTGGAAGTCGGCTGCCGCATCGAAGTCCTTGTAGACGCTGGCGAATCGGAGGTATGCAACTTCGTCGACGATGCGCAACTGCTCGAGCACGGCGAGGCCCACGTTGGCGCTCGTGACCGTGGAACCCAGGAGGCGCACCGAATCCTCGACGATCGTGGCGATCGCCTGCAACCGGTCGTCGGACACGTTGCGGCCCTTGGTGGCTGCAGCCAGTCCACCGATCAGCTTGCGGCGGTCGAACGGTTCGCAGCCGCCGTGCGACTTCACCACCGACAACGGGGCGTGATCGACGCGTTCGAACGTGGTGAAGCGTTGCGCGCAGCCGAGGCACTCTCGGCGGCGCCGGATCGCCGTGCCCTCTTCGGCGACGCGCGAATCGACGACCTTGGTGTCATCGGCACGACAGACGGGGCAGAACACGTCCGCAGGATACTGCGCGGTCGCTGCCGGACCCAGGCAGGTTCGGCCCCGGCAGCGACTCGCGAACTCACGGCAGACGGACGGCCTGGCCGATCTGGATGCCGGCGCCGTCGTTGAGATCGACGAGCGCATCGACGAAACGGGCCTGGCCGACGTCGCCGCGGTACTGCGCCGCGATGGACCAGAGCGTGTCACCGGGCTGCGCGACGTGCACACGAACGCTCGCGTCCGCGGACGAGCCGGCGACGACGTCGGAGGCCGCGGCAGGACGGCCCCCGACGTCGGCCAGCACCCCGACCATCGCCGAGACGGCGACGACGCCGAGGGCGAGGACCGCCACGGCCACGATCGACGCGATCGCCCGACGCACTCGGTAGTTCACGCCTGCGGTGTCGTCGGAGCACGGAACCCGTAAGGACCCGTGACCGCTCGGTCGGGGGTGGACCCGGTCGGCTCGTCGGCTGGGGTACAAGGTGGCGGTCATCGATGCTCCGTGGACGTCGGTGGTTCGTGGGGTGTTCGTTCGGTGTAACGTTCGGTCGTCGAACAGGAACGAAACAGGTGTTCGTTCGAACGACTGTTCGTCAGTGAACACCAGCTCCGGCCACTTGTCAACCTTCGGTTCGAAAGTCTTCGAACAACCGTTCCCGGTACAGATGTTTGACCGCGAGCCCCCTGATCAGTACGCTGTTCGCATGGCCCCCACGATCAGCGCCCGGCAACGAGACATTCTGGAGTTCATCGAACAACAGATCCGCGAGCGTGGGTACCCACCGTCGGTCCGAGAGATCGGTGACGCCGTCGGCCTCACCTCACCGTCCACGGTGCACAGCCACCTCAACACGCTGCAGCGGCTCGGCTACCTGCGTCGCGACCCCACCAAGCCCCGAGCGATCGAGGTGCGCTACGACACCAACAGCGGCGCGATGATGGAACGCCGGCCGGTTCGACACATCCCACTGCTCGGCGACGTCGCGGCCGGCACCGATGTCCTCGCCGAGGAGAACGTCGAAGAACTCCTCCCGGTGCCCGTCGACTTCACGGGCGACGGTGAGCTCTTCATGTTGCGCGTTCGGGGCGACTCGATGATCGAGCTCGGCATCCTCGACAAGGACTTCGTGGTGGCCACCCAGATCGCCAACCCCAACAACGGCGACATCGTCGTCGCCGGCATCCCCGGGGGCGAGGCCACGATCAAGACCTACAGCCGGTCCGGCGCCGAAGTCACCCTCACGCCGGCCAACCCCACGATGGAGCCGATGGTGTTCAACGCCGACGAGGTCGAGATCTACGGCAAGGTCGTCACGGTGATGCGCCGCTACTGATGCGCCGCGAGTGAGGCGCCGCTACCGAGGCGGAGCCGGAGGCGCCCACGGCGAAGGCGGTCTGTCGTCGACCGCCGGGGGAGGCACCGGCGGGGTGTCAGGTGGTGGCGGACCCGCCGGCCCGCTGGCCCCGGTGGTGGGTGGAGGCACCGGGAAGCCCGGAGGACTCGCCGGCCAACCGCGCCCGTCGGGCGTCCACGGTTGCGTCGGCACCGGGGCAGCAGGCGGTCGCCGGCTCCCCAATACCAGCAGGAGTCCACCCACGAGCAGACCCACGATCGCAGCCGCGATCGCCCCCCAGCGCAGCAGCGCCACGCCGTCGTCGGGTGTGCGCCCGATCGCCACGGCGAACGAATCGCCGGTGGTGGGAGCAACGGTGAGGACATGATCGCCGGTTGTTTCGATCTCGACACTGCGGCTCGCGGTCCCGACGAACCCGTCGACGTCGTAGCTGCGGTCGTCGGTGTCCCCGAACGCGACGTCGTCGCCGTCCGGATCGACGAGGATCAGTTCCGGGTCGGGTACGTCGTCGGGGTCACGGTCGTAACGCAGGTCGGCGTCACAGGCACCGGCGAGCTCCTCGAACTCGCCGGTGGTCTCGATGTAGATCACGAAGGTCCCGGTGGCGTCGAAGTCGAGGGTGGTTTCGCACCCGACCGGGGCCCGTGCGAACCCGGCGACGTTGTCGGCCTGCCGCTGGCCGGCAGCGACCCAGAGAGCGATCGCCGCGCCGACCGTCCCGACGACGAGCACGACGCCGACGGCGATCATCCAGCCGCTCCGCGCGGCGCGCTCAGCCATGGTCGTGTCCGTCGTCATGCATCGTGGCGCGTCATCAGCTCGTTCACGGCTGCGCAGACCTGAGGCGGTCGGCGACCAACTGCACACGGTCGTCGGGTTGCACCACGGCGACGCGTACGAATCGCGCACCGTCTGGCCCGTAGAACTCTCCCGGGCTGACCAGGGCTCCCCCGTCGCGTGCCAGGCGTTCGGTGTAGTCCCAGCCGTCATCGACCGGGATCCACAGATAGAACGCCCCCTGCGGCACCGGCACGGCGTCACCCGACCACGCCGACAGCACGCCGGCGAGCAGGTCGAGACGGTCGCGGTATCGGGTCCGCTGCAGCTCGACGTGGTCGTCGTCGTCGAGCGCAGCGATCGCTGCGGCCTGCGCCGGTCCTGGCACCATCATCCCGACGTGCTTGCGGACCTCCTGGAGGTACGAGACCAGCTCGGCGTCACCGGCGTAGAACCCGACACGCACACCGGCGAGGTTCGATCGCTTCGACAGCGAGTGAACCGCGACCACGCCGTCGAGGCCTGATTCGAGGATCGTGCGACCCCGCCCCGACCACGTGAACTCGACGTAGCACTCGTCCGAGAACACCGGCACCCCGTGGTTCCGACCCCAGTCGGCAGCGGCGTCGAGATCGTCGAGGGCGCCGGTCGGGTTCCCCGGGCTGTTCACCCAGAGCAGGAGCGCACGCCCGGCATCCGACGATTCGATCGAGTCGAGGTCCATGCGCCCGTCGGGTAACGCCCGCACCGGTACCGGGCGACACCCGGCGAGGATCGCTCCCATCTCGTAGCTGGGATAGGAGACGGCGGGGTACAGCACCGTGTCACGGACGGGTGTACGCAGCTGCATCCACTGTGGCAGCGTGGCGACGAACTCCTTCGAGCCGATCGTGGCGCCGATCTGAGCGGCGGGCACGTCGACGTCGAACCGGCGGGCGATCCACCGCCGGGCGGCTTCACGGAACGCGGGGGTACCGATGCTGGGCGGATACGACCGTTCGGTGCCGCTCGACGACAAGGCGTCGAGCACGTGCGCGGGCGGCGGATCGAACGGCGTGCCGATCGACAGGTCGACGGTGCCACCGGCATGCGCGTCGGCGATCGGGACGAGCCGTTGGAGGCGGTCGTACGGATAGGGCGGCGGGACGAATCCGCTCATGTCGTGGCATCCGTGGCGAACTCGGACAGCCGTCCGGCGGACGCATCGGAGAGTCGTGCCCTGATCGTCCACGCCTCGGCGCCGTCGGCAACCGACACCACCTCGCCTTCGCGGTGCACCGCTGCCAGGACGTCGCCCCGGTCGTAGGGCACCACGAGTTCGTGCACGACGCTGAGCGTTCGGAGCCGGTCGGCCATGGTGCGCAGGAACACGTCGATGCCCTCGCCGGTGGTGGCCGACACCGCCACCGAGCCGGGATGGTCGTCGACGAGCTGCTCGGCCGTGTCGGGAGCCAGGTCGGCCTTGTTGAACACCAGCAGCTCGGGAACCGCAGTGGCGTCGATCTCGCCGAGGACCTCGCGGACCGCGTCGATCTGCCCCTCGGGATCGGGGGCGCTCGCGTCGACGACGTGTACGAGGTAGTCGGCGAGGGCGGCGACCTCGAGCGTCCCCTTGAACGACTCGACCAGCCCGTGGGGCAGTCGGTTGATGAACCCGACGGTGTCGGAGAGCAGCACCGGCTCGCCGCCGGGAAGTGCGAGGCGGCGCGTGGTGGGATCGAGTGTGGCGAACAGGCGGTCCTCGACCAGCACCCCCGAATCGGTGAGCGTGTTGAGCAGCGACGACTTGCCGGCGTTGGTGTAGCCGACGATCGCCACCGACCCGAGCCCACTGCGACCACGCCCCTTGCGCTGCAACTCGCGGGTGTCGGCCAGCGATGCGAGATCGCGTTCGAGCTTGTTGATGCGCCGCATGATGCGACGACGATCGACCTCGATCTTGGTCTCACCGCCACCGAAGCGGGCGCCCACACCACCGCGCTGCTGCGACAGCTTCGCGTCGGCGCCGCGTCGCAGACGTGGCAGCCTGTATCGCAGCAGTGCCAGCTCGACCTGCGCCTTGCCTTCGAGGGTGTGGGCGTTCTGGCCGAAGATGTCGAGGATCACGGCCGTGCGGTCGATCGCCGTCCGCCCGAGCAGCTTCTCGAGATTGAACTGCTGGCCGGGCGACAGCTCGTTGTCGAACACGACGGTGTCGGCGTCGACCGCCAGGCACAGCTGTTTGAGTTCCTCGGCCTTGCCCTTGCCGATGTACCAGGTGTGGTCGGGGCTGTCGCGACGCTGGACCATCCGCTCGACCACGTCGGCGCCGGCGGTGTCGACCAGCAGGGCGAGCTCGTCGAGACCGGCATCGACCGCGTCGTCGGCCTCGCGCGGGTCGGCGACGGCCACGAGCACGATCTTCTCTCGGATCGTGCGATCGATCAGCGTGCCGGCGAGCGCCTCGTTGTACGGAGTGTTGCTCATGGTTCGACTCCGTTGCGGAGGGAGGCGACATCGATCTCGATCGTCGCGACGTGTGTGGCCGGCCCGGTGAGCACCGCCAGCTCGGGCGTGTCGACGCCGAAGCTGACGGTGGCGGTCCCTCCGTCCATGTGCACGACGACGTCGCCGTTGCCTCGCGCGACGAGCCCCCACGCCCGCGCCGCGTACGCAGCGGCACAGGCGCCGGTGCCACACGCTTCGGTGATCCCCGCGCCACGCTCGTGGACGCGCATCGTGACCGCATTCGGTTCGGGACCGGGTTCGATGATCTCGAGATTGACGTGCGGGACCTGCCCACCGAGGTGCGCGAGGTCGACCACGGCGACTTCGTCGACGCCGACCACGCTGTGCGGGTTGCCGAGGCTGAGGTGGGCAACCGGACGGTCGGGGTGGCAACCGAGCGCTGACCAACCGCTCGGCGTGTCGAGTGCGGAGACCTCACCCATCTCGACACGGGCCATGATCGTGGCCGGGTCGTCGGTAGCCTCGATCGCCACGACCCGATCGCCCGCATCGGTGAGGATGCGTTGGTCGGACAGGTCACCGCGCCGGCCGGCGAGCGCTTGCGCGAAGCAACGAATGCCGTTGCCGCTCATCTCGGCGCGTGAACCGTCGGCGTTGAAGAGAGTCATCCGAGCCGCGTACCCCTCGGCGGCTTCCGCGACGAGCAGTCCGTCGGCACCGATGCCGCGGCGGCGATCGCACAGCCGCCGCGCCAACCCGGCGAGATCGTCGACACCCGGGTGGAACGCGACGAGGAAGTCGTTGCCCAGGCCGTGGTGCTTGGTGAGGGTCAGGGTGGTCATGCGTCGAGGGCGTCGATCACAGCGGGCGCAGCCTCGGCGACGGCGTCGTGTTCGACCTCGATCCAGCGTACGCGTGGATCGCGACGGAACCATCGCTCTTGGCGGACGGCGAACTGGCGGGTGCGGGTGACGATCATGGCGACGGCTTCATCTTCGCTGATCTCTCCGTCGAGCATCGCCAGGGTTTCCTTGTAGCCGAGCGCCTGCGCGGCCGTGCGCGAGAAGCCGTCAGGTGCGAGCGTTCGCACCTCGTCGACGAGACCGTCGTCGACCATGCGGAGCACGCGCCGCTCGATGCGGGCGGCGAGCACGTCACGGGGCCAGCGCAGCCCGATCTGGATCACCGGCGAGGGCGGGTACTCGTCGACGCCCGGACCGAACGAGCTGAACGGTCGACCGCTGCCGACGGTGACCTCGAGCGCGCGGATGATCCGGCGCCGATTGGTCGGCTCCATCTTCGACGTCGCCGCCGCGTCGAGGGTCCGCAGCTGCGCGAACAGTGCCGCAGTGTCGTCGTCGGCCTCCAACTCGGCGCGCACGTCGGGCCACTGCCCCGGCAGGTCGAAGTCGTCGATCACGACCCGGTGGTAGAGCCCGGTGCCGCCGACCAGGAGCGCCCGCTGCCCGCGCCGACCGATCCGCCCGAGGGCGTCGGTGTAGGCGTCACGGAAGTCGGCGACGGTGAATTCCTCGGTCGGCGCAACGAGATCGAGGAGGTGATGGCGGATCTCGGTGCGCTCGGCCGGCGTCGGCTTGGCGGTACCGACGTCCATGCCCCGGTACACCTGCATGCTGTCGATCGACACGAGCTCGATGTCGCCGAGTCGTCGGGCGACCTCCATGGCCACCGCCGACTTCCCGGACGCCGTCGGGCCGACGATCGCGACCCTGGTCGGTACGGACGCGGTGGGTGCAGCGGTGGTCAGAGCTGCTCGCCCTCGGCGATGCGCTGGTGGTGGTGGATCACCTCGGCGACG
>CAZJUC010000100.1:0-11059 GCA_964549065.1 uncultured Ilumatobacteraceae bacterium
CAACAACTCGGGCGGCAACAGCTCGGGTGGCAACAACTCGGGCGGCAACAGCTCGGGTGGCAGCAACTCGGGCGGCAACAGCTCGTCGTCGGGCAGCGGCGGCGGATACTCGGCGCCCGCGGTGTCGTCACGCTCCGGCATCGCCGTCCAGGCGGCCCTCGCCCAGCAGGGCGTGCCCTATCGCTACGCAGCGTCCAAGCCCGGCGTGGCCTTCGACTGCTCCGGGCTCACGGCCTACGCCTGGCGCCAAGCCGGCGTCGGTCTGCCACACCAGTCGCGAGCGCAGTACGCGTCCACGCCGCGCGTCCCGAAGGGATCGGCACAGGCCGGCGACCTGCTCTTCTTCTACAGCCCGATCAGCCACGTGAGCATCTATCTCGGAAACGGCACGCACGTGCACGCACCCAACACCGGCAGCGTGGTGAAGGTCAGCTCGGTGAACTGGGGCAAGGTCACCGGCGTCGGCCGTCCCGGCTGACGCCGAACCGACAGCGAGCCCGGCCGGAGCGAACCGGTCGGTGCGACGTCCCCGGCCACGGAACGAGACCGGCCAGGCGGCTACGGTCGCTGACCGTGCAGGAAACGATTCACGGCATCGACGTCGACCGAGTGACGACCTGGCTGGTCGACAACATCGACGGTGCCACCGCCCCCTTCCGGTTCGACGCGATCGTCGGCGGCCGCTCGAACCTCACTTATACGGTCACGGGCGCTGATGGCGCGAAGTACGTGCTGCGTCGCCCACCGACGGGCGCCGTGCTCGCCACCGCCCACGACATGGCCCGTGAGCACAAGATCATCTCGGCGGTGGGCAGATCCGACGTGCCGGTACCACCGGCACTCGGACTCTGCGACGACGAATCGGTCAACGGTGCCCCGTTCTACGTGATGGCCTTCGTCGACGGCGTGGTGCTCGACAGTGCCGACAAGGGCGCGCTGCTCACGCCGGAGCACCGCCGAGCGGCCGGGCTCGATCTGATCGACGTGCTCGCCGACCTGCACGCCGTGGATGTCGATGCCGTCGGCCTCGGCGATCTCGCCAAGCGTGAGGGCTATGTCGAACGGCAGGTGAAGCGTTGGAGCACCCAGTGGGAACGCTCGAAGACGCGTGAACTCCCGGCCGTCGAGGAGGTCGCCCGCCGTCTGGCCGCCCGGTTCCCCGAGCAACAGGGGGTCTCGATCGCCCACGGCGACTACCGGTTCGGCAACGTGCTCACCGATGTGTCGGCGGGCCGCGTCAACGCCGTGCTCGACTGGGAACTGTGCACCCTCGGTGACCCGCTCGCCGACGTCGGCTACGTCGGCGTCTACTGGGCCGATCCGGGCACGGTCCAGAGCCGCCCGAACGACCCGACCGGCATCGACGGATTTCCGACCTATGCCGAACTCCTCGAGCGCTACGCCACCCGCACCGGACGCGACCTGTCGCAGATCGACTACTACATCGCATTCGGATCGTTCCGCCTCGCTGTGATCTCCGAAGGGGTCTACGCCCGGTATCTGAACGGGGCGATGGGCGACCAGGCGATCAGCGAGGATCAGCTCGACGCGTTCAAGGTCGGCACCGAGATCCTGGCCGAGTCGGCGCTCGAAGCGATGCAGCGACTGTGACCTCGACGGGATCTGCCAAGATCGATCCATGAGCACCACGCCTGACGTTCTCGACGGATGGGAGGTCGGCGAGTTCACCGCTGCCGGCCTGACTCGTCCCACGTACCGCAAGGGTTCGGGTCCGGCGGTCATCGTGATCCACGAGATACCCGGCATCACGCCGCTGGTCACGAAGTTCGCGAACGAGGTCGTCGATCGAGGTTTCACGGTGGTCATGCCGTCGTTGGTCGGCACTCCGGGTCGGGAACCGTCGAATCTCTATGCCGGGCAGTCGATGCTCAAGGTGTGCGTGGCCCGCGAGTTCACGACGTTCGCCCTCAACCAGACGTCGCCGATCATCGCCTGGTTGCGGGCACTCGCTCGGAACATCCATCAGGAGGTCGGCGGGCCGGGTGTCGGCGCTGTCGGCATGTGCTTCTCCGGTGGCTTCGCTCTCGGCATGATGGTCGACGACATCATGCTCGCCCCGGTCTTGTCGCAGCCGTCGATGCCGTTCCCCGTCGGCAAGACCCGCGGCGCGGACCTCAACCTGTCGCCCGACGACGCAGCGGCGATCGCCGAACGGGCGGCAGCCGGCTGCCAGGTGCTCGGTCTGCGGTTCGCCGGCGACAAGCTCGTGGGCGACCGCTTCGCCTCCCTGAGCGAACTTCTCGGCGATGCGTTCATCGCCGTCGAACTCCCCAGCAGCAAGGCAACCGACCACTCGGTGCTCACCGAACAGCGCGACGACGCCAGCGTCGACCGCGTCCTCGATTTCTTCGTCGACAAGCTCCAGTCCTGAAGCAGGTCACCCGGCGGTGTCGGCGTGCTCCTTCGCTCGGCGGTAGTCGGCCTTGCCGTTCGGGGCCCGGGGGACCTGGTCGACGAAGATCACCGACTTCGGCGCCTTGTAGCCGGCGAGGTCGTTCTTGACCGAGGTGATGATCGTGGTCGAGTCGATGACCGTGCCGTCCACCAGTGACACCACCGCGGTGACCGCCTGACCGAACTTCTCGTCGTCCACCCCGACCACCAGACAGTCGACGACACCGTCGACGCGCTTGACCGCCTCCTCGACCTCCTCGGGAAAGACCTTCTCGCCGCCGGTGTTGATCACCTGGCTGCCTCGCCCGAGCAGAATCAACGAGCCGTCCCCGGCGACTTTCGCGAAGTCACCGGGGAACGAGTAGCGCACACCGTCGATCACCCGGAAGGTGCGCTCGGACTTCTCCGGATCCTTGAAGTACCCGAGCGGCACGTTTCCACCGGCAGCCACCATGCCGACGTCGTCGGAGCCGGGCTGCACCTCACGGTCGTCGTCGGTGAACACCTTGGTGGTCGGTGACTGGGTGAACTTCGCGGTGTCTGCGGTCATGCCCTTCATCGAGATCTGGGTGCCCATCGTTCCCTCGGTGGAACCCATGGCATCGACGAGGATCGCCTGTTCGATGCGGTCGAGCAGTTGCTCCTTCACCTCGGTGGTCCACATCACCCCCGACGACGAGATCACGCCGATCGACGAGGTGTCGTACTGCGATCCATCCGCTCTGCCCTCGTCGAGCGCCCGTATCAGTGGCTTGGCGAAACTGTCACCGACGATCGTGACGGCGTTCGCGCGGTGCCGCTCGACCGTGTCGAGCACTTCGTGCGGGTCGAGGCTGCGGTTGGTGAGGGTGACCACGTGGCCGCCCGCGAGATGAGGGATGAACGTGCCGATCCACAGCCCGGTGCCGTGCATCAAGGGAGCGCACGGGATCGAGATCAGCTGGCGGCCCTCCTCCACGGCCTGCTTCACGATCGGCGCCACGTCGGCGGCATCGGTGGGTGGGGTGACGCCGAGCAGCGGGAAGCCGCTCGCGATCAGCCCGCCGGCCATGCCGCCGGTGGCGTACATCACGCCCTTGGGCATGCCGGTGGTGCCGCCGGTGTACAGCATGTAGATGTCGTCCTCGGCGCGCTCGATGCGCCCCATCGGCTCGTGGTCCGAGATCAGGTCGTCGTAGGCGTGCGCCCCCTCGACCTGGCCGGCTCCCTCGCCGTCGTCGACCTCGACGAGGAGCTTCAGGCCGGGGAGCCGGTCGGCCACCCGGGCCACCCGGTCGCCGAGCGACGAATGGAAGAACAGTGCTTCGGCATCGGAGTTGTCGAGCAGGTACCAGAGTTCGTCGTCGAGATAGCGGTAGTTGACGTTGATCGGCACGCCACGGGTCTTCATGCAGCCGTACTGGGCTTCGAGATACTCGTTGCCGTTGTAGAGATACAGCGCGGTCTTGGCGTCGGGGCCGAGCCCGGCGGCGGTGAGCGCGCTGGCGATGCGCGCCGCGCGGTCGGTGTACTCGGCCCAGGTCCGGGTGGTGGCGCCGTGGGTGATCGCCGGGGCATCCGGGACGGCGTCGGTGATCGATTCCCAGACGGTTGCGAAGTGCATTTCCATGGCAGCACAGTAGCGACGGCGGTGTGTCACCGGTCACGTGAGACCCGGAGGGGGCGATGAGCGAAACCCCCGCATGCGGGGGATTCGCTCATCGGTGACCGCTGGACGGTCGGTCAGCGCGGTCCGCCGTCGACGTCGATCACGGTGCCGGTGGTGTAGCTCGACGCGTCACTCGCCAGGTACAGCGCCGTACCGACGATCTCGTGGGGCTCGCCGCCGCGCCCGAGGGCGAACCCGACCTTGGCCGACCGTTCGAACGCGTCGAGGTCCCAGGCCTTGGAGATGTCGGTGAGGAACGGGCCGGGAGCGATGCAGTTGACGCGCACTGTCGGCCCGAGCGTGCGTGCCAGGCCGTACGTGAGGTTGTTGATCCCTGCCTTGGCCGCGCCGTAGACCAGTTCGTCGGGGCTCGGGCGATGGGACGCGATCGACGACACGAAGATGATCGAGCCGCCGTTGCTGCCGCCATGATCGGGCCCGGCCATGCGCGTGCCGACCAGCGCCGACAGTCGGAACGGACCCTTCAGGTTGACATCGAGCACCTTGTCGTAGAGCTCTTCGCTGATCGCGTCGACGCTCGGATACAACGGTGACATGCCGGCGTTGTTGACGAGCACGTCGCACCGGCCGAACCCGCTGTAGACCGACTCGTACAGCCGCTCCGCGTCGTCCCACTTGCCGGCGTGATAGGCGACCGCGAGGGCTCGGCGCCCGAGTCCGCGTACCTCGTCGGCGAGTGCCTCGCAGGCGTCGAGCTTGCGGCTCGCGATCACGACGTCGGCACCCCGGCCGGCGAATGCCAGCACCATTTCCCGTCCGAGGCCTCGTGACCCGCCGGTCACGACGGCCACCCGTCCGGTCAGGTCGAACAGTTCGTCGGTCGTCTCCATGGCGCCCGAGTGTTGCAGAGTCGATACGACGTCGGAGGAGACATCTGTCAGATCGACAGGGCGGCGCGGCGCGCATCCAGGACGGCTTCGAGGATCGTCCTCGGCGCGACGGCGTCGCCGATCTGGACGGCGCCGTCGATCGGATCGGTCGGGAAGCGGAACCCGCAATCGACCACCGCTGCGCACTCGATGGTCCGACGCTGACCGTTGTAGCGGTCCTCGACGCTGACGTGGTCGGGGTGCACCGACCGCAGCAGGGTTCGCCGCTCGATCGTGACACCAGCCTGGGCGAGGCGGCTGTTGGCCGGGGCGAGGTCGCCGGTGCGGCTCAGCTCGTTGCCGGCGATGTTGTCCTGGGTGACCAACACCGCTCGCGCTCCGAGTTCCTCGGCGAGCGCGACGGCGATCGGGCCACCGATCGGGTCGAACAACACGATCGTGCCGTCGGCGGGCATCTCGACCTCGCCGCGACGCACGTCGGCGACGTCGAGCACCACCGCGTCGTCGAGGATGTCGTACGGGCGAGCTCCAGGCGTCGACCCGGTCGCCTGGAGCACGGTGGCGTGGTCGTCGGCCTCCCAGCCGTCGACGCCGAGGCGGATGTCGGTGCCGAGACGGTCGTGTTCGTTGCGCCACCACTCGACGAGGGCGCCGTTCGGTCCGGCGACCGTCGCCAGCCCGCCGAGGTGGTCGCTGTGCTCGACCACGGTCACCCGGTGTCCCCGGATCGAGGCGACACGAGCTGCCTCCAACCCGGCGGGTCCGGCGCCGACCACCACCACATCGCGAGGATGCGGAGTCGGTACGTACCAGTCGGGGTCCTCGGTCTCGCGACCGCTCGACGGTTCCCCGATGCAGGTCACGATCGGGTTGCGGGCGTCACGCACCTGACAGGTCTGGTTGCAGCGCGTGCACGGACGCACCCGGTCTGACTCATCCCCTGCCAGTTTCGCAACGAGATCCGGATCTGCGATCTGCGCCCTGGTCATCTCGACCGCATCGCATCGATCCGGGTCGTCGTAGCCGCCGAGGGCCCACTCGGCCTGGCCGATGTCGACCATCGAGCCCTGCACCACGACCGGCACCCCCGGGTGCGCCGCGTGGACCGCCTGGCGGACCGTCCGGCAGACCTCGATGTTGAACCCCGTGGGTTCGTGGAAGTCGGGCCGGGTCTTCTCGACGGTGTAGATCGAGCCGCGTGTGACCACCAGGTAGTCGACCCCGCACGCAACGAGCGCCGTGGCGATCTCGGGTGCCATCTCCGGAGTGATGCCGGCCCAGGGTGCCAGTTCGTCGCACGACAGGCGCAATCCCACCACCCGGTCGCCGGCCGCAGCGCGGACGGCCTCGATCACCTGGCGTGCGAACAGCAGACGGTCGTGGCCCGATTCGTCGTCTCGGTGGTTGGTGAGGCCCGACAGGAACTGGCGCACCAGGCTGTGCTGGCCAGCGTTGATCTCGACGCCGTCGAGGTCGGCGTCGACTGCCAGCTTCGCAGCGGCCGCGAACCCGTCGACGACCACTGCGATGTCGTCGGCCTCCATCCACTTGGGCACCTCACGCGAGTTGACCTCGGGCACTCGCGACGGGGCCCACAGCGGTGCCTGGTTGTAGGCGGACGATCCTTGGCCGCCGGCGTGGTCGAGCGACGCGAGGACGAGCGATCCGTGCGACCGACACGCGGCGACGATGGCGGCCCAACCGTCGGCGCACCGCTCGGCGAGCGGCGACCGCTCGTAGGGCCAATCGGACGAATGCACCGATGCCCCTTCCACCACGATCGTGCCGCACCCGCCCCGCGCCCGACGTTCGTAGTAGGCGACGTGGCGCTCGGGGATCGACCGGTCGTCGCTGGCGAGGTTGGTGACGTGCGGGCCGAACACGACGCGGTTCGCTGCCGTGCGCGAGCCGAACGTGATGGGGGAGAGCAGCTGCATCAGGCGTACATTCTGGCCGCGCCGGTCAGCTCCCACGAAGGGAGTGTTCTTCGCGCCGTACGAGTCGAACGATGTTGCCGGTGTGCTTGACGAGGATCAGTGCACACAATCCGGCGACGGCGACGAACTCCCAGGCTGGTTTGCCCTGCACGACCAACCCGACCGGTACGAGTGCGACGGCGATCACCGAACCGACGGCCGCCTTTCCGGTGACCCGCGACACCAGCCACCACAGCCCCAGGGCGAGGGGGGCCAGGATCGGTTGCACGATCAGCAGCACGCCGGAGCCGGTGGCGACGCCCTTGCCGCCCTTGAACTGTCGGAACACGGGGAACATGTGGCCGACGACCGCGGCAGCACCGCACCAGTACGCCAGCGGACGGCCGTCGAGTGCGAGGCCGAGACCGGCGGCGAGCGCCCCCTTGCCGGCATCGATCACGTACACCCACGCTCCTTTGCGCCACCCGAGCGCCCGGGTGACGTTCGATGCGCCCGGGTTCCCCGAGCCGAAGGTGGAGATGTCGATCCCGTTCGCTCGGGCGATGATGATCGCGGAGGGGAACGTGCCGAGGACGTAGGCGATCGGCACCAGGAGCAACACGGGTGCCGATCCTTGCAGGAACCGGCCGGGAATCCACTGGTCGGCCCCGGTGAGATCATCGGCCGGAAGCCGGCTGCTCAGCGGCGCGTCGTGAACCGGCTGCGGTGCTCGGCCGGAGACGTCCCGACCGTTCGGCGGAAGTGTCGACTGAACGCGCTCTGGTCGTAGTAGCCGCACTGCGTGGCCACCTCGGCGATCGGCATGGCGCCGGTTTCGAGAAGGGAGAGCGCAGCCTCGATGCGGAACCTGATGATGAGCTGCTTGGGCGTGAGCCCGAGGATGCGACGGGCGGCCCGCTCGAGTTGCGACACACTCATGTCGGCCACCTCGGCGAGCGTCGCGACGGCGATCGGTGAGGAATGGTTCGCCCGGGCGTACTCGACGGCGAGTGCCAACTGCTCGTGGCGGGCCGCCGCGTCCGCGGGCGTGCGCAGGTCGACCGACACGCTCACCATGCCCACCGGGGCACCGTCGTCGTCGGTCCAGCGCGACTTGGAGGTGACGAACCAGCCGTACGACCGGTCCGGACGGGTGATCAACTCGAGTTCGTTGGTCAGCGGTCGGCCGGTTGCGAGCACAGCGTCGTCCTGGGCCTCGTACTGCTGCGCGAGATCGGCGGGGAAGAGGTCACGGGCGGTGCAGCCGACCACCTCGCCGGGCCCCGACAGACCCGCCCGTTCGGCGAAGGCCTGATTGGCGTGCAGGTAGGTGCCATCCAGTCCCTTCACGCAGAACATGACGCCGGGCGTGGTGGCGAGCACATCGACCACCGCGGACAGCGCACGCTCGTTCACCCGCCCATCATGACCGCTGCTGCGGCCCGGATGCGCTGCCGGTACGAACGCGACAGGTTCGCCGTCGATTGCGTGCAAGACGTCAGTGTTGCGAAACGGCTGAGATGTCGTCCGATGGCACTCGGCGAATCAGCACTGGACGATCGGGCAGTCGGCGAACCGATCGCCGCTCCCACCGCAGAGGACGCACGGCTCGCCGACGAAGCCGTCGAGATCGCCCACGATCTCCTGGAGGCTGCACTGGCAGACGAGTCGCACACCGAACGTCGCCGGCGGGCCCGTCTCGGCCGGCTGCTCGCCGACCCGTCGGGGCGCGAGCTCGTGCTGTCGCTCACCGACGAGGTGTTGCGGATCGATGACCATCGGCGCGCGGCGGAGCACTTCGCGGCCATCGTCCGTCGCCATCGGGTCGACGCGCTGGGATGGCTCGATCGGGCGATGCTGCGGACGGGCGCTGCGCTGGCGCCACGGCTGCCGACGGTGGTGATGCCACTCGTCGTGCGCCGGATCAGGTCCGAGACACGCGGCATCGTGTTGCCGGCGAACGACGCGGCACTCGCCGGGCACATCGCCCGGCGCTCCACTGCCGGGTTCGACCTCAACATCAACCCGCTGGGTGAGGCGATACTCTCCGACGCCGAAGCCGACGAACGGCTGGCAGCCGTCGTCGCCATGATCGCTCGTGCGGACGTCGACTACTTGTCGGTGAAGATCTCCGCGATCGTGGCCAACCTCGACGCGTTCGCGTTCGAGTATTCGATCGGGCGGGTGTGCGACCGTTTACGTGAGGTGTACCGGGCCGCCGAGGCCACCAGTCCGCCGACGTTCGTGAACCTCGACATGGAGGAGTACCGCGATCTCGAACTCACCCTGGTGGCGTTCATGGCGGTGCTCGACGAACCGGAGTTCGCGGCATCGGACGCCGGCATCGTGCTCCAGGCCTATCTGCCCGATTCGCACGCCGCCGCCGAGCGTCTCGGCAACTGGGCGGCCGAACGCAGCCGCCGAGCCGGTGGGCGCGTCAAGGTACGGGTGGTCAAGGGCGCCAATCTGGCGATGGAGCTCGTCGACGGCGAGCAGCACGGTTGGATCGCAGCGCCCTACGGGTCGAAGGCCGAGGTCGACGCCAGCTACAAAGCGCTGCTCGACTCGTTGCTGCGACCGGACTGGTCGGCGGCGATCACCGTCGGGGTGGCTTCCCACAACCTGTTCGACGTGGCCTGGGCGATCGCCGTCGGCCGCCGCCGTGGCGTCGAGAACCAGATCGACTTCGAGATGTTGGAGGGGATGGCTCCCGCGCAGTCGAGGGCGGTGCGTGCGGTCACGCCCAGCCTGCGGATGTACTCGCCCGTCGTGGCCGCTGACGACTTCGAGGCCAGCATTGCGTATCTCGCGCGTCGTCTCGACGAGAACACCCAGCCCGACAACTTCCTGCGAGCGTTGTTCTCCCTCACCCCCGACAGCGACGAGTTCCGGTCCGAGGCCGACCGTTTCCGTGCCGCCGTGGCCGAGCGTCACCACGTGGCGCGGACTCGGCGGCGCCGTCCGATCGCCACTGGTTCGACGGCGTTCGCAAACGAGCCCGAGACCGACTTCACCGATCCGGTGGCGCGTGGTCGCGTGGCCTCGGCGATGCGTGAGACCGTCGCGCCGTCCACCAGCGCCGTCGCGAGCGCCGAGGTCGTCGCGGGCATCGTCGCAACGGCAGCCCGTGCGGTTGGCCGGCACCCGGTCGAGACCCGCCGGACGTGGCTGCGTACTGCTGCGGCCACGATGCGGGCGGCCCGCTTCGACACGCTCGCAGTGATGGCGGCGGAGACCGGCAAGACGGCGCTGGAAGGCGACCGGGAGGTGTCGGAGGCAATCGACTTCTGCGAGTACTACACCGAGCAGTCGGAGCGTCTCGGTGTGCTGGCCGCGGAGGGATTCGACGTTCGAGGCCGCGGCGTCGTTGCGGTGATCGGTCCCTGGAACTTCCCCTACGCCATCCCGGTGGGCGGTGTCGCTGCGGCGCTGGTGGCTGGTAACGGTGTGGTGCTGAAGCCTGCCCCCGAGGCCGTCGCCGTGGGCGCGATGGTCGCCGAACACTTCTGGGCAGCGGGAGTGCCGCGTAACGTCCTCCAGTTGCTCGTGTGCGACGACGGCCCGGTCGGCGCGGCGTTGGTGACCGATCCCGACGTCGACACGGTGGTCCTCACCGGTTCGCTCGCGACCGCGTCGATGTTCCACGACTGGCGCCCCGACCTGCGTCTGCTCGCCGAGACGAGCGGCAAGAACGCGTTGGTGATCACCGCAGCGGCCGACCTCGACGACGCCATCGCCGATCTGGTCGCATCGGCATTCGGTCATGCCGGCCAGAAGTGCTCGGCGGCCAGCCTCGCGATCGTGGAGGCACCGGTGTACGACAGTGCCGACTTCCTGCCCCGGCTACGGGACGCGGTGCGCAGTCTGCGCGTCGGCCCGGCGACCGAGGCGTCGACGATGATGGGTCCGGTGATCGGCCCACCGTCGGGTCCGTTGCAACGTGCGCTCACCGAACTCGACGACGGGGAGACCTGGCTCGTCGAGCCGCACCTGCTGGACGCCCGGGCCGGTGTCGCCGAGGTGGATGTGGGTGAACTCGTCGGCCGCATCTGGTCGCCGGGCGTGCGTGTCGGGGTGGCGCCGGGCTCGTGGTTCCACCGCACCGAGTGCTTCGGCCCGGTGCTCGGCGTCATCCGGGCCGACGACCTCGACCACGCGATCAGCATCCAGAACGACAGCAGCTTCGGTCTCACCGGTGGACTGCACTCGCTCGACGCCGACGAGATCGC
>CAZJUC010000101.1:0-11035 GCA_964549065.1 uncultured Ilumatobacteraceae bacterium
GACGAGCCCGGCGACAGTCGTGACCACTCCGCGTGTGGCCTGGTGATGGCGCCGTCGGCCGCTCGCGACCACGACGCCCTGGTCGGGATTCGGTCTCGGGGGCGCTCGGCTCAGAGGCCGAGGACCCGCACGGCGTTCGCGGTGGTGGCCGCAGCCACCTCGGCGACGGTGATGTCGCGCAGATCGGCGATGTGCCGGCCGACGTGGGGAACCCATGCCGGCCGGTTCGTCCTTCCTCGGTGCGGCACCGGTGCAAGATAGGGGCTGTCGGTCT
This sequence comes from uncultured Ilumatobacteraceae bacterium, assembly GCA_964549065.1. Taxonomy (GTDB): domain Bacteria; phylum Actinomycetota; class Acidimicrobiia; order Acidimicrobiales; family Ilumatobacteraceae; genus Sva-07. Next base: position 275 of record CAZJUC010000101.1, read on the forward strand.
CGACGAGCATGCGGTCCAGCGGACACAGGGTCGCAGCCGCCTGCACCTCGGGAGCGCCCGTGAACGTCACGATGCCCGAGAACGACAACAACGCTCCGAGTTCGAGCGCGCGTCGGGCCTCGTCGGGCCCGCCGGTGAAGCAGTGGAAGATCGTGCGCTCAGGGACGCCGACGTCCGCCAGCACGGCGAACGTGTCGTCCCATGCGTCGCGGGTGTGAATCACCAGCGGCAGGTCGCGCTCGTTGGCCAGCGCGATCTGCTCGGCGAACGCGAGTTGTTGGGTCTCGCGCGGTGAGTGGTCGTAGTAGTAGTCGAGGCCGCACTCGCCGACGGCGACGATGCCGTCGGTGTCCAGGAGGTCGATGATCGACTCGACTCCGTGCACCGCATCATGAGGGTGCAGACCGACGGTCGCGTGCACGCCGACGTGCTGCTCGGCAACCGAGATCGCAGCGAGTGAGGTTGCCCGATCGCACCCGACCGAGATCAACGTCGTGACCCCTGCGTCCGCCGCGGCATCGACGGCCGCCGCGGCGCCGTCGGGGATCCGCTCGTCGTGGACGTGACAGTGCGAGTCGACCCAGACCGCCGTCATGGAGCCGTCACCGTTGTCGGCCGGTCGGCCCGTCGGCCGACAGGCGGGGGAAGAGGGCGTCGCCCTTCGTGACGGGTGCGCCCTTCGTGTACCGGCCCCACCCGGCGGCCTCGGGGAGACGTTGATCGGCCACCTGGCCGGGCAGGCCGATGCGTTCCCAGATGGTCTGGGCGGTGTCGGGGATCGCCGGATGGGCCAGCACTGCTGCGATCCGCAGTGCCTCGAGGGCGTCGCCCATCACCGCGTCGACACCGGGCCCGGGCTCGGCCTTCCACGGCTCGTTCGCTTCGAGGTGCGCGTTGGTGGCGCGCACCAGCTGCCAGGTCGCGTCGAGCGCCTTGCTCGGCTGCACGGCATCCCAGTGTGCAGCGGTGTCGGCATGGGCCGACGCTGCTGCCGCCGCGAGCGGACTGTCGGGATCGGGTGCCGTGCCGATGCCGCCGCACTTCTTGGCCACCACCGTGGCCACACGGGCGAGCAGGTTGCCGAGGTTGTTCGCGAGGTCGGAGTTGTAGCGCGACGTGAAGCCCTCGATCGAGAAGTCGCCGTCGTTGCCGTAGGCCGTGTCGGCGAGGACGTAGTAGCGGAACCCGTCGAGACCGACGTCGTCGATCAGGTCGAGTGGGTCGACGACGTTGCCGGACGTCTTCGACATCTTCTCACCGCCACTGAGCAGCCAGCCGCCGATCGCCCAGCCCTTGGGGAGGTCGACGCCCGCCGACATCAGCATCGCCGGCCAGTACACGCAGTGCTGGCGCACGATGTCCTTGCCGATCAGGTGGTAGTCGGCGGGCCACCAGTCGCGGTAGTCGTCGGTGCCGTCGCCGAAGCCGACTGCGGCGAGGTAGTTGGTGAGCGCGTCGAACCACACGTAGGTGACGTGCCGGGAGTCCCACGGGAGGGGGATGCCCCATTCGAGCGAGGTGCGGCTGATCGAGAAGTCGCGCAGGCCGCTCTTGATCAACCCGATCGCCTCGTTGCCGCGATGCTCGGGCGTGAGCGCATCAGGATGGGCGGCGTACCAGTCGAGGAGACGATCCTCGAAACGCGACAGACGGAAGAAGTAGTTCTCCTCCTCGAAGTACTCGACGGGCCGCTGGTGGATCGGACAGCAATCGACGACCGGGCCGTCGGGGCCGACGACCTCGACGAGCTCGTCGTCGGCGTAGTACTCCTCGCAGGCCACGCAGTACTTGCCGGCGAACGTGTCGAGTTCGATGTCGCCGGCGTCGTAGCAGCGCTGGAGCAGTTCGGCCACCGCAGCCTTGTGGCGTGGTTCGGTGGTGCGGATGAAGTCGTCGTTGGCGATGTCGAGCCGCTCCCACGCCTGGGAGAACTTCGGTGCGATCGAGTCGGTGAAGGCCTGCGGATCCATGCCGGCGGCCTCGGCGGTCTGCTGGATCTTGAGGCCGTGTTCGTCGGTGCCGGTGACGTACTTGACGTCGTCGCCGATCAGACGGTGCCAGCGGGCGAGCGCGTCGCCGACGATCGTGGTGTACGCGTGGCCGAGGTGCGGCTCGGCGTTGACGTAGTAGATCGGTGTCGTCAGGTAGAACCGGCTCACCTGCTGCACGCTAGAGCCTCGGCCGACCCGGCCCACCGGCGATTGCACTCGTGGTTCCCCGCGCCCGGGTCTCCGGGAACCACGATCGGGTTGCCGGTTTGCCGGGTTGCCGGCGTCGATACCGTGCGGGCGATGTCTGGAGTCTTCGTCGACGCAACCGCCGTGAGCCGCATCGTGACCGCCACGTCACCGGGCGACGTCGGGGGAGCGGCGACCACCCGTTTCGCTGCGGACGTGAAGCCCGGCTGGGACATCGGTGGCAACGCCAACGGCGGGTACCTGCTGGCGATCGCCGGTCGGGCGATGGCCGAGGCGGTGGGCCGGCCGCCGGTGACCGTCACCGCGCACTACCTGCGACCTGCTCCCGCCGGTCCGTGCGAGGTCGAGGTCACGACCGTCCGCTCGGGACGTCGGTTCGCGACCGCCACCGCCACGCTCACGATGCAGGCCGGCCAGGTCCTGCAGCTGGTGGGCACCTTCGGCGAGCAGACCCCGGGTGGCCCGTCGCTCACCCGTGAGGACCCGGTCGACCTCCCCGACTACGACGACTGCGAGGTGCCGCCGTCGCCGACCGATGGCCCCGGCCCGGAGATGTTCCGTCGCCTCGCGGTGCGCGTCCGCCCTGGCGACGAGGGGTTCCGCACCGGCAACCCCTCGGGCAGCGCCGAGATCCGGGGCTGGTTCGCGTTCGCCGACGGTGAGCCGATCGACGCGATCGGGTTGCTGCTGGTCGCCGACGCGTTCCCGCCGCCGATCTTCAACACCGACCTCCCCGTGGCGTGGGTCCCGACGGTCGAGCTGACGGTGCACGTCCGCGGCGTGCCCACGCCGGGCCCGCTGCGGTGCTGGTTCCGATCGCGCTTCGTCCACGACGGCTTGCTCGACGAGGAAGGCGAGATCTGGGACTCGACCGGCCAGCTCGTCGCGCAGAGTCGCCAACTCGCGCTCTTCCCCCGCCCACCCGCCTGAACTCCACGCTCCGCGATGAGCGAAACCCCCGTATGCGGGGCGTTGGCTCATCGGTTTCCCCTGAGCCTCGGGAACCCAGCCCTGCGATGAGCGAGTCCACCGCCTGGTGGGGGTGTCGCTCACCGCCTGGGGTGTCAGGGAGACGCTCAGCGTCGCAGGCCGCGACGACGCTTGCTGCCGCGTGAGCCGGCGGCGGCCAGACCGGCGGCGAAGCTCGCGCCGGCGATGCCGATCGTGCCGACCGACGCTGCCGTGCGTCGCACCACCGACTTGGTCTGCTGGCTGAAGATCACGATCGGCCACCCGTTGCGGCGGGCATGACGTTCGAGCTTCGCGTCGGGATTCACCGCCACCGGGTGCCCGACCGCTTCGAGCATCGGCAGGTCGCTCGCGGAGTCGCTGTACGCGTAGCACTGGTGGAGTTCGTAGCCGTTCCAGTTCGCCAGTTCGACCATCGCTTCGACCTTGCCCTCGCCGTAGCAGAACGGCCCGTCGAGCTCGCCCGTGTAGCGGCCGTCGACCACGCGGCTGCGCGTTCCGATCCCCGACGTCATCCCGAACGAGTGCGCGAGCGGCTCGACGATCTCCTGCGGCGCGGCCGACACGATGAACGTGTCACGCCCGGCATGGCGATGTCGATCGAGGAGGCGACGAGCTTCCGGACGAAGCTTCGCGAGCAACCGGGGGAGGACCTCGACGTTGAGCGCCTGGAGGTCGCTCTGGCGCATCCCGCCGACCGCTTTGAGGATGCGTGCCTTGACGGCGTCGGTCGTGTCGTCGTCGGCGCCGAAGAGTTTGAACGAGATCGCTCCGGCCGCGTCGCGGGCGAACTCGACGTTGGGGATCAGCCCGGCCTTGCGCGCCTGGAGCGCGAGTGTGAAGGCCGACGACCCGGAGATCAGGGTCCGGTCGAGGTCGAAGAATGCAGCGCTCGGACCCGAGCTCGCCACATTGACGTACTCGCTCATGTGGTACTCCCCTCGGTGGTGCGGGCGCCCGCTCGTTCGTCGTTCAGTGCGACAGCGAGCGCATAGACCTCGCGCTTGGGTCGTCCGACGTCCTTGGCGACCACGGCGGCGGCGTCGCGGGTGGACGATCCCGCGGCGATCTCGCCACGCAACGCGTCGCGGACGTCGTCGTCGCTGATCGGACGATCGTCGACCGGTGCGCCGGCGAGCACGAGCACGTACTCGCCGCGCGGTCCGCCGATGTCGATCTCGCCGAGCGGACCCCGGACCACCTCCTCGTGCAGCTTGGTGAGCTCGCGGGTGACCACGATCGGTCGATCGTCCCCGCACGCTTCACGCAGGTCGTCGAGTGTGCGCTCGACCCGGTGCGGTGCCTCGTAGATCACGGTGGTGCGACGCTCGGCGGCGATCTCCGTGAGGCGGCCGGCGCGGTCGGCGCCCTTGCGGGGGATGAACCCCTCGAACACGAATCGGTCGGCGGCGAGTCCGCTGATCGTGAGTGCCATGACCGCCGCGTTCGGGCCTGGCACGGCACTGACGTCGCAGCCGGCATCGATGGCCGCCCGCACGATCCGTTCGCCGGGGTCGGACACGCCGGGGGTGCCGGCATCGCTGACGATCGCGACGTCGCGCCCGCTGCGGAGCACCTGCAGCACGTCGTCGATCCGGCTCACCTCGGTGTGGTCGTTGCACACCGCGAGCCGTTCGGCCTTCACGCCGGCGTGCTGGAGGAGCAGCCCGGTGCGGCGCGTGTCCTCGCAGCAGATCAGGCCGACGTGGGCGAGCACGTCGACGGCCCGCGGCGACAGGTCGCCGAGGTTTCCGATCGGGGTGGCCACCAGCCAGAGCGTGCTCATGGTGCGGCACCGCCGGGACCATCGGCACCGTCGGTACCGCCGGCACCGTCGGGATCGCCGGAGCGGCCGGCACCGTCGGATTCGTCGTGGCGCAGCTCGACTTCGTCGCCGACGCGCAGTCCCCACCGTCCGAACGCGCCGCCTTCGGCCTCGATCACCCAGCTCGCCCGCCACACGGGAATGCCCAAGCGGAACCGGTTCATGTGCATGGTCTTGACCACGATGCCGTCGTCGTCGAGGTAGGCGACGTCGATCGGGAACTGCATGCCGATGGTGTGGATCCATCGGCACTTGTCGATCACGAGCGCGCCGTCGAGGTGATCGCGCCCGAGCAGCCCGCGTCGTCGTGCCCGGCGGGTGTCGGCCACCTCTGCCGAGGCCAGAACGCGGGCGTCACTGACCAACCAAGCCATGTTGGCAGTGTGCCAGATGTACGGGTGGTCGAGGTGGGCGTCGCGCGTCGGATGGTGCTGGGGTACCTTCGCCGGGTGGCTGATCCGTTGCGTGCGATCCGATGGTTCGGCGATGTCGTCGCCTGACGCATTCGAGCTGCTCGACGTCGACGCAGGCCCGGTCGACGGCGACCCGATCCTGCGCGGGATCGACCTGGTGGTGCCCGCCAACGGCGTCACCGTGCTCGCGGGGCCGTCCGGCGCCGGCAAGTCGACGCTGCTGCGGCTGCTGAACCGGCTCGACGACCCCGTTGGCGGCGAGGTGCGCTGGCGGGGTCGGACGCTCACCGACTGGTCGCCGACCGAGCTGCGCCGTCAGGTCGCGATGGTGTTCCAGCGACCGCCGATCTTTCCCGGAACGGTGTTCGAGAATCTGCAGGTGGCGTCGGCCGACGTCGGCGTCGACCGGGCGGCCCACGTGCTCGAACACGTCGGGCTGAGCGCCGAGCTGCTCGACCACGAGGCCGACACGTTGTCGGGCGGCGAGGCGCAGCGGATGTGTGTGGCGCGGGCGTTGTTGACCGAGCCGGCGGTGCTGTTGGCCGACGAGCCGACCGCCGCGCTCGATCGAGCCGCCCGGGTGACGGTCGAGGACCTCGGTCGGATGCTGGCCGACTCGGGCATGGCGGTGATCTGGGTGAGCCACGACACCGACCAGTTGCGCCGCCTCGCCGATCATGTGATCGTGCTCGCCGACGGCGCTGTTCGGGCGGTCGGTCACCTCGCCGAGCTCGACGCCAGCACCGACCCCATCGTGCGGCAATCGGTGGGTGCACCGTGAGCCCCGGTTCCTCGTGCCCGGGTCTCCGGGAACCACGATCGAGGAGGTCCCCGTGATGCTCGCGGTCGAGCAGGGCGACATCGGCGTCGTCGGGTTGGCGGCGTCGGGGATCCTCGTCGCCGTGGCGGTGGCCATCTCCCTGTGGCGCCAGCTCGGCCTCGAACGCAGTTTGCTGTGGGCGGCACTGCGGGCGCTCGTGCAGCTCCTCGCGGTCGGCTGGGTGTTGCAGTTCGTGGTCGACCCCGACGACCCGCTGGTCTTCTCGGTCCTGTGGCTGCTGGCGATGGTGAGCTTCGCCGCCTACACGACATCGCGCCGGGCGGCCGACGTGCCCAAGGTGCTGCCGCTGTCGCTGCTCGCGTACACGGCCTCGGCCATCGTGGTGCTCGGAGTGCTGTTCGGCTTCGGGATCTACGAACTCGAAGGCCGCACGCTGGTGCCGCTCGCCGGCATGGTGATCGGCAACTCGCTCGCGGCGACGGTGCTCGTGTCGCGCCAGTTGCTGATCGCCGCCATCGAGCAGCGCAACGTGATCGAGGCGCGCCTCGCACTCGGGTTGTCGTCCACGGAGGCCTTCCGGCCGCATCTCCGTCAGGCGTTGCGCACGGCGCTGGTGCCGCAGATCGAGTCGACGAAGGCCGTGGGCATCGTGTTCCTCCCCGGTGCGATGGTCGGCCTCATCCTCGCCGGTGTCGACCCGGCCGATGCGGTCAAGGTGCAGGTGTCGGTGATGTACCTCGTGCTGGGCAGCGTCGCGACGACCACGGCGGTGATGAGCCTCGGGATCTCGCGCGAGCTGTTCACGCCGGCGCAGCAGCTGCGCCGTCCCGCTCAGCGAACCGACGGTTGAGGCCGCCGGCGCCGCCGGTGGCAAGATCCGAGGGATCGCGCGGATGCGGGAGCGCCGGGCGCCCACGCCCGTGCGAAGCATCCCGTCGAGCAGGTGTTCTTCGCGTTCCCTCTGGTCGCTCTCTCGCTCGCCGCGTTCGTGCTGCGCATCGTCACCGTCTGACACGCCGACGTGACAGCCAGTTGTAACGATTGGTGTCTGACACCAATCGTTACACGTTGAAGCGGAACTCCATCACGTCGCCGTCCTGCGCGACGTAGTCCTTGCCCTCGACGCGCATCTTGCCGGCGTCCTTCGCGGCGTGCCACGAACCGAGCACGAGCAGCTCGTCCCACTGGATCACCTCGGCCTTGATGAACCCGCGCTGGAAGTCGGTGTGGATCCGACCGGCGCACACGGGTGCGGTCGACCCCTCGTAGAAGGTCCACGCCCGCGATTCCTTTTCGCCGGTGGTGAAGTACGTGCGCAGTCCGAGCAGGTGGTATGCGCTGCGGACCATCCGGAACAGGGCGCCCTCGCCCAGGCCGAACCCTTCGAGGATCTCGGCGCGCTCGACGGGATCCTCGATCGCTGCAGCTTCGGCTTCCATCTGGACGCACATGCCGATGATCTCGACGTTGTCGCCGGCATTGTTGAACTCGGCGGCGACCAGCGCCTCCTTCTCGGGGATCGATTCGATGTCGTCCTCGCCGACGTTGACCACCACGAGCACGCGCCGATTGGTGAGCAGGAAGTACGGGGCGAGCGCCTCGCGGACGTCGTCCTTGAGGCCGGCGCGGTAGAGCGGGAGACCTTCGGACAGGGCGTCGTAGGCAATCTGGAGATGTTCGGTCTCCTGGGCCATGGTCTTGTCGAGCTTGGCTTGGCGCTTGGTCTGGTGCAGCCGTTTCTCGACGGTCTCGAGGTCGGCGAGGGCGAGTTCGATCTCGACCACCCGGAGGTGCTCGAGCGGATCTGAGGGCCCGGTGATGTCGTCGTTGACGAACGCGCGCAGCACGAACACGATCGCATCGACCTCGCGGATGTTGGCGAGGAACTTGTTGCCGAGACCCTCGCCCTTGCTGGCGCCCTCGACGAGCCCGCCGATGTCGACGACCTCGACGGCGGCGTGCACGGTCTGTTTCGACTTCGACATCGCCGACAGCTGGTCGAGTCGCTCGTCGGGCACCTTGGCCACCCCGATGTTCGGGTCCTTCGTGGCGAACGGGTACGGCGCCGCGAGTGCGCCACCACCGGTCAGCGCGTTGTACAGCGAGCTCTTGCCCGCGTTGGGGAGACCGACGAGTCCGAAACGTTCCATGAGCCGCCCGAGGCTACCGAGCGCGCCACGCCGGCCCCCGGTGCCGAGTTCTCGGTGGCGTGGGTGTCGGTTTCCGGAACTCAGCGCACCGAGATCTCGACGGGGAGCCGGCCGATCGGCTGAGCGGTCACGCTGCGTCGGGGGAGGGGCTGCTCGCCCACCGCTCGGTCGCGGCCCGGATACGGCGCGCCACCGAGTGCGGCGCGGTCGTGACGGCGCGATACGTGAACCGGACCACGATCCAACCGGCTCCGACGAGATCGGCGTCGCGCTCGCGGTCGCGCTCGAAGCCGCTCCGATCGAGGCCGTGGTGGGTCCATCCGTCGCACTCGAGGATCACCGGGCTGTCGACGATCCGGAAGTCGACCTCGTGGCCGTCGACGATCGGATGGAACTCGACCCGGGGCAACCTGAATCGCTGGATCAACCGGACCATCGACGCCTCCAGGATCGAATCGGCGGGCTTCGCATCGATTGTCCAGGCGTCGACGGCGTCGCCCAGCACGGCAGTGCCGGGTCGTCCCTGGCGGGAGTGTTCGAGCGTCGCGATCTCCAGGGCGCCCAGGTCGGCGAGTCGCACGGCGATCACGTGTCCGACGGCGTCGCACACGCTGTCGGGATCGACGGCGCCGAGGTCGGCGAGCGTGCGCAGGATGTTGGTGCAACGGATGCCGTAGCGACGCTGCGGTCCGAGGCGTCGCCGATCGGTCGGGCGGTGCACGACGACGCCGTGCAGGTGCGCCTGGGTGCCGGCCCGGTCGACGATCACGTCGACGGGTTCGACCTCGGGTCGGGGGATGCCCCACAAGCGTGCGGCCGAGCGATGTGACGCGAGTGCACCGCCGCCAACGGCGGCGACGCCGGCGAGGATCCGCTGCTCGGGCGTGTCCGGTGTGCCCGGCAGGCGGGCCACGTGCGGATGGAGCTGCAGCAACGTGCCGCCACGGACGGCTCGGTACCACGCCGAGCGGGACAGGCCCGACCCCTCCAGCGTGACGATGCCGTGATGAGCGCGTGCCCAGTCGTCGAAGTCCGAGAGTCTCATGCCCACCCAGTGGGCGCGGGGGCGCTCGATCCGGAACCGATCGGTTTCTCGGTGTGATGAGTTCCGCAAAGCGGAACCGAGGTCACCGAGATCTCGATGGGGAGGCGTGGGGACTGCGGTGTTGGGGCTGCGGCGTGGCGGTCCCCCAGCCCGACGGACACGGTGGCCGGCCCCCTGGGACAGTTGGGGGGTACGATCGTCGAGATGACGCCCGAGCAGGCGCTCCTGCGCGTGATCCACTGCCTCGACCGGGCGCACGAGAGCGGATTCAAGGCCAAGGCGTTCGCCCGTGCGCTCGACGTCGTGCGCACCACGCCGTCCGACGAACTCACCGAACGCGCCGAGGCCGACACGCTGACCGACCTCGACGGCATCGGCGCTTCGACGGCCGCGGTGATCGCCGACGCGCTCGCCGGGCGCGAGCCCGCCTACCTCGCGAAGATCGAGGCCGAGTCGCGTGTGCCGATCACACCGGCCGGCCAGGTGTATCGGGACGCACTCCGCGGCGATTGCCACCTCCACTCCACTTGGAGCGACGGTGGCGCCCCGATCGAGGCCATGGCGGCCACGGCGATGGCGATCGGTCACGAGTACATGGTGCAGACCGACCACTCGGCCCGCCTCACGATCGCCCACGGCCTCGACGAGCAGCGCCTGGCCGAGCAACTCGACCAGATCGCCGCTGTCAACGCCGACATCGCGGCGGCCGGCCACGACTTCCGGATCCTGTCGGGCATGGAGGTCGACATCCTCGTGGACGGTTCGCTCGACCTCGCCGACGAGATGTTGGAGCGCCTCGACGTGGTGGTCGCCAGCGTGCATTCGAAGCTGCGGATGGAACGCGGGCAGATGACCGAGCGGATGCTGATGGCGGTTGCGTCGCCCCACGTCGACATCCTCGGGCACTGCACCGGCCGGATGGTCGGCAAGCGTCCGCCGTCGGAGTTCGACGCCGACTACGTGTTCGCTGCGTGCGCCCAGTTCAACACGGCCGTCGAGATCAACTGTCGCCCTGAGCGTCTCGATCCGCCTCGGGAGCTGCTCGACGTGGCGATCGAGTACGGCTGCTGGTTCTCGATCGACTCCGACGCCCACGCCACCGGCCAACTCGAGTGGCAGCCGCTCGGCTGCGACCGCGCGGCCGAGCGGGGCGTGCCGATCGAGCGCATCATCAACACGATGCCCGCCGACGACCTCCTCGCCTGGACCGCAGCCGCCTGACGGGTGACGCCGGCGGCGCGGCGGCGCGGCGCCAGCCACCACCCGACCGACGGTGGCCCCAGCACCACGCGACCGACGGTGGCCCCTGCACCACGCGACCGACGGTGGCCCAGCCACCACCCGACCGGCGGTGGCCCCAGCACCACGCGACCGGCGGTG
>CAZJUC010000102.1:0-10889 GCA_964549065.1 uncultured Ilumatobacteraceae bacterium
CGGTGATCCCCGAGACACCCTGGAGCAGGACCTCGTCGGCCATCTTGAAGGCGTTCAGCACACTGGTCTTGTCGTTGGCGACGGTGAGCAGACGATCGTTCGGGATGACGATCAGGGTGTCGACCTTCTCCTTGAGCTTCTGCACGCCGTTGTCGGCCTGCACCGCTCGGCGTCGTCCCTCGAACGAGAACGGCCGTGTGACCACACCGATGGTGAGCGCCCCGGCCTCCCGGGCGATCTCGGCGATGACCGGCGCCGCCCCGGTGCCCGTACCGCCGCCCTCGCCGGCGGTGATGAACACCATGTCGGCACCGCGCACCATCTCCTCGATCTCTTCGTGGTGGGCCTCGGCCGCGGAACGACCGACCTCGGGATCACTGCCGGCGCCGAGCCCGCGCGTGAGATCGCGACCGATGTCGAGCTTGACATCGGCGTCACTCATCAGCAGCGCTTGCGCGTCGGTGTTCACCGCGGTGAACTCGACGCCCTTCAGACCGGCGTCGATCATCCGGTTGACGGCATTCACGCCGCCACCTCCGACGCCGACGACCTTGATCACGGCGAGATAGTTCTGCGGAGCGCCGACCATCAGCGGGTCCTCCAAGTGTGTTGGTTCATGATTCGATTCGTTTCAGCCACGGGGTGGGCAGGAGAAGCGGACGTTGCCGGACACATCCTGTCAGGTCCGGCGCCTGCAGATGTGGACGCTCACCGTACCGTGACTTCCGACGTCGACACGTCGATCACGCTGACCGGCATGGTTTCGAGGTCGTCGAGGGTGCGCTGCAGACGAACGAGCTTCTCGATCTGGGCGTTCTCGCCGACGGCCGAGCCGAACCTCACCTCGATCAGGCCTCCATCGCTCGTGAGCACCAACACGAGGTCGGCACCGTCCGGGGTGACGAGCAACGAGTCGACCCGACTGCGGATCTCGGGTGTCAGCTTCGTCACGAGCGAGGCGGCGGACGAATAGCCGATCGACGCGAACTGGCCCGGCGCAACGTCGAGCGTGTCGGGACCGGCGATCCAGACGAGCGCCACGGGTTGGCCGTCGACGAGGCCGAGCACCCGTCCGTCCACATCGATCACCCGAACCTGACCGTCGGCGCCCATCATCGCCGCCACCGGGGTGCGCTCACGGATCTCGACCGAGGCCGAGTCGGGGAACGACGTCCGCACCCGGGCATCCTCGACCCATGGGATCGCTTCGATGCGCGATTCGACGTCGGCGGTGTCGACCAGCAGCACCGGGGTCCCGACGAGGTCGTCGAGCACGACATCGAGTGCAGCCTGGTCGGTGTAGACGTTGCCGGTGACGCTGACCTCGTCGACGGCGAACAGCGATGAACCCAGCACCGCGAGCGCACCGACGACCACCGCGAGCACGATGCCGATCAGCAGCAGCCACCAGAGCCGACGGCGGTTCTCGGCGCGCTTGACACCGATGCGGCGCTGACGGATCCGGGGTTCGATCCTGCTGTTCGAGGCATCCTTGGGCAGCACGGCGTCGTTGCTGCCGTCGTCATCGATGAAGACCGGGCCCGATCCCGACGGATCGCGTTCGAGTTCCTCGTCGAGATACGCCGCGTCGGGCAGGTCGTCGCCGACGATCGAGATGGTGCCCGGCGGCGGTTCCGTCGCCGCCGTCTGCGACGCGATCTTCTCCCGGCTGTCCGCGGCGCCGTCCTCGGCGTCCGGGCTGTCCGGGGCGTCCGGGCCGTCCGGGTCGTCCTTGCCCTCGGCGGTGTCGTCGTCGCCGGCGAAGGCCCGCGAGAGTTCGTTCAGCACCGCCTCGTCAGGGACGAGTTCGTCGGGCACCGAGGCGTCGTCGACGTCGTCGTCGACGGCTGCCGGTCGGGTGTCGGGTTTGCGTCGCCAGCCCATGTCAGAACTCGTCGTCGTCGAAGCCGACCAGCCGGATCTCGCTGCGCAACCGGAAACCGCTCGACGACTCGACGCGATCACGCACGAACGTCATCAGCGCGAGCACGTCATCGGCCCGACCGTCCTCGTCGGCCTGGATGAAGTTCGCGTGCTTGTCGGAGACGGTGGCGGTACCGATGCGGTGTCCCCGCAGCCCCGCAGCGTCGATCAGGGCGCCTGCGCTGACCTCGCCGGGCACCGGGTTGACGAACACCGAGCCGGCGTTCTGCCCGCCCGGCTGGTTGGCGCGTCGCCACGCGACGATCTCGCTGATTTCGCGAGCGGACACGTCGGCATCGCCCCGCCGCAGCTGCAGTCTGGCCGACAGCACGAGATGATGCGGCGCCAGCGAACTCGACCGGAATCCGAGTCCCAGTTCGCCCGCCGTGAGGGTGCGCTCTGCGCCGAGCTGGAGATCGAACACCGCCACGTCGACCAGCGACGCCGCAATGTCGGAACCGTGACCACCGGCGTTCATGCGCACCGCTCCACCGATCGATCCGGGCACCCCGACGGCCCACTCGAAGCCGGTCAGTGCCGCCGCGGCGGTCTTGCGGGCGACCACCGGGAGCGCGACGCCGGCCGACACGACCACGGTCGCCGCCTCGGTGTCGATGTCGACCGCGGCGCCGAGATCACCCACCCCGATGGCCAGTCCGGCGAAGCCGGTGTCGGCGACGAGCAGGTTCGAGCCCCGGCCTACGACGAGCACCGGGAGCTCGGACGCCCGCGCGGCAGCCGCGACGATGCGCAACTGGTCGCGTTCGGTGACGCGGACGAACAGTGCCGCCGGGCCGCCCACTCGGTACGTGGTCATCGGGCCGAGGAGCGCTTCGCGCTGCACGCGGTCGCCGAGCACCGCGAGATGCGACGCAGCGACCTCGACGGCGGCAGCGAGCCTCGACCCGCTCCCTGCGACGGGGGCCTCAGCGTCGGCGGGCATCGAGAACCTCCGACGGGAGCGTCGCGATGTCACCGCAACCCATCGAGATGCACACGTCGCCGCTGCGCACCTCGGCGGCAAGGAAGGCGACCAGATCTTCACGGCGCGGCAACCAGACGACGCGACGATCCGGATCACCCTCTGTGACGGCGTTCACGATGAGCTTGCCCGTCACACCCGGGATCGGGAGGGTGCCCGACGCATAGATGTCGGTCAGCACCACCAGATCGGCGTTCGTGAACGCCAGCGCGTACTCGGACCACATCTCGGCAATGCGGTGATAGCGGTTCGGTTGGAACACCGCCACGACCCGTTGCCAGCCGTCGCCGCTGTCGCGGGCGGCTCGGATCACCGCGTCGATCTCGGACGGAAGATGCGCGTAGTCGTCGACGAACGTGGCGTCTCCGTCGATGCCGCGCACATCGAACCGTCGGGCAACGCCTCCGAATCGGACGAGCGCCCCGGCGATGTCGTCGAAGGAGACACCGACCGCGAGTGCCATGGCCGCAGCACCGGTGGCATTGACCACGTTGTGGATGCCGCGCAGAGGCAGGTCGATGTCTCCGAGGCGTTCATCCGAGGTGGGACCGACTCGTCGGACGATGCCGAACGTGAACGACCCCTCGGTGGCTCGCACGTCGACCGCACGAACGTCGCACGAGGCGTCGAGCCCGTACGTGATCGCGTCGTGGCGTGTCGCCAACACCGCTCCGATCGGGTCGTCGCCGCAGATCACCTTCGGACCCGCGACCTGGGCGAGGTAGCGGTCGAAGGCGTCCACGATGCCGTCGAACGAACCGTAGTGGTCGAGGTGGTCGGCTTCGATGTTGGTCAGCACCGTGCCGTACAGGGGAAGCTCGAGGTGGGTGCCGTCGCTCTCGTCGGCCTCGACCACGAGCCAGTCACCGTGGGTCCACTGGGCGCCGGTGCCGACGTCGGTGACGTCGCCACCGACCACGAAGCTGGGCCGCCGCCCCGCGTGGGCGAGGATCAACATCAACATCGAGGTCGTGGTGGTCTTGCCGTGGGTGCCGGCCACGGCCAGCGACTGGGCCCGGGCGCAGATCGACGCCAGCATGCCCGCGCGGCTCAGCACGCTGACGCCGGTCGAACGCGCTTCGTCGAGTTCGATGTTTCGTTCGGGGATGGCGGTCGAGGCGGTGACCGCGTCGACGCCGTGCACGAGCGACCGGTCGTGGCCGATGTGGACGTCGACGCCCGCGGCGCGCACCCGCTCGAGCACCGGGTGCTCACGCAGATCCGAGCCCGACACCAGATGGCCCATCTCGGCGAGGGCAATCGCAACGGCGCTCATCCCCGGCCCACCGACGCCGACGACATGGAGCCGGTGTTCGATCGACAGGTCGAGTGGCGGCCGGGGCGCGGCCGCAGACGGCACCGGACGGTCGAGCAACGCATCGATCGCTCGTTGCTGTGGTCGACGGACTGAGGGGGCGGTGAGGACCGGGGACGTCACGATGCGGTTGATGTTAGGGCGACGCGCTCGATCAAACCGGCCAAGGCACCCGATCGGTGGATCTCGCCGCGGCGGGCGGCCGCCTCGCCGAGCGCGGCCCGTGCGACGTCGTCGCGGCGCAGCTCGTCGATCGTGTCGCCGAGCTCATCGAGTTGGTGCTCGGCCAGCAGTACGCATCCCCCCACCTCGGAGAGCCAGCGCACGTTGTCGGTCTGGTGGTCGTCGGCCGATGCCGCCCACGGCACCAGGATCGCCGGCGTGCCGGTGACCGCAACCTCGTGCACCGTGCTGGCCCCACCTCGACCGATCAGCAGATCGCACGCCCCGTACACCGCCGCCATGTCGTGCTCGTACGCCACGACCTGGTGCCGGACGCCGCCGTCGACCGGCTCGACCGCTGCGGCGAAGCGCTCGCCCGTGATCTGGCGCACCACCAGCTCGGTGTCGTCTCGATGCGCTCGAAGGTACGACGAGATGGCCGCGTTGAGCAGCCCGGAACCGAGCGATCCGCCCATCACGGCGACCATGAACCCGGTCGGGTCGAGGCCGAGCTGTTCGCGGGCCGCCCGACGTCGGGTGTCGTCGGCCCGAGCCACGTCGAGGATCGACTGGCGCACAGGTGCGCCGGTCAACGTCGCGTTCGGCAGCGGCGAGTTCTCGAAGGCAACCGCGCAGGCAGCGGCCGATCGAGCCGACAGCTTGCTCGCTCGGCCCGGCGTGCGGTCATAGGACACCACCACCACGGGGATGTCCAGGCGACGCGCCGCGAACACCGCCGGCATGCTCGCGTAGCCGCCGACCGACACCACGACTCGCGGCTGCCAGGCGCGCAGGAGACGGAGGGCCGAACGGGTGCTGCGCAGCATCTTCGGCACGAAACCGAGGTTCGCCCGCGTGAGGCGACGCTGCGCGCCGACGACGTCGAGGAAGCTGGCCGGATACGGGGTCTCGGGCAGCAATCGGGTCTCGACGCCACGCTCGGCACCGACGTAACGGATCGTCGAAGGTTCGTGACCGGCAGCCACCAGGGCGTCGGCCACGGCGAGCGCCGGGAGCACGTGTCCGGAGGTGCCACCACCGGTGACGACCGCGTAGGCGCGCGCACTCATCGTGCGTTGATGCGCCGCGCCACGCTCAACAACAGCCCGGCGGCGGCCATGCACACGAAGAGCGAGCTCCCGCCCGCCGAGAAGAACGGGAGGGTCAGCCCGGTGACCGGCATGAAACCGACCACGCCACCGATGTTCACGATGGCCTGGACCCCGAACCACGCGGCGATGCCGCCGGCCAGCAGCATCCCGAACCGGTCAGGTGCAGCGATCGCGGTCTGCACGCCGAGCGCGACGAGCATCACGAATCCGCCGATCACCGCGATCGTGCCGATCATGCCGAGCTCGTCGGCGATCACCGCGAAGATGAAGTCGCTGTGGGCATACGGCAGGTAGCCGAGCTTGGCGTTGCTGCCACCGATGCCCGAGCCGGTCAGCCCGCCCGAGGCCATGCCCAAGTAGCCCTGATAGGTCTGGTAGGCGAGGTGGTCCTTCTCTTCGGCGATGTTCGTGAACGCCGTGAAGCGATCGAGTCGCCGAGGGCTCGACACCACGAAGAGCAGCGCAGCCCCGACCGCCGACACAGCCATCGCCGAGAGCGGAACCAGCGGAACTCCGGCAACCCAGGCGACGCTGAGAACGATCGCGCCGAGCACGATCGAAGCACCGAGATCACCCTGGAGCAGACACAACCCGGCACCGACCGCAGCGATCAACCCCAGCGGGATCAACGTGGCATTCCGTTCGCCGAGTTGGTCCCGCCGACGCGTCAGGAGATCGGCGGCCAGCACGACCACCGCGATCTTCAGGAACTCCGACGGCTGCACACTCAGCGGCCCGAGACGGATCCACGACCGGGCACCGTTGACACTGGCGCCGATCCCGGGAGCGAACGGCGCCGCCATCGCCGCGACGGCCAGTACGGCGATCGGAATGACCAGCCGCTGCCATCGGTGATACGAGATCCGGGCCATCGCGACGAGCGCGACCGCGCCGAGCCCGGCCCAGAGCGCCTGCTTGGCGAAGACCCGGTACGGCGAGTGGCCGAGGTTGGCCTCGGTGACCGCCGAGGCGGACAGCACCATCACCAGCCCGAGCATGACCAGCACCGCCACCACACCGACGATGGCGTAGAACGTGCCGGGCGGCGGCCCGAGCACCTCCGGCTGCATGCGCGCCCGCGCGGTTCGCCGGGTGCCCCGGCGGGCCGGACGGCGCAGCGCACGGCGCGGCGGGGGCGTTCCCCCGTGCAGACGCTCGAGCGTTGCTCGGCGACGGTCGTCGACGGTGATGGTGCTGGTCATCGTGGTCCCTCGTCGTTGCTGGTCGTGGAGTGATCGGTGATGGTGCGGCCGGCGGTGGTGAGGTCGGTGACGGCCGCTGCGCCGAGGTGGTCGAGCACCAGCGAGCGGAAGTGGTCGCCTCGGGCCTCGAAGCCGGTGTACTGATCGAAACTCGCGCAGCCCGGCGACAGCAGCACGGTCGATCCGGGAGCAGCGAGGTCGCTTGCCCGGTCGACCGCTTCGGCGAGGTCTCCGACGACGTGCACCGTCGCGACGGCAGCGAACGCCCTCGCGACTGCCGGCGCGGTGTCACCGATGGCGATCACCGCCTCGATGCGGTCGAGATCGACCGCCATGGCGGTCAGGTCGACGCCCTTGTCGTAGCCACCGGCGATCAGCACGAGACGATCGAACGAGCGGATCGCAGCGCGCGCTGCGTGCGGCGTGGTCGCCTTCGAGTCGTTGTACCACGACACCTCGTTCCAGCTGCCGATGTGTTCGAGGCGATGTGGCGGACCCGTGAACGACGCCAGAGCGGCAGCGATCGCGTCGGGCGCACCGAGGCCGGTCTCGAGCAGCAGCGCCGACGCTGCCAGCGCATTGGTGAGATCGTGTGGCAAGCGGCGCTTCATCGCCCCCACGTCGGCGAACGCTCCCATCGGCCCGACGAGGTGCCCCTCGTGGACGCGGTAGTCCGCTCCGGACCCACCGAAGGTCACCTGTCGTCCGGGGGCGGTGCGCAGCCGGCGCATCACCACGGGGTCGTCCGCGAAACCGACGGCGACGTCGTCAGCTCGCTGGTTGGCCCACACCTGGGCCTTCGCGGCTTCGTAGGTGTCCATCGAACGGTGCCAGTTCAGGTGATCCGGCGCCAGGTTGAGCCAGGCAGCCCCCTCACTGCGGAACGAGGGCGTCCAGGCAAGGCGGAAACTGGTCGCTTCGACCACGAACACGTCGACGTCCATCTCGATCGCGTCGACCAGTGGGGTCGAGGTGTTGCCGGCATCGACGGTTCGCCGTCCAGCTGCGCGCAGCATCTCGACAGTGAGCAACGTCGTGGTCGTCTTCCCGTCCGTCCCGGTGATCGCGAGCATCGGCCGTGGGCCCTCGCGCCGGTCCTGCTCCCAGCGGTAGGCGAGTTCGATCTCGGACACCAACTCGACACCGGCGCGATGAGCAGCAGCGACCACCCGATGTGTCTCGGGCACGCCGGGAGCGGGACTCACGACGTCACACGTCTCGACCAGGCCGGCGAGGACACCCGCCTCCGGTCGGTCGAGGAGTTCGACGTCGAGTTCCGTGGCGAGCTGACGACGTCGCTCGTCGACGTCGTCATCAGCGACGACCACGTCGTAGCCCCGGCCCAGCAGTGCCCGCACCGTCGACTCGCCGGCAACGGCGAGTCCGTACACGAGGGCCCGACTCACAACTGCACCTGTGCGGTGAAGTCGGCGATGAAGATCGCGAGCGCGGCGGCGACACAGATCGCCGAGATCAGCCAGAACCTGATGATCACCGTGGTCTCGGGCCAGCCGATCAGCTCGAAGTGGTGGTGGATCGGCGACATCCGGAAGAGTCGCCTCGTACGGCCCGAGGCCTTGAACACCCCCATCTGGATGGCAACCGAGCCGGCTTCCATCACGTAGATGCCACCGACGAGGACGATCAGCAGTGTGACGTTCAACGTGAGTGCGCAGAAGGCGAGCGCCGAGCCGATCGCGAGTGCGCCCACATCTCCCATGAAGATGCGTGCCGGAGCGGCGTTCCACCACAGGAAGCCGAGGCAGCCGCCGGCGAACGACGCGGAGAACACGCCCATGTCGAGCGGGTTCACCACCGTCTCGTAGATGTCCGGGTTGCGAAAGGCCCAGTAGGCGATGATCGTGAACGCGCCGAACCCCATCAGCGCGGAACCCGAGGCCAGCCCGTCGAGACCGTCGGTGACGTTGACCGCATTCGTCGTCGCCCAGATGATCATGCCGGCCCACACGACCCAGACGGCAGTGGGCACCTCGAAACCGACGGCGCCGCGGGTCACGTTGATCGTCTCGGAGATCCCGGTGCCGACCACGAGCCACCAGGCCATGGCGATGCTGGCGAGCATCGTGATGTAGTTCTTCTGCTTCCAGAAGATGCCGCGGTTGTGTCGCTTGCGGACCTTGATGTAGTCGTCGAGGAAGCCCATCAGGGCCATGAACAGCACCCCGGCCCACACGATCATGGCCTGGTCGGAGAACGCCAGCCCCCGCCGGAGGTGAGCGACGAGCCATCCCACGAGCGCTGCACCGACGATGGCGATGCCGCCCATCGTCGGGGTGCCCTGCTTGGTCATGTGGTGCTCGGGGCCGTGATCCTCCTTGCCGAGGATCGGTTGTCCCTGGCCGCGTTCCTGGAAGAACAGGATCAGGTAGCGGGTGCCGAACAGCGACACGAGCATCGAACTCGCGCCGGCCATGATGATCGCGATCACTCCTCGGCCTCCAGGAATTCGTGTGCAACGGCGCGATCGTCGAACTCGACGATGCGGTCGGCGAACTCCTGTGTCGCCTCGTGTCCCTTGCCGGCGATCACGACCACGTCGCCGATCGTCGCCGACCCGATGGCCTCGCCGATCGCCGATCGCCGGTCGACGATCGAGGTGACCTCGGCCGAAGACGCGGCGCCCGCGAGGATGTCGTCGATGATCGCCTGCGGCGACTCGTCGCGTGGGTTGTCGGAGGTGACCACGACCCGCTCGGCCAGCCGAGTCGCGACGGCGCCCATGTCGGGGCGCTTCGCCCGGTCACGATTTCCACCGCATCCGAACACCACCGTCAATGATCCGCCCTCGCCGACCACGGCGCGAGCAGCCTCGAGCAGTCGTTCGAGACCATCTGGGGTGTGCGCGTAGTCGACGACCACCGTGATGCCGCGGCGACGGGTCTCGTCGGACTCGACGACCTCGAACCTGCCGGGTACCGACAGCAGCGCTCCCAGCCCGGCGATGGCGACGTCGGGATCGATTCCGAGTTCGGATGCGGTCGTGAGCGCAGCCAGGGAGTTCACGACGTTGAAGTCGCCTCCGATCGGCACCTCGACCCGGCGCCCGCGCCAGGTGAAACGGTGTGCGATGGCGGTGACCTCGACCTCGGAGACGTCGTCGCGGCAGTACTCGACGATGCGGAACTCTCGCCCGGGAACGTCGGAGTGGGCGGCGTCGGCGATCAATCGTCCGTAGGGGTCGTCGACGTTGATCACACCGAGCGAGGAGAACGGGGGGCCGAACAGTCGTGCCTTGGCACGGAAGTACTCCTCGTGCGAGCCGTGGAGGTCGAGGTGGTCGTGACCGAGGTTGGTGAACACCACGGCGTCGAACTCGGTGCCGTCGACGCGGTGCATCGCCAAGGCGTGCGACGAGACTTCCAGGACCGCTGCGGTCTTGCCGGCATCGACGAACCCGCCCAGTACCGACTGCAGTTCCGGCGCCTCCGGGGTGGTGCGCGGACCATGGAGTGTGCCGACCACCCCGCACGGCATGCCGGCGGCTTCGAAGATCGCCGCCATCATCGCCGCAGTCGTCGTCTTGCCGTTCGTACCGGTGATGCCGACCATGGCGAGCGCCCGACCGGGGTGTCCGGCGACCTCTGCCGCGATCGGTCCGAGGCGGCGTCGGGTGTCGTCGACGACGATCTGCGCCACGCCGGGCTCGCCGGGACGACCACCGGGACCGTGGCCGTCGAGATCGTCCAGACGATGATCGGTGAGCAGCGCAGTCGCTCCCCGTGCGACAGCGTCAGCAGCGAAATCGTGGCCGTCGAACTGCTCACCGCGCAGACACGCGTAGAGCGCACCCGGCTCGACCTTTCGCGAATCGTGCACGACGGTCCTGATCGGCGTTCCCCCCTCGAGGAGTTCCCGCAGGGCGCGCAGGCCCGACGAGTCGCGTGATCCCGTCACCGACGACCTCACGACGCCCGGCACCCGGTGGAGCCGGGGGTGGGCACGATGCCCAGTTCGTGGATCAGCGTGGGGGCGAGTTCTGAGAACACCGGGGCCGCGGCGGTGCCACCGAAACGGTCGTTGGTGCCGGCCGGCGGTTCGTCGACCGAGATCAGAACGGTCACCTGCGGGTCCTCGGCGGGGAAGAACCCCACGAAGCTCGAGTAGTAGATGCGGTTCCCGTCGTCGTCGAAGTAGGTGCCGTTGTAGATCGGAAGAGCGTCGTGTAGGGAAAG
>CAZJUC010000103.1:0-9661 GCA_964549065.1 uncultured Ilumatobacteraceae bacterium
TCAGCAGGCCACGGCGGCTGTGGTGATCCTTCTTGTGGACCTTGAGGTGCTCGGTGAGGTGCGTGATGCGCTCGGTGAGCAGCGCGATCTGCACCTCGGGTGAGCCGGTGTCGGTCTCGTGCGTGCGGAACTTCTCGATGGTCGCCGCGGTGTCCGGGGCGGTGTCGGCAATGTCGGCCATGGTGTGTCGCCTTCTTCGTTGGGGTGCCGACCGTCTGGACGGCACCGGGAGAGGTCGCACCGGGTGCCGGGCGGCACTCGTGTGCATCGCGCCCGCGCCGGGGATTCCCAGCCCGAACGGACTCCGCAATGCTACGGCCCGGGCCCGCCGTCCACAACGGCTGGCTGTCGGGACGCTCGGCGTGGTCCTCGCCGTCGCTCGTACGCCGTGGGGCGTCGGCCCGGGCAGACCGTTTCCACACGAGTACCCTCGCTCGTCGTGCCAGCCCGTATCGAAGCACGCAGTGTCTCGAAGTCGTTCGGGGCGCTCGACGCGCTGGCTCCGGTCGATCTGCGTGTCGACGACGGCGAGACCGTCACACTGCTCGGTCCGTCGGGTTGCGGCAAGACGACGCTGCTCAGGCTGATCGCCGGGCTCGAGCAACCGTCATCCGGCGACATCGTCGTCAACGGCATGTCCCCCACCGACGCCCGGCGTCACAAGCAGATCGGCTTCGTACCGCAGTCTCCGGCGCTGCTCCCCTGGCGCACCGTCGAAGGCAACGCTCGTCTGCTGCTCGACGTCAACCGGCGAGCATCACCGACCACGCCGAGTGTCTCGGTCGACGATCTCCTCGTCGAGGTCGGCCTCGGCGACTTCCGCGACGCCTATCCACACGAACTGTCCGGCGGCATGCAACAGCGTGTCGGGCTGGTGCGCGCCTTCGCGATCGATGCTCCCATCTTGTTGATGGACGAACCGTTCGCGGCGCTCGACGAGATGACGCGCACCGACATGCGCCACCTGCTCGGCCGACTCTGCGAACCGCTCGGAACGACGGTGTTGTTCGTCACCCACTCGATCCCCGAGGCGACCTTCCTGTCGGATCGTGTGGCGGTGATGTCGCCGCGGCCGGGTCGGATCACCGAGGACGTGACGGTCGAACTCTCCCATCCCCGTCGGCCCGAACTGGAGGACACCGAACAGTTCTTCCACATCACCACCCGACTGCGGTCCGGGTTGCGTGCCGGGCTGGACCGATGAAACCCGGTGCGCAGCGCATCGTCGCACCGTTGGTCGGCCTGATCGCGTTCGGCGTGTTCTGGGAGGCGGCCGTGCGCATCTTGGACATCCGACGATTCGTGCTGCTCGCGCCCACGGCCATCCTGGCCGAACTCGCCGACGCGCCCGACTACTACTGGAGCAACGCCGTGGTCACCGGTTGGCACGTGGTGGTCGGCTTGTCGATCTCGCTGCTGCTGGCCGTGGTCGTGGGGTCGCTGATGGCCTCGTCACGGTTCGTCGAGGAGGCGACCCAACCGGTCCTGGTGCTCGTGCTCGTGACGCCGTGGGTCGCGTACATCACATCGGTGGTGCTGTGGCTCGGTGGTGGCGAGCCGACCGTGCTGTTCATGGTGGCGTTCACCTCGTTTCCCGTTTTCACCTTCGGTGTGGTGGGTGGCATGAAATCGGCTGATCCGGCCGCCCGCGAACTGCTCGCGAGCGTCGATGCCCGACCATGGGAGGTGTTCTGGCGGCTGCGCCTGCCGTCGGCGTTGCCGTCGATCTTCACCACCGCGAGGTTCGCGATGGGGCTCGGACTCGCCGCCGCGTACTTCAGCGAGGGATCCGCATTCGTCACCGAGGGTCTCGGGTACATCGGTCAACGCGCGGCGGCGTTCAACAACGCCGAGGCACTGTGGGCGACGATCGTTTCCTCGGCACTGCTCGGCGTGGGCGGGCTCGTCGTCATCACGGTGTTGGAGCGACTGCTGCTGCGCTGGCACTCGTCGCAGCGAAGCTGACTGTGCGCATCATCGATTCCCGTGGCATGCTCGCCACTCTTCCGGCTCCGAGCCGGGAACCCTCCAGACACCGCCCAGCTGGCCGGACATGATCGGATCTCCATGCGAATTCGCCACACCCTCGCAGTCGCAGTCGCCGCCGGGCTCGCCGTCGCCGCGTGCGGCTCGGACACGGACGACAGCTCCCCGTCGTCGGACGTCGCCGATGTCGTCGCCGACGAGAGTTTCCCCGCAGAGCGTTGTGCAGCCAACGAGGCCGCCGGCACGATCACCTACCTCACCGGGTTCGACTTCGCCGCTGCGGCGTCGATCGTCGAGGTGATCGTGGCCGAGGACGCCGGCTACTTCGACGAGCTGTGTCTCGACGTCGAGATCCAGCCGAGCTTCTCCACGGCGAACTACGCCCTCATCGCAGAGAACGACGCCCAGTTCTCGTCCGGCGGCTCGTTCAGCGAGGTCGTCGAGTTCGCCGCCGCGAACGACGCCGACTTCGTCACGCTCGCCGTCGATGGTCGTGCGCCGATCGACGTCCTCATGGTCAAACCAGGAGCGACCTCGTCGTTGGACGACCTCGTCGGCACCACCATCGGCGTGAAAGGAAAACTGCCCACCAGCATCCAGG
This sequence comes from uncultured Ilumatobacteraceae bacterium, assembly GCA_964549065.1. Lineage (GTDB taxonomy): Bacteria > Actinomycetota > Acidimicrobiia > Acidimicrobiales > Ilumatobacteraceae > Sva-07. The sequence goes on from CAZJUC010000103.1 coordinate 2,588, forward strand.
TGATGCTCGCCCAGCAGGGTCTGACAGCAGACGACGACTTCGACACCGTCGCCGTCGAAGGTTTCGACCCGGTGGCCCACATGGCGATCGAGGCGATCGTGGGCGTGCCTGGTTGGCGCAGCAACGAGCCGGGCGCACTGGAGCGAGCCGGCGTCGCGTTCGACCTGTACGACACCGTCGACTTCGGCATTCCGGGATCGTTCGGGATCATCTATTCCAACCAGCAGTTCATCGACGAGCACCCGACCGCAGCGGAGGACTTCATGCGCGCTGCCATGCGCGGTCTCGCGGATGCGATCGCCGATCCCGAGGCCGCAGCGAACACCGCGGTGGAGCTGATCAACGCCGGTGGCAACCCGAACTTCCTGTCACCCGAGGGCGAGGTGTTCCGATGGACCACCGATGCCGCCACGATCTCCGCACTCACACCTGACGACACCCCGTTCGGGCTTCCCGACGTCGAGTCGCTCCAGGTCGAACTCGACACCTACGCGGAGACCGGGTTGTTCGGCGACGGTGACGTCCCGGACGCCGGATCGGTCGTGGACGTCGCTCTGATGGAGCGCATCCACGACGGCACCACCGTGATCTGGCCCGCCGGCTGACGCTCCCAACCCCGTTTGCGCACGGATTCCGGTGGGGCACCCCACCCGGAATGCAACGCAAACGTGGTTGGAGCCGACGCGTTCAGGCGAGCAGGTCGCGGGCGTTGGCCACATCCTGTCCGAGCTGGCCGATCAGCGCGTCGACACCGTCGAACTTGCGCTCGCTGCGCAAGAAGTGCTCGAAGCGCACCGCCGCCTGCTCACCGTAGAGGTCGACGTCGACGTCGAGCAGGTGTGCCTCGAGCAGCGACGCGTCGGCGTGCTCGTAGAACGTGGGGCGACGGCCGAGGTTGATCGCGCACCCGTACACGTCACCGTTGGGGCGTTCGTACCACCCGGCGTACACCCCGTCAGCGGGAAGACACATGCCCGACGGCACCGCGACGTTCGCCGTCGGGAAGCCGAGGAGGCGTCCGCGCTGGTCGCCCGGGAAGACCTCGCCACGCACCTCGTGCGGTCGGCCGAGCATCGCGTTGGCGCGCCCGATGTCGCCACCGGCCAGGGCCCGACGAATCGCGGTGCTGCTCACAGGTTCGGCGATGCCGTCCATGCGCGCCACCAGCTGGATGGGTTCGACGTCGAAGTCGGCTTCGACCCCGATCTTGCGGAGCAGGTCGACGTTGCCGTCGCGGTGACGACCGAAATGGAAGTCTTCACCGACCACGATCGCACGCGTCTGCAGGCAACTCACCAGCACTCGCTCGACGAACGACTCCGGACTCTCTGCGGCCTGCTCGACGTCGAACGGCACGATCACCACCGCATCGACGCCGGTGGCAGCGAGCAGCTCCATCTTCTGGTCGGCGCTCGTGAGCAGCCGGGGCGCCGACTCGGGCCGCACGATGCTGGCGGGGTGACGGTCGAAGGTGACCACGACGGACTTCGCACCCAGCGACGCCGCCCGGCGACGTACCTGGTCGATGACCGCTCGGTGACCGAGATGGACGCCGTCGTAGGCACCGATCGTGATCACGGATCGCTCGTCCGCCCATGGGCAGTGCAGGAGGTCGGTCACGACGAGCACGCCGCAACGCTATCTGCCGACTCCGCCGGACACCGGCTCCAATGGTCATTGCGGGAGCACCACGGCCGGCTTCGCCTGACCGCGGAAGGCCTCGTAGACGGCGAGCAGCTCACCGCCACGGTCGAACACCGCCCAGGGTCCGTCGCCGTCCCAGGCGTCGAGCACACGGCCGTTGGCGACCAACGCTGCTGTGGCATCGTCGACGTGGACCGTCACCAACGACCGAACGGCACTCGCCACCGGCTGCAACTCGCATTCGTCGGGCGGTGCGGCCTCGTCGAGCGTGAACGCACCAACGTGCGTGCGACGCAGATTGCGAAGGTGTGCTCCGCCGCCCAGCAGCCGTCCGAGGTCGTCGGCGAGCGTGCGAACGTAGGTGCCTGCAGAGCACTCGACGTCGATGCCCAGCACCCCCGCTTCGGCCCACCCGACGACGTCGAAGCGGTGGATCGTGACCGGCCGAGGGGCCCGTTCGACCTCGATGCCCTCGCGGGCGAGCTCGTGGAGCCGCTTGCCGTCGACCCTGAGCGCCGACACCATCGGCGGAACCTGCTCGATGCCGCCGACAAGATGTCCGGCGACCATCCGCCGAGCATCCTCGAGCGACACCTGTGACATGTCGAACGTCGCCAGCACGTCACCTGCCGAGTCGAGTGTGGACGTGCTGGAGCCGAGCACCACCTCGCCGGTGTACCCCTTGCGGGTCTTCTCGACGAAGCGCAGCAGACGTGTGGCCTTGCCGACCGCGACCACCAGCACACCGGTGGCGTCGGGGTCGAGCGTGCCGGCGTGGCCCACCTGACGCTCGCCGAACCGTCGCCGCAACATGGCGACCACGTCGTGGCTGGTGACGCCGGCAGGCTTGTCGACGACCGCGATCCCGTGGGTCGTCGCCGGCTTGCGACGTGCCATCAGCCCTCGGTCGGGTCCGCAGGGTCGCCGCCGCTCGACTCGCGATCGAGACGCGCCCGATCGGACTTCAAGATGTCGTCGATGCGCGCCGCTGACCTGATCACCATGTCGGGTCGGAAGTCGAGGATCGGGGTCTTCTTCGCCCGGATCTGCTTGGCGATCGACGACTGCAGGCGGATGCGATGCTCGGCGAACGCTTCGAGGATCTCGGCGTCACCGTCTTCGTCGGCGAGCGAATCGAAGAACACGATCGCCCGGTTCAGCTCGGGATCGACATCGACGCCGGTGACCGTGACGAACGTGAGCCGCTCGTCGTCGATCCGCACGAGTTCGTCGGCGATGATCTCCTGCAGCGTGGTGCTCACACGCGCGCTGCGCGAGTACTTCGGTGTGTTGCTGCGACTGCTGCGCTTGCCTGCCATCGGAATCTCCTCGGTGACGTGTAACGATTGGTGTCAGACACCAACCGTTACATCAGGTGAAATCGGGGGCGACCCGGTTGGATCGCTTGAGTTCGGCCATACCGGACATGGTGGCCAGCTTCTCGACGGCGTCCCACAACTCGACGGCCTCCACGCCACGGGGCGCCTTGGAGATCACCGGACCGAAGAAGCTCGCCTCGTCGCCGGTGCCGGGGTGGAACGTGAGGATCGGTGTGCCGACATCGTTGCCGGTGCGACTCAGGGCGAGTTCGGTGTCGGCGCGAATGTAGCCGTCGTGCGACTCGTCGTCGGCGGCGTCGACGTGACGCTCGTCGAAACCGTTCGCCGACAGCAGTCCCCGGTACCACGAGAGCGGTTCACCGCGGGCCACTTCACGCTGCGCCTCGACGTGCAGCGCCGTACCGACCGCGGTGTACCAGCGGCCGACAGTCGATGGATCAGCATCTGCGAGACGGATGGCGTTGCCGATGCGGAGCCCCTGCTGGCCGAGGTAGTGGCCGGCGCGGTACTGCGGCGTGTACCACTCGGCGGAATTGCCCTCGTTGAGCATCCAGAGCGAGATGAACCGCCAGTCGACCTGGTAGTCACGTTGTTCGCTCACGTTGACCACCCACCTCGACGTGATCCACGCCCATGGGCAGACAGGATCGAAGAAGAAGTCCAGATCGGGAGCCATCAGTGCAACCTACCGGGGCCGGCCCGGAGGCTCGCTCACGTTCGAGCGATCTCGACGTCCTGGAAGGTCTCGATGAGATCGCCGGGCTTGAGGTCCTGGAAGTCGGACAGGCCGATACCGCACTCGAAGCCCTCGCGGACCTCACGGGCATCATCCTTGAAACGACGCAGCGAACTGATGTCGCCCTTCCAGATGATCGTGCCGTCGCGCAGGAAACGCACCTTCGAACCGCGGGTGATCACACCGGATCGCACGTAGCAACCGGCGATCGCGCCGATCTTCGGCACACGGAAGATCTCGCGCACCTCGGCTTCACCGGTGACCTGCTCTTCGAACTCGGGCTCGAGCATGCCGATGACGGCCTGCTCGATGTCCTCGAGGAGCTTGTAGATGATCTCGTAGGTACGAATCTCCACTTCTTCCTGCTCGGCGAGCTTTCGGGCCTTGCCGTCGGGACGCACGTTGAAGCCGATGATCGTCGCGTTCGTGGCGTTCGCCAAGGTGATGTCGTTCTCGGTGATCCCACCGACCGCTCGATGGACGAAGCTGATGTCGACCTCGTCGCGTTCGAGTCGTCGCAGCGACTCGGTGACAGCTTCGAGGGACCCCTGCACGTCGGCCTTGAGGATCAGGTTCACCGAGGCCCGCTCACCGGACTGGATCTGAGCGAAGATGTCCTCGAGCTTCGTGCCGGTCTTGACCCGCGCGTCCTCGCGGAGGTGCCTCGCCTTCAGACGCTCCTCACGTGACTCGCCGACCGTCTTGGCGATCTTCTCGTCGGGAGCGGCGCGGAACTCGTCGCCCGCTTCGGGCACACTCGACAGGCCGAGTACCTGCACCGGCATGGAAGGGCCGGCGGACTTGACCTGCTCGCCCTTGTCGTTGATCATCGCCCGAACGCGACCCCAGGCCGCGCCGGCCACGATCGGATCGCCGACCTTGAGCTCGCCCTTGTCGACCAGGATCGTCGCGACCGGGCCACGGCCCTTGTCGAGCTGCGCTTCGATGACGATGCCCTTGGCACGACCGGTCGGGTTCGCCGTGAGCTCCTCGAGCTCGGCGACCACTTGGAGTTGTTCGATCAGTTCGTCGACGCCGAGACCCTTCAGCGCAGACATCTCGACGACGATGGTGTCGCCTCCCCACGACTCGGGCACGAGTTCGTGCTCGGCGAGTTGCGTGAGGACGCGTTGGGGGTCGGCGTTGTCCTTGTCGATCTTGTTGACCGCGACCACGATGGGCACGTCGGCAGCCCGGGCGTGGTTGATCGCCTCGAGCGTCTGGGGCATCAAGCCATCGTCGGCAGCGACCATCAACACCACGATGTCGGTAGCGTCGGCACCGCGAGCACGCATCTGCGTGAACGCGGCGTGGCCGGGGGTGTCGAGGAACGTGACCGATCCGTTCTCGTTCTGCACCTGGTAGGCGCCGATGTGCTGGGTGATGCCACCGGCCTCGCCCTCGACGACGTTGGCGCCGCGGATGTGGTCGAGCAGTGTGGTCTTGCCGTGGTCGACGTGGCCCATCACGGTGATCACCGGTGGGCGCGGTTCCTGCATCTCGTCGTCGTCGGAGTCGTCGAACAACTTCTGCAGTTCGATTTCCTCTTGCTGGCCGGGCTCGACCAGCAGGATCTCAGCGCCCACCTCGAGCGCGAAGAGCTCCATCTGCTCGTCGGCGAGCGTCATGGTCGCCGTGACCATCTCGCCGTTGTTCAACAGGAAACGCACGACGTCAGCAGCGGTGCGGTTCAGCTTCGGAGCGAACTCCTGGGCCGACACACCACGCTCGATGACGATGGTGCCGCTGGGGACCGGAGCATCGGACGACGTGTAGGTGGTGAACTGCGGCTGCAGCTCGTCCTGGTCGCGACGGCGACGCCGACGACCTGTGCGGCGCGGCGGGCGCCGCTGACCACTCGGACGGTTGCCACCGGGACGGCCGGGGCCGCCACCACCGGGGCCGCCACCGGGGCCACCAGGTCGACCACCGGGGCCACCGCCGGGTCGCGGGGTGAAACCACCGGGACGCGGGCGAGCACCACCGGGGCCACCACCAGGACGGGCACCGGCCGGGCGGGCCGAGCCGGGTGGAGGCGGGATGACCTTTCCGCTGGGCGACAACGGGCGACCGGGCGGGGGCGGGATCGCCTTTCCGCTGGGCGACAACGGGCGCTCGGCGGGCGCTGCGTCGGGACGATCGGGCGCATGACGCGCTTCTGCCGGGGCGGCCGGCTGCTCCGGCGGACGGCCGTCGGCGGTGGGACGAGCACTCGAGATCACCCGCGACGACGCTTCGGCCGACTCGGGCTCGGACCGTGTCTCTGGTGCAGCGGGAGCGGCCTGGGCGGGGGTCTCGACGTCGGCGGCAGCGGGTTCCGCTGCAGCGGAAGGCGGCGAGGGCGGCGCAGGAGCTTCGGCGGTCGGCGCAGGCGCGGGTGTCGACACCTCGGGCTCGGTCGGCGCAGCCGCAGCGGCCTCACTCGGCTCGGTCGGCGCAGCCGCCTCACTCGGCTCGTCGGCCGCTTCGACCTCGCGCACTGGTTCCTCGGCGGCGGGCGCCGGCGGTGCCTCTGGCGCAGCGGTCTCGGGTTCGCTCGCCACGGGCTCGGTCGACGTCGTCTCGTCGGACACGGGCTCTGCCTGCGCTGCGGATGCCTTCTTGGCTGGCGCCTTCTTGGCGGTCTTCGGCTTCGCGTCGGCATCGGCTGCCGCGGCCTTCTTCTTGGCCGGGGCCTTCTTCTTGGCGGACGCCTTCTTGGCCGGCTTCGGCTCCTCGGGCTGTTCGTCACGGGTCAAGCCGTCACGCTCGGCGCGACGGGTCACCATGTCGGCGTATGCCTCGGCGAGTGAGGACGACGGGCCCTTGGCGGCGACGCCGAGCACACCGCAGAGGTCGAGGACCTCGGCGTTCGTCATCCCGAGCTCTTTCGCGAGCTCGTGGATCCTGATCTTCTTCGCAGCCACGTTGTCGATTCAACCTTTCACAGTCGTCTTTGCCTCGCGGATGCAGGAATCAATGCGCATCCGGATGTCCGTCATCGCCGGCTCATGGGCCGACGAGTTGTCTGATCGTTTGTCGTTCGTCGGCGTCGACCTCGCGACGCCATGCACGAGCGAACGCGCCTCTCGACAGCGCCGCGTCGACACATCCCGCCTCGGCGGCACCGCTGCCGGACGACGCCCGACACAGCCAGGCGCCGCGCCCGTCGCTCGGGCCGTCGACCACGATGCCGGCCTCCGAACTCGTGAGTCGCACGAGTTCGGAGTGCGGGCGTCGTTGCCGACAGCCGATGCAGCTGCGAACGGGTTCGGGACGATCAGCAGCACTCAGTCGTCGCCGCCGATCTTCGCAGCGGACTCGTCGTCGGTTCCAGTGGCGGACTCGCCGTCCGATCCAGTGGCGGACTCGCCG
>CAZJUC010000103.1:9761-10846 GCA_964549065.1 uncultured Ilumatobacteraceae bacterium
CTCGTCGTCGGTTCCAGTGGCGGACTCGCCGTCCGATCCAGTGGCGGACTCGCCGCCGGTTCCAGTGTCGGACTCGCCGCCGGTTCCAGTGTCGGACTCGCCGCCGGTTCCAGTCGCGGACTCGCCGTCCGATCCAGCAGCGGACTCGCCGTCGGTTCCAGCAGCGGACTCATCGTCGGTTCCAGCAGCCGACTCGCCGGCGGCGTCGCTTCCACCTCGCGCCACGTCTGCCTCGTCGCTGACGCTTGCCTCGGTGGCTTGCGCTGTCTCAGCTTCGGCTTCGCTGGTCGCTGCGGCTTGGGCCTGCCAGTCGGACTCGCTGACGACGCTGCCGTCGGCGGCATGCCACTCCATCTCGCCGGTCTCGGCGTTGGCGCGCCATTCGCCGTCCGCGTACTCGACGTCGGCGTCGCGGCCACCGGCCGGAACACCTTCGGCGAGTTGCGTCTCGGAGCGGATGTCGACGCGCACACCGGTGAGGCGTGCCGCGAGACGTGCGTTCTGACCCTCTCGACCGATCGCCAAGCTGAGCTGGTGGTCGGGCACGATCACGTCGGCGGCAGTGCCGTCGTCGGAGATGTTGACCTGGGTCACCTTGGCCGGCGACAGCGCCTTCGCGACGAAGTCGCCGAGGTCCTCGCTGAACGGCACGATGTCGATCTTCTCACCGCGCATCTCGTTGACGACCATGCGCACACGGCCGCCACGCGCGCCGACGCACGCGCCGACGGGATCGACGTTGTGGTCGTTCGACCACACGGCGATCTTGGTGCGGTGACCCGGTTCACGGGCACAGGCCTTGATCTCGACGATGCCGTCGGCGATCTCGGGGACTTCGAGCTCGAACAGCCGCTTGATGAGACCCGGGTGCGTACGCGAGACGACGATCTGGGGACCTTTCGGCGTGCGGCGTACTTCGACGATGTACGCCTTCTGGCGGTCGCCCTGGGCCGGACGCTCGAACGGCACCTGCTCGGCCTGCGGCAGCAGCGCCTCGACACGGCCGAGGTCGAGCAGCGTGTAGCGGGCATCGGTGCGCTGGATGATGCCGGTGACGATGTCGCCCTCGCGGTTGGCGTACTCCT
>CAZJUC010000104.1:0-9337 GCA_964549065.1 uncultured Ilumatobacteraceae bacterium
TCGACGGAGGTGATCTGCTGCGCCCACGACACCGACTCGATGCCGAGGTCGGCAGCGGTGACGGTCTCGACGGGCTTCGACTTCGCGGCCATGATGCCCTTGAAGCTCGGGTAGCGGGGCTCGACCACGCCGGCGGTCACCGAGACCACGGCGGGCAGCGAGCAGGTCACCTCGTCGTAGCCGGACTCGGTCTGACGGTCGACCTTGAGGGTGCCGTCGGCGATCTCGATGCTCTTGGCGAACGTGACCGACGGGAGACCGAGCACCTCGGCGAGCTGCTCTGGCACCGTGCCCGTGTAGCCGTCGGACGACTCGGTGCCGGCGATGATCAGGTCGGCGTCACCGAGCTGCTTGGTGGCGCCGGCGAGCACCTTGGCCGTGGTGAGCGCATCGGCCCCGGCGAGCGACGGGTCGCTCACGAGCACGGCTTTGGCCGCACCCATGGCGAGCGCGGTGCGCAGGCCGGAGGTCTCGCCGTTCGGGGCCATCGAGACGAGGAACACCTCGCCGCCGCCGGCCGCCGTGACGAGCTGGAGAGCCATTTCGACGCCGTAGCTGTCGGACTCGTCGAGGATGAGCTTGCCATCACGCTTCAGCGTGTTGGTGGAGGGATCCAGCTCGCCGGGCAACGCCGGGTCGGGGATCTGTTTCACACAGACGATGACGTTCATAAGAAAGCCCAAGTTACCGGTGCGTCAACTTGCGCCCAAACCCTGCGCCCCAACTCGTCGTGGCCGAGTCGTCGCCGGGCATTGCTACCGTCGTCCACTTGCGGATCCTGCTGGTGGTCAACTCCTTTGCATCGTCGGTGACGGCGCGCAACACGGTGATCGTGCATCGCCGTCTCAGCCGCGGCCACGACGTCGAGATCGTCGAGACGAACCGCCGCGGCCACGCCACCCGTTTCGCCCACGACGCTGCTCGACGAGGGGTCGACGTGGTGATCGGGTTCGGCGGTGACGGGACCCTCAACGAGGTGGCCACCGGGATCGCCGGCACCGACACGGCACTCGGGGTGCTTCCGGGCGGCTCGACCAACGTGTTCGCCCGCACGCTCGGCCTGCCGAACGATCCGGTCGAGGCCGCCGATCACCTCGCCGACGGCATCGACGCCGCCGATCTCCGGCCGATCGGGCTCGGGCAGGTCAACGGCCGTTACTTCTGCTTCCACACGGGCGTGGGCTTCGACGCAGCGGTCGTCGAACGGGTCGAACGCCGCGGCTCGCTGAAGCGCTGGCTCGGCCACCCGTTGTTCATCTGGGCGGGGCTGTCGACCTGGCTGACCGGATACGACCACCGCACACCCCACTTCCGGTTGCACGGTGACGGCGGGCCCGACGTCGACGACGGGTTCTTCACGATCGTGCTCAACACCAACCCGTACACCTACCTCGGCAACCGACCGCTCGACCTGTCGCCGGCGGCCACACTCGACCGCGGACTCGTCGCCATCACGTTCACCACGATGAACGCCCCGGCGATCCTCACGTCGCTCGCCGGCGCGCTGCGCGGCGGGGGTGTGAAGCCCGCAGATCATCTCGACATCCGCGTCGACGTGGAGCACCTGGTGATCGAGCACGACACGGCGTTCCCCTATCAGGTCGACGGCGATGCACTCGGCGACACCAGACGACTCGAGTTCACCCACGTGCCCGAGGCGGTGCAGCTCGTGTTCCCGAGCTGAGGATCACACTGCGAGGTCGGGCCAGGCCGGTGCCGGATTCGCACGACCAGGTCGATGCGACGGACCCCGGCGTCCGAGGGTGTCGAGCGCCAGGTCGGGGACGTCGGTGCAGACACCGTCCACCCCGAGGTCGGCGAGTTCGACGATCCGAGCGGGGTCGTTGCAGGTCCAGGCGTTCACCGCGAGCCCGCTGCGATGGCACGCGGCCACCAGCCTCTCGTCGACCTGTGGTTCCCAGGGGTGCAGCGCGCGATGACCGGCTGCGGCGAGCCGTTCGATCGTGGCCACCTCGACCGGCCCGGCCGTGAGGCAGGCCGTGGCGATGTCCGGCGCCGCCTCGCGGCATGCGGCCACCGTGCTCCACGAGAACGACGAGATCAGCCAGCGCCTCCGTGCCCGCTCCCCGCGGCCACGCAGTTCGGCGATGATCGGCGCGACCATCGACATGTTCGGGTCATAACCGGCATCGGCCTTCCAGTTCTTGATCTCGACGTTCACGAGCATCCGGTCGCCACATGCGTCGAGCGCCTCCGCCAACGTCGCCAACCCCATGGCGTCGACCTCGTCGAGCGAGTCCGGCAGCGGATCATGAGCGACGAGCAGGCGACCGTCCGCCACGCGGCGCACATCGAGTTCGACACCGTCGGCACCCATCCGGTCGGCGAGTTCGAACGACTCGGGGGTGTTCTCCGGAGCAGCGGCCGAGGCCCCGCGGTGGGCGAGCACGAGCATGGGCCCATCATGGCCGAGCGAGTCGAGGCCGCCACGCAACAAGAACGAACAAAGGACGAATGGACCCTTGCGGCGACAGAGCGACACGCCTACAGTTCGTCCCGGCCGAACGGCCCATCGCTCCGCAGCGATGCCCTCATCCCCCAGCGGAACACCCGCCTCAGACACCTTCGAGGAGCACCAACGTGTCGATCCTTGCGTCCAGCCTCACCCTTGGAGCCGCAGACTACGAGTGGCGTGACGACGCCATCTGCCGCGACACCGATCCGGAGCTCTTCTTCCCGGTCGGCACCACAGGACACGCGCTGGTCCAGATCGATCGGGCCAAGGAAGTGTGTGGCGAGTGCACCGTGTCCGAGCAGTGCCTCGACTTCGCGCTCGAGACCAACCAGGACTCCGGCATCTGGGGCGGCCTCACCGAAGAAGAACGCCGGGTCATCCGCCGCCGCAGGGTGGCCGCCGCTCGCGCTGCCCGCGCCAGCTGACGACCCTCGACCGGTTCGCCGACCGCTTCGGCCTCAGTCGACGGTCGGCACGCGCAGCTCGATGACCGTGCCGTGGTCGCCCTCGGATCGGTCGACCAGCCCGGCGCCGGCCAGATCCTCGCTCGTGGCCGGCCGGATGCCGATCGTGCCGTTGAGTTCGGTGGTCACCAGCGTGCGCACGATCGACAATCCGAGGCCCCTGGCGTCGTCGATGTCGAACGACGGGTCGACGCCGCGACCGTTGTCGACCACCCGCACCGTGAGCGTACGGTCGCGTTGAGCGAGGCCGACCTGGACCGATCCACCCTCGCTTCCCTCCGGGAACCCGTGATCGACGGCGTTCTGCAGGAGCTCCGTCAGCACCACCGACAACGGGGTGGCGGTGTTGGCCGGGATGCGACCGCCGTCGCCGCTCACCGTGAACCGCACAGGCCGGTCAGGTGACTGCAGGCCCTCTTCGGCGAGCCGGAGCAACGGACGCACGATCTCGATGAACGCAATGTCCTCTCCCGGCTCGCGCGAGAGCGACTCGTGCACGAGGGCGATCGTCCGGATCCGTCTGACCGACTCCTGCACGGCCGCCATCGCCTCGGGATTGGTCAGCCGACGAGCCTGGAGACGCAGCAGCGACGAGATCGTCTGCAGGTTGTTCTTCACGCGATGGTGGATCTCGCGGATGGTGGCGTCCTTGCTCAACAGCAGTCGGTCACGCTTGCGCAACTCGGTGACGTCGCGCACCAGCAGCAACCCCCCGGCGATGTCGCGACCGGTGTTGCTCGCGGCCACGATCGGTACGCACCGACACAGCAGGGTGACGTCGGCGCCCTGTTCGAACTCTTCGACGACGGGCTCGAAGCGTTCGAATGCCTGACGCACCGGGCCGTCGTGGAAGCCGAGCTCGGCCAGTCGCATACCCACGGGGTTCGCCTGGATCCCCACCCGGTGCAGCGCCGAGTTCGCGTTCGGTGACACGTAGGTGACCGTGCCGCTCGAGTCGAGCGTGAGCACGCCGTCACCGACTCGGGGAGCCGCGCTCGAATCGGCGACGCGCCCCTCGAACGGGAAGGAGCCGGCTTCGATCATCTGCACGAACTCCTCGAAGATGTAGGAGTAGTTGCGTTCGAGCTCACCGAGCGGGCGACCGGCGCGGACCTTCCATTCCTTCGAGAGCACGGCGACCACGCGGTCGCCACGACGTACCGGGATGGCCAGCATGCGCCCGTTGTTGGCCTCGTCGCTGCCTCCGTCGACCTCGATCGCTCCCTCGATGCGCTGGCCCCCCCGGGCTGCCTGCTCGATCAGTTCGGCCTCGTCGCCGTCGGCCCACGTGCCGACGTAATCGGTGACGTACACGGTCTGATTCGTCGCGGGTCGGACCTGATCGACGATCAACCACTTGCCGGCGCCGGAGCGCACGTACAACAACAGATCGGCGAAACAGAGGTCGGCGAGGAACGCCCACTCGGCCGTCAGCCGATGGAGGTGTTCGATGTCGTCGCGTTCGAGCGCTGTGTGCTCGCGGGCCAGTTCGGCGAGAGAGGTCATCACCGTTGAGTCTGCCTGATGATCACGCCTCGCGCAGGTGACCGGCCAACTGTCCGAGGCCGGCGAGGTCGTGGATGTCGCCTTCGAGCCAGGGCACCGACACCATCGTCGGCGCCAGGGCGGCAAGCTCCAGGCGACGATCGGACTCGCGCGCTGCCACCAGCGCCACGTCGTCGAACTGGGTGGCGATCTGGGTCAGGACCGACCGCACCTGCTTCACCGGCGCGTCGAGCCGATCGGCGACGGTTGCAGCCAGTGGACCGGGCGCCTGGTCGAGCAGCGCCGCTGCGCTGTCGGCCGCCTCGGTCTCGGCGAGTGCCTGCGGCAGGACTCGGTTGGCGATGATGGCGCCGAGACCCATCTGGCGTTCCAGGAGCGATCGTGCGAGGAAGCGGGCCTCGTGGCTCGGCGCGGTCTCGAGGGTGGTGACCACGACGAAGGCGGTACGAGGGTCGATCAGCAGCGCCTCGACCTCGCGGGCGCGCCGCACGAACCCGCTCTCCATCGCCTGGAACAACACGAAGAAGTCGGCGATGTCCTGCAGGAACCGCGAGCCGAGCACACGGTCGGCCACCTGGTAGAACGGCTTGGAGGCCATCGTGAACAGGCGCGACCGGTACGGCACGGTCAACCAGCGCAACAGGCGGCTGCCGAAGAACTCGACCATACGGCTCGGCGCGTCGAGAATCGACAGCGCGTTGCGCGACGGCGGCGTGTCGACGATGACCAGGTCGAAGTCGCCGCGGGCGTGGAGGTCGTGCAACTGCTCCATCGCCAGGTACTCGTGGCTGTGCACGAACCGGCTGGTGATGTTCTCGTACAGGGGGTTGGCGAGCACGGCGTCGCGGATCTCTGCGTCGGGGGCGTGCCGGGTGATCAGCTCGTCCCACCCGGCCTTGGTGTCGAGCATGGCCACCCACACCTCGCCGCGCACCTTCACCCCGGCGTCGGTGAACGCCGAGGGGTCGATCCGTGTGGGGGCGTTGCCGAACTCGTCGAGGCCGAGCGCGGTCGCCAGACGACGGGCCGGGTCGACGGTGAGCACGAGCACACGACCCTTCTGGCGAGCTGCTGCTGCGATGCCGAGCGCCGCTGCGATCGTGGTCTTGCCGACGCCACCGGAGCCGGCCACCAGGATCATCTCGCGGCTCGCGAGGAGGTTGTCGAGGTCGCTCACGGCACCTGCCCGTCGAGGTCGTCCGGGTCGAGTTCGTCGGTGAGCGCGTCGGCGACGAGCGACACCACGCGGGGGCCCGATGCACGAGCGAACAACTCCGGCACGGTGATGATCGGCAGATCGTCTGCCACCTTGTCGGTCGCCGCGATCCAGCTGCGCAGCCGATCGAGGTGCGTCGCCCCCGTGGAACGGCGCGACTCGGTGAGTCGTGCGGCGTCGAGCACGGTGGCAGCGCCCGGTCCGACTGCATCGACGAGGACGGGCAGCGCCTCGTCGAGGCTGTCGGCGATCGTCTGCTCGCGCCGGTTGAAGATCGCCGGCAGCACCCGGTTCGCGATCACTGCTGAAGCGTGGGCGCCGGTCTCGCTGCGCAGCCGGGCGAGCAGTTCGATCGTCTCTGTCACCGGCATCTCCTCCGGTGTGGTCACCACGGCGACGCCGGTGCGCGTCGGGTCGTCGAGGATGTCGAGCATCCACTGGGTCTGATCGCGGACCAGACCCACTTGGACCAGTTCGGAGATCACGCGCGGTGCACCGATCTGGCTCACGATGTGGCCGCTCGCCTCGGCGTCGACGACGATCAGGTCGTAGCTGCGTTCACGCACTTCCCAGCAGAGCTTGCCGACGCCGAGGATCTCCTTGACGCCGGGCGCGGCGTCGGCCACGAAGTCGAACGTCGACGCGAGCGGGCCGATCCGTCCGAGCAGCGGGATCCGCACGAACAGCCGCAGGTACTCGCGCAGCGAATCCTCGGTGTTCATCGCCATCGCGTGCAGGTTCGGGGCCACCTCGGTGGCGTCGAACGTCAGCTCACCGACGTCGAAGGCGTTCGCGAGGGCGCCCTTGGCGTCCATCTCGCAGACCAGCGTGCGGCGCCCGTGGCGCGCGGCCACGTCGGCGATCGCCGCAGCGACCGTGGTCTTGCCGACGCCGCCCTTGCCGGTGACCCAGAGCAGGTCGAGGTCGAGGAGACCCGGTCGACCGGCGGGGGCCAGTGTCAGCCTCCGAAACCGATGCGGCGATCGCCGTCGGCCGAGCCGAGCTCGACGTAGGCGATCTTGGCGGAGGGCACCCCGACGTCCTTGCCGCGCTTGTCGACGATCCACAGCACGTCGCTGGCTCCGGCGAGAGCCGCCTCGATGCGTGACTTGAGGTCGTCGCGGTCAGCGTCGTCGGCGAGTTCGATGTTGATCTCGCGGGGGGCCTGGGTCACTCCGATGCGTACGTCCACCCAGCCACGCTACCGGCGGCCAGGGACACCCCGACCGCCACCGCCGTGCTGTAACGATTGGTGTCTGACACCAATCGTTACATGCGGGTCAGTCGGCGAGGGGGGCGAGCGCTGCGGCGAGATCGTCGACGCTCCACTTCGCGGGTTGCTCGACGGTGTCGCCCATTTCCCACGAGCGCACCCGCTTGACGACGCCACCCTGTGCGAAGAACGTCTCACCGGTGAACCGACATGCCGTGCTGCTGAGGTAGGCCACCAGCGGTGAGACGTTCGCAGGGTCCCACTCGTCGAAGACCCCGTCCTTCGGCGACATGATCTCCTCGAGACCGGGCGTCGCCAGCGTCAGGCGCGTCCGAGCACCCGGGGCGATGCAGTTGCTCTGCACGTCGTAACGGGCGAGCTCCTTCGCTGCGATCTGGCTGAAGGTGGCGATGCCGGACTTCGCAGCGCCGTAGTTCGCCTGACCGGGATTGGAGAACAACCCCGACGTGCTCGAGGTGTGCACGAGGTTGCGGCGCTTGCCGCGCCCGGCCTTGTGCTCCTCGCGCCAGTAGGCGGCGGCCCAACGAGTGGTCGCGAAGTGGCCCTTCAGGTGCACGGCCACGACCGAGTCCCACTCGGCCTCGGTCATGTTGACGATCACCCGATCGCGCAGGATGCCGGCGTTGTTGACGACGATGTCGAGATCGCCGAATTCGGCGATCGCCGTGTTGACCAGGCGCTGCGAGCCTTCCCAGTTGCACACGTCGTCGGCGTTGGCGATCGCCTCGCCACCGCGGGCCCGGATCTCGGCAGCGACCTCTTCGGCAGGTGTGTCGTCGCTCCCCTCACCGTCGTTGGCGCCCCCGAGGTCGTTGATCACGACCCGTGCTCCCTCCTCGGCGAACAACAGCGCGTGCTCCCGACCGATCCCGCGTCCGGCACCGGTGATGATCGCAACTCGCCCGTCGAGTGAGGTCATGGAGGCTCCTTGTCGACTCTGGACCGGCGGGTGCCGGCCACGGTCACGGAACCGTAGCGATCCGACCTCCTGCCAGTCGATTCCCCGGCCGGATCGACCAGCGGACCGGGTCGCTCGTGGAGTCGGCTACAGGAAGATGAGATCGACGCCGGTGCCCCGAGGGAACGTCGCGCCGGGCTGGACCTCGTCACCGTCGATCGAGGCGGACACGAACGTGCCCTCGGTCGTGCCGAGCAGGCCGTCGACGACGTATCCGGCCTCGAGGAGTGCTGCCTCGGCGGCCGGATACGACAGGCCGGCGAGATCCGGGAACGCCACCAGGTCGGGGCCCTTCGACAGCTGGAACGTGACCGTTCCCCCGCGTTCGACCGGGGTGCCGACCGGCGGTGCCTGGGACACCACCCGTCCGGCCTCGACGTCGTCGCTGAAGACCTCGTCGCCCTGCGCCGTCTCCAGTTGCAGCGCGTCGAGCGCCGCTGTCGCTTCGGCAGCGGTCAGGTTGGACAGGTCCGGGGCGGGCCGGGGCTCGGGACCGAGCGACGCGGTGATCACGACGGAGGTGTCGGGGAGGACCTGCGCACCGGCGGTCAGGGCCGCATCGCCCTCGACCTGCCAGCGGATCACCTCGCCGGCGGGCACCTCTTCGGAGAACTCCGCCGGCGCCTCGATCGGCACGAGGCGGAGCTCGGTCAGCATCTGCACCGCCTCGGTCAGCTCCAGCCCGGTCAGATCGGGCAGGGTGCGCAGTTCGAAGCCGTCGCTGACGACGATCAGGAAGGTCGCCCCCTCGTCGAGCATCTCGCCGGCGCCGGGAACGGTGCGCACGACATGGTCGATCTCCGGGACCTCGTCGCTGCGTTCACGCTCGGTCTCGATCACCCAGCCGTTGCCGGCGATTTCGTTGCGAGCGACCGCCTCGTCGACGCCGGTGAGGTCCGGCACCTCGAAGGACTTCGTGCGCAACAGGAGAAAACCGGCGTAGCTGAGCAAGCTGATGCCGATCAACGCGATCAAGCCGAACGCCACGTACTTCCCCCACGGACGACGCGGCTCCTCCTCGTCGTAGAGGGTGCCCGAGGGCATCGGGTCGACGGGGGCGACCGACATCGGCTCGGCGTCCGTCGAGCCGGCGGCCGAGGCTGCAGCAGCGGCCGCCACGGTTGCAGGCATCTCCGCGGTGCGAGTGGTACCGGGCGACTCGACGGCACTGCTGTCGTCACCCGAGGGATCGGTGGCCACCTGCACGGCCCCGGTGGGTGGATCGGAGATGTCGGTCAACACCAGCAGCGGCAACTCCCCGCCGGCGGCCGGCGCGGCGTTCTCGTCACCGGTGTCGCCGGTGTCGGCGCTCTCGTCGCCGGTGTCGGCGCTCTCGTCGCCGGTGTCAGCGCTCTCGTCGCCGGTGTCAGCGCTCTCGTCGCCGGTGTCGGCGCTCTCGTCGCCGGAGTCGGCGCTCTCGTCGCCGGAGTCGGCGCTCTCGTCGCCGGTGTCGGCATCGACAGCGGCGCCGACGACGTCTGCG
>CAZJUC010000104.1:9437-10676 GCA_964549065.1 uncultured Ilumatobacteraceae bacterium
GTCGGCGCTCTCGTCGCCGGTGTCGGCATCGACAGCGGCGCCGACGACGTCTGCGACCTCGGTGGACTCGGAGGGATCGTCGAGGTCGTGGGGATCGAGACCGTGATCGACGACCGCTTGCGACGCCTCCGGCTCGGGAGCGACGGGCGGGGGTGCCACAGCGGCGGCCTCCGGAGCGGATTCGGTCGGCTCGACGCGATGCGCGAGCGAGGACGCGAACAAGCTGGTGGCCATCACCGGGATGGGTTCGGGCCGCGGCAGCTTCTCGGCGGCGGCGACCAGCGCCGACGCGAACTCCGATGCCGTCCAGCGGTCCTCGGAATCGGGCCGACCCCCCCGTTCGAGGACGGAGGCGAGCGATCCCATGTCAGCGGTCACCGGCATCAACTTGCCGACGCGCGCTGCCAGGGTCGACACGGTCGAGTCGCCGGCGAACGGCACCTTTCCGGTGATCGACTCGATCAGACACAATGACAGGGCATATACGTCGGTCTTGGCATCGACGTCGAGTCCGAGGGCTTGCTCGGGCGACGCGTATCGAGCGACGTGGGTGGCCACGGTCGCGGGCTCGTCCCAGGCCTCGGCGCCGAGCAGTTGCGCCATCGCGACGTCGACCACGCGGAGGCGGGCATCCTCGCCGAACACCAGCTTCGACGGTGTGAGCTCGGTGTGCACCACGCCGCGACCGTGCGCCGCCTCGAGCGCCCGGCAGGCTTCGAGGCCGACCACGAGTGCCTGGGACGGTGCGAGCAGCCGACCACGGTCGAACAGGTCGCGCAGGCTGCCCCCGCCGAGGTACTCGACGACCCAGAACACCGTGGACTCGCCGTCGAGGTCGGTCTCACCCCAGCCGAGCACGGCGGCGATGTTGGGGTGCGTCAACGACATCGCCACTTCGACCTGACGACGGAACGCCTGGCGGAACGCCGAGGTCACCGCCAGCTCGGGGCGGACGACCTTCACGGTGACCGGACGGTTCGCCTCGGTGTCGATCGCCTCGGTGATCAGGGTGTTCGCGCCTGCCGAGACCACGTTCTCGATCCGGTACCTGTCGCCCAGGACGCGTCCGAGGAGGGTGTTCGTTCCGGACGGGGTCGGGTCGGGTGTGTCGACATCCACAGCGGAGGAAACGCTATCGCCTGAGCAAGTCGCGTGGAGGGCGGGCATCATGGAGGTCGTGACCGACCGTGCCACCGATCCCGACGCCGACATCGTCGACGATCTCGTTCCCGCGACCAC
>CAZJUC010000105.1:0-5363 GCA_964549065.1 uncultured Ilumatobacteraceae bacterium
ACAAGCAGTCGGGCTACGGCCGCGAGAACGGCCCGTACGGCATCGACGAGTTCCTGCAGACCAAGTCGCTGCAGCTCTGAGATCGAGCAGTACCCGGAGCTCGGCGTCGCTCGTGGTGTCGAACACCACGAGTAACGTCGAGTTCTGATGGTCGACCGGATCGAGCGACTCACCAACCTGCTCGCGCTGCTGCTCGAGACGACCCGGCCGCTCAGCCTCGTCGAGATCGCCGCCGAGCTCGACGGCCAGTACCCGGAGAACGACCGGGCGAGACGCGGCTCGTTCGAACGCGACAAGGCGGCCCTGCGCGAGATCGGGGTTCCGATCGAGACCGACATCGTGGGCGGCGGACCGTTCGCCGGCCAGACCACGTACCGCATCGATCGGCGGGCGTACGAGCTCGCGGATCTCGACCTGACCCCCGACGAGGTCCGTGCGCTCCAGGTGGCGGTCGCTGCGGTGCGCACCGAATCAGGACGCGACGCGATCTGGAAGCTCGGCGGTGCGCTCGGCGACGAACGGTCGGCGGTGTCGGCGGTGATCCCGCATCGCCCGGAACTCCCGGCGATCCGCACCGCGGTGGCAGCCCGCGCCCCGATCGAGTTCGGCTACCGCGGCGAACGGCGCACGCTCGACCCCTGGGGACTGCTGTTGCGCGGCGGGTTCTGGTACGTGATCGGCCACGACCACGATCGTGACGAGCGGCGTACGTTCCGTGTCGACCGGTTCGATCCCGTCGGCGCCGTTGATGGCGGTGGGGGCGGTGACGCCCGTCCGACCGGCGAGGCCAGCGTGCGCATCGGCGAGACGGGTTCGTTCCGACGTCCGGCCTCGTTCGACCCGCGCACCGCATTCCCCGCGGATCCGAAGCAGATCGGCGCCGGCGCCGACGAGCGCATCGATGCACTCGTGCGTGTCGACGCGCTGCGCGCCGTTGCGATCGAACGAGAACTCGGGGTGGATCGGGTGGTCGAGCGGGCCGATGACGGCAGCATCGTGGTGTCGGTGCCGGCGGGGAACCTCCCGGCATTTCGATCGTGGCTCCTGGGCCTGCTCGACCATGCGGTGGTCGAGTCGCCGCCGGATCTCCGACAGCACCTGATCGACTGGCTGTCGGCGCTCGTCGGCGACGCCGCTGCGACAACCGAGCCGGGGTTGCGGTGAGCGGCCCCCGCAACGCCCAGGATCGCCTGCGGCGCCTCCTGGTGATGCTGCCGTGGCTGATGGAGGTGGGCGAGGTCCCGCTCGCCGAGGTCGCCCGTCGCTTCGACATGACCGAGGCGCAGGTGCAGGCCGATCTCGAGTTGGTGGCAATGTGTGGTCTGCCTCCGTTCGTCGACGAGATGATCGACGTGTTCGTCGACGACGGCATCGTGTTCGTCGGGGTCCCGCGGCTGTTCACGCGACCGCTTCGTCTCACCGCCCCCGAGGCGTTCGGGCTGCTCACGTCGGCTCGCACCGCCATGGACCTTCCCGGTGCCGATCCCGAGGGATCCCTGGGTCGTGGGCTCGCGAAGCTCGCAGCGGCGCTCGCCGACGCCGGCCTCGATGTCGGCGTCGACGACGTTTCCGGTGAGGAATCGCACGGTGACGACACCGCCGGCGTGGTCGTCGATCTCGCCCGACCGGAGCTCACCGACGAACTCGCCGAGGCTGCCGCGTCAGGGGCAGAGGTCGAGATCGAGTACTACTCGCCGGCCCGCGCCGAGGTCACTCGCCGTTCGATCGTGCCGCGCCACGTGTACGCCGATGTCGGCAACTGGTACGTGCTTGCCGACGACGACCGTTCGCAGGAGCGTCGTACGTTCCGCATCGACCGGATCGAGACGGCCGTGCGTACCGGACGGACCGTCGACGTCGAGGTGGTCGCAGCGCCCGAGCGGTTCTTCGACGATGCCGATGTCGCCCGAGCAACGATCCGACTCGCTCCCGGGGCTCGCTGGGTACTCGATCGGTATCCGATCGACGAACTCACCGAGCTGGCCGACGGGTGGGTGGAGGCTCGGCTGCCGGTGTCGAGCGAGCGGTGGCTCGCCAAGCTCCTGATCCGACTGGGCCCCGAGGCCGTGCTGAGCGAGCCGGCCGACGCGAACCCCGCCCCTGCCGCCGCCCGGGCGATCCTCGACCGGTACCTGGCGGCCGGCGATTGAGTGTCACCGCACGTAGAACGCCTCGAGTTGTGCGGGATCGGTGATCTGGTGCGCCGCCAGCAGGTGCGGCAGGATCGCCGCAGTGGCGGCGGCATCGCCGAGGGCATCGTGCGGGCGTTCGAGGGCCACGCCGTAGCGTTCGCACACGTCGCCGAGGCGATGCGACAGCTCGCGGTGGGGGTCGAGGCGGCGTGACATGCGCAGCGTGCACAGCCTCGGTTCGAGGCCGAGGCGGACCGGGTCGTCGGCGGGTCGTCGTCGGGCCGCACGGGCGAGGAAGCTGCTGTCGAACTCGGCGTTGTGTGCGGTGAACAGCGCGCCGTGCATCCGCCGGCCGAGTTCGTCGAGCGCGTCGTCGAGCGCGGGCGCACCTCGCAGCGTGGTGCGGGTGATCCCGTGGATCGCCGTCGGACCCACCCGTTGCAGTGGCCATCGGAGCTTCACGAGCGACTGCCACTGGTCGACGGTGGTGCCGTCGGCGTCGATGACGACCATGCCGAGTTGCAGGATCCGGTGCCGCTTCGTGTTCAACCCGGACGTTTCCAGGTCGACGACGGCGAAGCGGGGGAGTGCCACGTCTCCACCCTAGACAGGGGGTGTCGCAGCGGCCGTGGGCGCTCTCAGCCGGTCGATTGCGCCAGGCGGGCGCGGACACCGATCGGAGCGGACACGGTGAATCCGGCGAGGTGGCGGTCTTCCTCCGACTCGCCGCCCCAGTAGCCGTATTCGTGGTTGCTCCGAGCATGGGATCGACACGGCTCCTGAACCGGGCACGTGCTGCAGAGCTTGTCGGCCTTGGCTTCGCGCCGGGCTCGGGCCTGCGGTCGTTCGGCTTTCGGAGCGAAGAACAATCGGGTCCGTCCCTTGCAGGCTGCGAAGTCCTGCCAGGGGGTGTCGTAGTCGTAGTCGAAGAGTTCTGCTACAGCCACCGGGGTGCTCCCTTCGTGCTCGTGAGCGGCGGGATCGTGGGTGATGTTCACCTCCGCTCAATTTAACACTAAATGTTCGTAGCCGGACCGACCGCCGGATTTTCCGAATCGGAGATCGCGCGCAGCGCAGTGCGATCGAGGTGTGGCGCGGCGGTGGGGTTGCCGGTGTTCAGAGCAGTTCGGCGGCGAGGCTTGCCACGTCGCTGCGCTCGCACGCCGTGAGGGTGATGTGTCCGAAACACGACTGCCCGGCGAACGCCGAGGTCAGCACACTCAGCGCGTTGTTCGACTCGCCGAGGTACGGCGCGTCGATCTGGCTGGTGTCGCCGGTGAAGATCACCTTGGTTCCGTCGCCGACGCGGGTGAGGATCGTGCGCAGCGTGGTCGGTTCGAGGTTCTGGGCCTCGTCGATCACCACGAACTGCTGCTGCAGCGAGCGGCCGCGCAGGAACGTCACCGACTCGAGCGACAACTGCCCGCGCGACGTCAGCTCGTCGACCATTGCCCGGGCGTCGTTGATGTTGCCGCGATCGGACAGCGCCACCACCGCGTCATGAATCGCAGCCATCCATGGGTCGAGCTTCTCGTCGAGGCCACCGGGGAGGAAGCCGACGTCCGCTCGTCCGACCGGCACCAGCGGCCGGTACACGGCGAGACGTTCGTAGCGGTTCCGTTCGACGACGTGTTCGAGCCCGGCGGCGATCGCCAGGATGGTCTTTCCCGTGCCGGCGCGTCCGTCGAGGGCGACCACGGAGATGTCCGGGTCGAGCAGGAGTTCGAGAGCGAAGCGCTGCTCCTTGCTGCGTGGACGCAGCCCCCATGCTTCGGGGGTGTGCTGGGAGAGCAGCACGAACTCGTCGTCGACGGCGCGCACCAGCGCGGACTGCGAGCCGGAGCGCAGCACGGCGAATTCGTTCTCGTTGAACTCGACGGCATGATCGGTGACGGCCGCGTCGACGGCGATGGCACCGGCCGCGTAGAGGCAGTCGATCGCCTCGTACGGGGCCTCGAGCGTCGTCCAGCCGGCTGCCGGCCTGGCACGGTCGGAGCGTGTCAGGCGATGCTCGGCGGCGTCCACACCGAGGTGCGCAGCCTTGATCCGCAGCGCAGCGTCGTTGCTGATCATGGTCGTCGGTCCGAAGTCGGATTGGCCGATCGCGGCACCGATGATCCGGTTGTCCGGCACGCTCGGGTCGAGTCCGTGCTCGACCAGCAGGTGCTTGCGGATGTTGTTGATCTCGATCTGCAGCGTGCTGGTGCCGTTGCCCGTCGGGACCGGCTCGGCGAGGGAGCCGCCGTGGGCGACCCGCAGTTCCTCGAGCGTGCGCAACGCGGTGCGCGCCGAACGCCCGACATCGTCGGGTCGGCCCTTGAGTCCGTCGAGCTCCTCGACCACCGTGAGAGGGACGATCACGTCCGCGTCGACGAACTCGAGCACACACGTGGGATCGGCGATCAACACCGACGTGTCCACCACCAGCCGGGTCCGTTGCACCTCCCTCGTCGACTCGGACCCGGCGGACGCCTCGTGGGGCGTGGGGGTCGTTGCGTCAGCGGACGGAAGCAGGTCGGTCACCATCACTCCTCGGCGGATGCCTCGTGGATTCGATGCGAATCGTGTGTCATACCCAACGGATCCAGTTTGTAGCCCAGCCGTCGCGCGTCGTGGTGGATCCCGCCGATCCCCAATACCGGCAAGGGTCATTCGCCGTTGTCATTGCAGATGCAACGACAACAGTGCTTGAACACGGACGGTCGCAGTAAGTCACATGGTCATGTTCCACCGCACGTGTAGTGGAAACGGTCTCGGCGACAACGCCGGGGTGAACAGCTTCAACACCCATCCGAAAGAGGACTTCATGGCAACCAAAGCAGAACTGATCGACGCAGTGGCCGACGCCGCCGGCGTGTCGAAGGCCGACGCCGAGCGCACGCTCGGTGCATTTTTCGATCACGTGGTCTCCGCCACCAAGAAGGGCGAGAAGGTCGCTTGGCCCGGTTTCGGCTCGTTCAGCACCACCAAGCGCAGCGCCCGCACCGGTCGCAACCCGCAGACCGGCGCCCCGGTGCAGATCAAGGCCTCGACGGCGATGAAGTTCAGCCCCAGCTCGACGCTCAAGTCCGCGCTGAACGGGTGAGCTGATGGCAGCGAAGAAGGCACCCGCGAAGAAGAAGGCACCGGCCAAGAAGGCGCCTGCGAAGAAGAAGGCACCAGCGAAGAAGGCGCCTGCGAAGAAGAAGGCACCGGCCAAGAAGGCGCCTGCGAAGAAGAAGGCACCAGCGA
>CAZJUC010000105.1:5463-10561 GCA_964549065.1 uncultured Ilumatobacteraceae bacterium
CGCCTGCGAAGAAGAAGGCACCAGCGAAGAAGGCGCCTGCGAAGAAGAAGGCACCAGCGAAGAAGGCGCCTGCGAAGAAGAAGGCACCGGCCAAGAAGGCCCCTGCCAAGAAGCGCTGACCTCGGTCAGCTTCGATCGCGAGGAGAGGGGCCCCGGTGGCCCCTCTCGTCGCGTTCGGCCGGAGCTCCTGCCGGCTCCGGTGCGTGAATCACACAGATCCGGTGGGTCCGTTCGTCGCCGAGCACTGGTGTCAGAGGTCCGCGATCAGCTTGAAGACCTCGGCGGCCTGCATGTCGAAGGGGCGCCCGAGATCGCCGAGGCGGTTGCGGATCCGCTGGCCGAATGCTGCGAGTTGCTCGTCGTCGACCGCCTTCATCGTCGACTCGAACTGGCTCTCGTGCGCGGCGAGCGCATCGAGCTTCGCATCGACGAACTCGGTGACGTCCTCGGCGTGGTCGGGCGTATCGGCCTCCCACAGCAGCAGGGCCGCAGGGCGGTGATGAGCGATGCCGTGGTCGCGGAAGAAATGTGGGTCGCGAGCGGCCACGATGCCCTCGCACGCCAAGAGGCCGGCATGACGGTGATCCGGATGAAGGCGGTAGCGCTTCCACGGATCGTGGCCGAGCACCACCTGCGGGCGCAGTTCGCGGATGATCCGTGCGACCTCCCCGCGGGTGGTCAGGTCGCTGTCGAGTTCGCCGTCGACCCGTCCGAGGAAGCGGACCTCGCCGGCGTTGGCGCCGGCCAGGCGACGCGCGGCCTCGCGCTGTTCGACCTGGCGGCGCGCAGCGAGCGTGGCGGCATCGACATCGGGATCCCACGTGCCCTTCGCTCCGTCGGTGCACACCAGGTGATGGACGACGCAACCGTCGGCTGCCCACTTCGCGAGCAGGGCCCCACAGCCGAACTCGACGTCGTCCGGGTGGGCCCCGATGGCGAGGGCACTGGTCGGTGTCGGCAGGTCGGTGGTCGCCGCAACGAGCTGTGCGGCCGTGTTCAGGGCGACGGGTTGGCCGGGTTCGTTGGCAGCCATGACGGGAGCACCTTCGCGATCAGGGGGTGGGTGAGATCTCGCACGGTGTCGAGATCGAGCGACAATTCGGGGTCGGAGCGCACTTCGACCGGCACCGTCCGCGCTGCCAGGGCCTGGTCGAGATGGCGCGAGAACGAACCACCTCCGTACGCGGCACGCAACGGATGCGCAGCAGGGAACGACATCACATTGGTGCCGTCGTGGCGCCGGTCGGGCACCAGGGTGATGGTGCCTTCGCGCGCGACGTCGAGCAACGAGCCGGGCAACGCGAGGTCTGCGTGGCTGACGAGCACGTGGTCGAAGCCCTCGGCGACGATGTGGTCGACGCCGTCGTCGACGGCTCCGTTGAGGCCGAGTCCGGCACCCCAGATCACCTTCGCGCCCATCCGCCTCGCCCAGTCTGCGACCGGCTCGTCGTCGCAGGCGACGAACGTCGGCACCTCGGCCACGACGTCGAGCACCCCGCTGGCCATCCACTCGGCCAGCCGAGCCCGATCGGCGTTGCTGAGCACGCCGATGAGGCGACCCTTGGCCGCCGTGAATCGCTTGACCGGGACCAGGACGGCGAGACGCACTGACGTTCACCCTAGGAGGGCAACGGCCCCGGTGGCGAGGTCGCAGTACAGTGTCTCCGGCGCCGCACGCGACGCAGCGCTCGACGGGGGGATGGGGACATGAGTACATCGATCAACGTGGCGGTCATCGGCGCCGGCTCGTGGGGCACCACGGTGGCCGCGCTCGCCGCCGGCAACACGCCGACGGTGCTGTGGGCGCGACGCTCGTCACTGGCCGACGACATCAACGAGTCGCGCGTGAACGCCGAGTACCTGCCGACGTACACGCTCCCCGAGGAACTGCGCGCCACCGACTCGCTCGCCGACGCCGTGGCGCATGCCGACGTCGTCGTGATGGCGGTGCCGTCACACGGCTACCGCGACGTGGCCGTCGAAGCTGCTGCCTCGATCCGCCCGTGGGTGCCGGTGGTGTCGTTGTCGAAGGGCCTCGAACGGACCTCGTTGAAGCGGATGAGCGAGGTGACCGCCGACGCGATGCCCGGCCATCCCGTCGCCGTCCTGACCGGTCCGAACCTCGCCAAGGAGATCCTCAGCGGCCAGCCGGCTGCGAGCGTCGTCGCCATCGACGACGCCACCATCGCCAACGAGCTCCAGCGCATCTTCAGCCGCCCCAGTCTGCGCGTCTACACCAACGCCGACGTCGTCGGTTGCGAGGTGGCCGGGGTGGTCAAGAACGTCATCGCGATCGCGGCCGGTATGGCCGAGGGCATGGGCTTCGGTGACAACACCCGCGCCACGCTCATCACCCGTGGTCTGGCCGAGATGACCCGGCTCGGGGTGGCGATGGACGGTCACCCCGAGACGTTCGCCGGGCTCGCCGGTATGGGCGACCTGATCGCCACCTGCTCGTCGAAGCAGAGCCGCAACAACCAGGTCGGTCTGCAGCTCGGGCAGGGCAAGACCATCGAGGAGATCCTCGCCGCCACCAACATGGTCGCGGAAGGGGTCAAGTCGTCGCCGAGCGTGCTGGACCTCGCGCGCCGGTACGGTGTCGAGATGCCGATCACCGAACAGGTCGTTGCGGTCTGTCACGAGCACCGTCCGGCCCCGGAAGCGCTCGCCGCGTTGATGCAGCGCAGCCGCAAGGGCGAATTCGACGCGTGAGCGCCCTCGGCCTCGACACCGCCGGTCTCGACGAGCCGGCCGCGGTCGCCCTGGTCGGTGTCACCGGCTCGCCGTGCCGGTCGTGGGTGTCGCTCGGTGGTGACGTCACGCCGTGGCGAGAGGCCGACGACTCGACCCTGCAGTGGTTCGTGGCCGCCGAGGACCGCTGGCACGTGCCGGCATCCGAACCTGCTGTTCGCCAGCGCCGAATCGAGGGAACCCCGGTGATCGAGACCCGTGTCCGGGTGCCGGAGGGCGACGCCGTTCAGCGGGTGTGGTCGGTGCCCGATGCCGGCGGGCTCACCGTTGTCGAGGTCGAGAACGCTTCGGCACTGCCGTTCGCCGTGGCGTTCGCCGGGGTGCGGGTGCTCACCGACCGTCCGCCCGCCGACGTACCCATCCAGGGGATCGACCTGCCGGACGGTGCGATCGTGTTGCCGGTGGCCCACAGCGCGACGGTACGCGTGGCGATCCCCCACGACCCCGATCGCTTCACCACCTGGGCGTTGCCGCCGCTGGCCCCCGCGATGGCGGTCGTACGGGGGTGGGAGACGGTCGTGCACCAGGCGAGCCGGCTCGTGCTCCCCGATGCCGGCCTCGGTGAAGCGGTCACGGCAGCGCGGAGTGATCTGCTGCTCGCCGGACCGGTCGACGCCGACGCCGACCCGATCGGATTCCTGCTCGATGTGGCCGAACTCGGCCGATTGGGCGACGGTGCCGATGTGTGGATGCCCGAGATCGTCGAACCGATCGCCTCGATCGCCCGCTCGGACGATGCCGAGGTCGAGTTGGCGCTGCGAGCCTGCGAACGTCTGGCGCTGTCGGCCGGAGACGACCGGGCGGCCGGCGACATCTCGCGACTGCGCCGGCGTCGAATCCGCGACGGGCGCAGTCCGGCGCCGTCGGCGAGTGGCCCGTCGTCGTTCTCCGATCTGCAGCGCGGTCGCTCGGTCGGTCGATTCGTCGCCCAGGTCGAGCAGCGTGTCGCCGACGAGGGCCGGTTGTTGCCGCTCGGTATCCCGCGCCGGTGGCTCGGCTCGAACTTCGAGGTGCACGGTGTGCCGACCGGGCCCCGCTCCACTGTCGGATTCGCCGTTCGGTGGCACGGCGAGCGCCCTGCGGTGCTGTGGGAGCAGCACGGCCCCTCGACCACGTTGACCGCGCCGGCGGTCGACGCCGACTGGTCGAGCGACGCCACGTCGGGAGAGACGCTGTGGGCGGCGCCGCCCCAGCCGAAGCGGATCGGGGTCAGCATCGACCTCGGCGATCGCTGACGCCGCCGTGGGCCGGGTCGCCGTCCGACCGAAGCAGTCGAAGAAGCGGGCGCCGACGCGGGCGATCGAGAAGGAGTTGTGGGCGCGTGGCCACGACGTCGTCGTCGGTATCGACGAGGTCGGCCGGGGAGCGTGGGCAGGACCGTTGTCGGTGGGGGCGGCGATCCTGCCGCGCGACACCCGGGTGAACGGGGTCCGTGACTCGAAACTGCTCACGGAACGCGAGCGTGAGGCGCTGTTCGACAAGCTCGCCGACTGGTGCGTGGCGTGGTCGGTGGGCTCGGTGAGCCAGCTCGAGTGCGACCATCTCGGCATGTCGGCCGCGCAGAAGCTCGCCGCCCGTCGTGCGATCGAGGGGCTCGGCGTCGTACCCGACGTGGCCGTCACCGACGGCAGCTGGGACTTCGTGTCGCCGGCAGTGCCCTCCGTGGAGCTGGCGGTGAAGGCCGACCTGCGCTGTCTGAGTGTGGCGACGGCGAGCATCCTCGCCAAGGTGGTGCGTGACCGCGAGATGCGCGCGCTCGCCGAGAGCTATCCGCACTGGTCGTTCGACACCAACAAGGGCTACCCCTGCCCGGTGCACAAGGCCGCGCTGCTCGGCTATGGCCCCTCGGCGATCCATCGCCGGAGCTGGGTGTTCATGGACAACTACGTTCCGTGGACGGCCATTCGCCGCACCCCGCCCGCCGGCCAGTCCTCCCTCTTCTGACGTCGTCGTGGGTCCCCGGGTCTCCGGCGGGACCAGGATCAGGGCGCGGTGGCGACGAGTTGGGTCAGGAACCGGTCGGCCCAGCCCTGGACGTCGCTCTTGCGGATCTGGTCGCGCAGGCCCGCCATCCGATCCCGGCGCTCGTGGCGGTTCATCTCGACCGCGGTGACGATGGCCTGCTGCAGTGCGTGGTCGTCGTGTGGATTGACCTGCACGGCGTCGACGAGTTCGTCTGCGGCGCCGGCGAACTCGGACAGCACCAGGACGCCGTCGCCGTCGATGTGCGACGCCGCGTACTCCTTGGCCACCAGGTTCATGCCGTCACGGAACGGCGTGACCAACATGACATCGCCGGCGCGGTAGAGCGCGATCAGCTCGTCGAACGGCAGGGTCTGATACAGGT
>CAZJUC010000106.1:0-10490 GCA_964549065.1 uncultured Ilumatobacteraceae bacterium
GGTGTTCGCGCCAACGCTGGTCGATGATGCGCAGCATCACCTGGCGTTCCACCTGACGCAGGACGTCGACGCCGAGTTCTGCTTCGCGACGCTCGTAGTGGTCGGTGGCCTGACCCATCACGAGGTCGTAGATCTCGTCGGTGCCGTCGCACCGGCGAAGATCGTCATCGGTGATCGTGTTCGGGAAGTAGAGGGTGAGTTCCTTGTTGAGCCCCTCGAGGTCCCATTCGTCGTCCGCGGCCGATGCGCAGTGGGTGCCGATGAGGGCGTCGACCGCCTCGGCGAGGTACTCCATGGCGGCCGAGCGCAGGTCTTCGCCGTCGAGGATCTGATCGCGGCGCTTGTAGATCACCTTGCGCTGCTGGTTCATCACCTCGTCGTACTTGAGGACGTTCTTGCGGATCTCGGCGTTCTTGGTCTCGACGGTGGTCTGTGCGCGTTCGATGGCCTTGGTGACCATCTTCGCCTCGATCGCCTCGTCGTCGGGCAGCGCCCGACCCATCACGTAGTTGAGAGCACCGGTCGCGAAGAGACGCATCAGGTCGTCGTCGAGGCTGAGGAAGAACCGGCTCTCGCCGGGGTCGCCCTGGCGCCCGGCGCGGCCGCGGAGCTGGTTGTCGATGCGTCGGCTGTCGTGGCGTTCGGACCCGATCACGTAGAGGCCACCGAGTTCGCGCACGACGTCACCTTCGGCCCTGCACTCGGCGCTGTACTCGGCGAGCAGCTCCTGATACCGGGCGATGGCCTTGGTGCGCGCCTCGCGGAAGTCGTCGGGCATCTGCTCGAGGGGCAGCGGCAACTCGAACTCGTCGACCAGGAGGTCGGGAGTGTGACCCTCCTTGAGCACGTCGTGGCGGGCGAGGCCCTCCGGGTTGCCGCCGAGCAGGATGTCGACGCCGCGGCCGGCCATGTTGGTGGCCACGGTGACCGCGCCGAGACGACCGGCCTGGGTGACGATCTCGGCTTCACGGGTGTGCTGCTTCGCGTTGAGCACCTCGTGCGCGATGCCACGCTGGGTCATCAACCGGCCGAGGATCTCGCTGCGGGCGACGCTCGCCGTACCGACCAGGATCGGCTGACCCTTCTCGTGGCGGGGGCTGATGTCGTCGATGATCGCATCGAACTTCGCCTGCTCGGACTTGTAGATCAGGTCGGGTGCGTCGATGCGGGCGAGCGGCCGGTTGGTGGGAATCGGCACGACACCCAGGTCGTAGGTGTTGGCCAGCTCGGCCGCCTCGGTCTGGGCGGTGCCGGTCATGCCGGCGAGCTTGTCGTACATGCGGAAGTAGTTCTGCAGCGTGATCGTGGCGAGGGTCTGGTTCTCCTCCTTGATCTTCACGCCCTCCTTGGCCTCCACGGCCTGGTGGATGCCCTCCGACCAGCGACGTCCCTCGAGGATGCGACCGGTGAACTCGTCGACGATCTTCACCTCGCCGCCCTGCACGATGTAGTCCTTGTCGCGCCGGTACAGCTCCTTGGCCTTGAGCGCCACGGTGAACTGGTGCACGAGGTTGGCCTGCACGTTGTCGTAGAGGTTGTCGACGTCGAGGGCCTTCTCGACCTTGTCGATGCCCGCTTCGAGCGGCACGACGACGCGCTTGTCCTCTTCGACCTCGTAGTCGACGTCGCGCTGGAGACCGCGCACGATCGACGCGAAGCGGTAGTAGAGCTTGGCGGCGTCGCCGACGCGACCGGAGATGATCAGCGGGGTACGGGCCTCGTCGATGAGGATCGAGTCGACCTCGTCGACGATGCAGTAGTTGTGGCCTCGCTGCTGGACCTTGTCGGCCTTGGTCTGGGCCATGTTGTCGCGGAGGTAGTCGAAGCCCATCTCGTTGTTGGTGGCGTAGGTGATGTCGGACTCGTAGCTGGCGCGCTTCTCGGCCGGGCTGTTCCGCACGCCGGGGATGATCAGGCCGACGCTCAGGCCGAGCCACCGATGGATCTGGCCCATCCACTCGGCGTCTCGTTGCGCCAGGTAGTCGTTGACCGTGACGAGGTGAACGCCCTTGCCCGTGAGCCCGTTGAGGTAGGCCGGCAGGGTCGACACGAGCGTCTTGCCTTCGCCGGTCTTCATCTCGGCGACCCAGCCGAAGTGCAGCGCTGCGCCGCCCATCAACTGCACGTCGTAGTGCCGCTGGCCGATCGTGCGCTGCGCCGCCTCGCGGCACACCGCGAACGCCTCGATCAAGATGTCGTCGAGGTCGGCGCCGTTGTCGAGACGTTGGCGGAACTCGGGCGTCTTGGCCTTGAGGGCGTCGTCGGACAGCGCGCTGATCTCGGGTTCGAAGGCGTTGACGTCGGGCACCATGCCTTCCAACGCCTTGATCTTCTTGCCTTCACCGGCGCGGAGGATGCGATCGAGGATTCCCATGCAGCGTCCCAGCCTACCGGTGCGACGCGACGTGACGGGTCACGCCACGAGCGTGGGTACCGGTGTGGTGCCCGTCGGGCGGTGGCGTGCGGCGACCGCCGCTCCGGCGGGCGTGGAGGCAACCGCGTACAGACGCGGATCGCGGACCCCTGCATGACGCAGCGCTGCTCCGGCAGCTCGCAGCGTCGCGCCGGTGGTGACGACGTCGTCGACCACGATCACCCGACGACCCTCGCAACCGGGGCGGGCGACGAATTCCGGGCCCAGCAGGCGTTCGACCCGCGAGCGTCCGGTCTGGCCGGCAGCGGGGCCGGTCCGAGCCAGCAGTCGACGACACGGCACGCCGAGCTGACGCGCAACGTGGCGCGCCACGAGCTCGCCCTGGTCGAATCCTCGCGAGCGGCGCCGGGCATCGCTGGTGGGCGCCCATGTGACCACCTCGACGCCACGGTGGTCGCCGTTGGCGACGATCGCGTTGACGACGAGCCCGGCCAGGTGCCGACCCACCTGGCGCCGGTTGCGGTACTTGAGCCCCAACACCACCTTGCGGGCACGCCCGGTGTACGCCACCGCAGCGTGCACCCCGTGGCTACCGGGCCGCGGGCGAGGGCTCAACAGGGCGAATCGACAGGTGGTGCACACTGCCGCGCCCGGTGCGTCGCATCCGGCACAACGAATCTGGAAGATCATGGGCTCCAGTGTGACCACGGGGTGTCACAGAGTTCCCGGCCCCGGACGTCCGGCCCCAGGCCCTCCCCACAACACGTTTGCGTTGCACTCCTGGTGGACCGCCCCACCCGTTCTGCCACGCAAACGAGCACTCTCCGTTTGCGTTGCACTCCTGGTGGACCGCACCACCCACACCGCCACGCAAACGGGGTGCACGGGTCTACCGTGCCAGGGTGCATCGCTTCATCCCGACCGACCGGCCCCTCGAACGCATCATGCGGTGCGTACTCGGCTTGGCGTTCTTCGGTGGCGGGATCGCACTCCTGATCGACGCCCACCTCGGAGCGGCCCCGTGGGACGTCTTCCACACCGGCGTCTCCGAACTCACCGGGCTCCCCGTCGGCCAGGTGACGATCATCACGGGTGTCGTGCTCCTGGCGCTCTGGATCCCGCTCGGCGAGACGATGGGGCTCGGAACGATCCTCAACGCCGTCGAGATCGGCCTGGTCGTCGACCTCGTGCTCCCGCTGCTGCCCGAGCCGGAACCGCTGATCGCCCGCACGGCGATGATGCTCGGTGGTGTCGTGGTGATCGCGATCGGTTCAGGGCTCTACATCGGCGCCGGGCTCGGTCCCGGCCCGCGCGACGGCCTGATGACCGGTTTCGCCAGGCGAGGCATCTCGATCCGCTTCGCCCGCACCGCGATCGAGGTCACCGTGCTCGTCGTCGGCATCGCCCTCGGCGGGGCGATCGGCCTCGGGACTGCGGTGTTCGCGTTGGGCATCGGGCCCCTCGTGCAGTTCTTCCTGCCACGCCTCCGGATCAGCGAGCAGCGATGCGTTGCCCACGGTGTCTGACACCAGGGCAGCACTCAGAGCGACGAGCCGCGGAAGGCGCTGCGACGCTGGAAGAAGTCGCCGACCTGGTTCAACGCCAGGACGGTCATCGTGAGGGCCAGCGACGGGTACAGGATCTGGCCGAAGTTGACCTTGATGTCGCCTCGTGCCTGGTTGATCATGTTGCCCCACGACGACGTCGGCAACTGCACGCTGAGCCCGAGGAACGACAGCGAGCCCTCGACCACGATGACAGCCGCAGCTGCGACCATTGCGTAGGCCAGGAGTGTCGGCAGCACGTTGGGGATGATCTCCCGGCGCAGGATCGTCCAGCGTTTCGTGCCGATCGCCTGCGCGGCCAGCACGAACTCGCGGTTGGAGATCGCCAGACTGTTCGCTCGCGCGACACGTGTGTAGGCCGGGATCGAGAGCAGGCCGATCACGAAGCTGATGACGAACAGGTCGCGAACCTCGAAGATCGAGATCAGTGCGAGCAGCAGCACCAGCGCCGGGAAGGCCAACAGCACGTCGATCATCGCCATCAAGACGGTTTCGGTCTTGCCGCGCACGTAGCCGACGAGGGCGCCGAGCAGGCCGCCGACGACGACACCGCACACCACCGAGACAATGGCGACGGTCACACTGACGTAGGCGCCGTGCATCGTCCGGGAGAAGGTGTCGCGCGCCAGTCGGTCGGTTCCCAGCGGGTGGGCCCACGACGGCTGTTCGAGTGACTCTCGGTCACCGAACTCGCCGGTCGCTGCATTGAAGCCGTTCAGCTGCAGGTTGGGGTCGGCCAGCGGCAGGGAGCCGTTGAAGACGCGGGCGTCGAGCTGCGCGTAGATCGCCGCGAAGAGCACGATCAGCAGCCACAGCGTGCCGAGCTTGACCAGTAGCGGCATCTCGCGGAACACACCCCACGGCGTCTTGCGCTTCTGCTTGACGCCCTGCGGGACGACGAACTCGTCGACGGGGCGAGTGGTCGCCTGCCCTGTCGGGATCGTTGCCGCGGTGGCGCCGACGTTGGTCTCGGTGGTCGCCATGGTCACTTCCTCCGGATGCGTGGGTCGAGGACGGCGTAGAGCAGGTCGACGATGGTGTTGATGATCACGAACATCGCCGCGATGAAGACCGTGATCCCCTGGATCACGAGGATGTCTCGGCTGTTGATCGCAGCGATGAGCGAGAAGCCGAGCCCTGGGAGCCCGAACAGCTGCTCGATGATGACCGTGCCTCCGAGCAGCGCACCGAAGGCGATGCCGACGATGGTCATCAAGCTGAGCGAGCTGGGCCGCAGCGCGTGGCGGAAGAGGATGTAGCGGTCGCTCATCCCCTTGGCTCGCGCGGAGAGGATGTAGTTCTCCCGCAGCGTGGCCATCATGTCGGAACGAACGAGGCGTGAGAACAGCGCCATCTGGGCGAGCGCCAGCGAGACCGTCGGGAGGATGGCGGTCTTCATGTTGTCGACGATGCCGTTGCTGAATCGGTTCCAGTTCGATGCCGGCAACCATTGGAGCTGCACCGCGAAGAGCCAGATGAGGAAGATGCCGAAGATGAAGTTCGGGATGGACAGTGCCACTTGGACGCCGGTCGAGGTGACGGTGTCCGGCCACTTGCCCTGCTTGTAGGCGCCGAGGACTCCGACGGGTATGGCGATCAGCACCGAGATCACGATCGACATGATGGCGAGCTGAGCGGTGATCGGCAGTCGTTGGCTGATCGTGTCGCTCACGGGCTGGTCGGTGATGTAGGAGGTGCCGAGGTCACCGGTGACGGCGTCACCCAGCCATGCGACGTAGCGGACGAAGAAGGGGTCGTCGAGGTTCAGGTCGGCGCGGATCTGTTCTTCGATTCCCGGCGCCCGGGGACCGGTGCCGAGGATCGTGTCGACCGGATCCCCGGGGAGCATCGCAACCATCAAGAAGGTCAAGAACGTGACGGCGAACAACGTCGCGATCAATCGCAGAAGTACGAATGCGATGGTCTTGGCCATGATGACTGGTACTGCTCCCCGGGGGTCGGTGTGTTCAGTGTGTGTTCAGTGTGTGTGTGTTCAGGTGTTGATCGGTTGGATCACTCGGTGATGAACACCTGGTGGTAACGGACCCGGGCTTCCGGTGCGATACCGGAGCCGAGCTCACCGCCCGGCAGCGTCCAACCGACGATGCCCTGGATGCTGGGGTCGTGGGCGACCATGACGGCCGTACCACCCGAGTACCAGGTGAGGTTCAACTCGTTGATGCGCTCGTTGATGAGTCCGTAGAGCTCCTTGCGGGTCTCGAAGTCGTCGGTGGCGCTGGCCTCGGCAGCCCATGCCTGCATCTCCGGGTCGTCGTAGTTCGGGAAGTTGGCCACGGACTCGGCGGCCGGAGCCACGAACGGGTTCAACGAGGTCGACGGATCGCCCTCTCCACCCCAGCGCCAGCAGTGGGCCTCGTGGACGTCACTGACGGCGTTGTTGATGTGGGTGGCCTGGTCGAACTGTGTCAACGTGACATTGACGAGTTCGGAGCCGGTCCACACCTGCTCGAGCACCTGCATCGCAGCGATCAGGGTGGGGTCGGGCGGGCAGGAGAGTTCGACGTCGATCTGCTCGCCGACAGCCTTGCCGTCGGAACGAGCGGGGTCGTTGATGTACTCCTGCAGCAGCGCCACACCGGCTTCGAAGTCGAAGGTGGTGTAGGCGTCAGCCGCTTGTTGGGTCCACCACGGGCTGTCGTTCGAGAAGAACTGGGTGGTGGGGATGGAGATCCCGGCACCACCGAGTGCCTCGATGACGCGCTCCTGGTCGTTCATGCTGCTGAGGCCCTTGCGGACCCGCACGTCGTCGTAGGGCGCCAACGCGGTGTTGTACATGCCACCACCGGTGTTGTTGCCCTGGAACTCGATCAGCTCGATGCCCGACTCGGCGCGGGCGTCACGGATGGTGCCCTGGCGCAGCGACATCATCGCGTTCGTCGTGTCCGACAGCAGTGCGTCGAGACGCGTGCCCTCGTCGGGGATCGGACGGAACGAGATCGCATCGAGATAGGGCAACTGGTTGCCCTCTTCGTCGACGAACCAGTAGTCCTCGTTGCGCTCGACGACGGTCTCGTTGTCGATGTCGCGCGCAGCGATCGTGAACGGGCCGGTACCGACCGGGTTGATGCTGTAGTCGGCGCTGTCGGCCGCGGCAAGGGCGGGATCGAACGGGTAGCCGATCGGAGCGCCGGCGAGATACGACGGGAACGCCGAGAACGGCGCCGACAGGGTGTACTCGACCGTCAGGTCGTCGATCGCTGCGACGCCGGTGAGACCGGATGCGGAGATCGCCGACGATGCGGCCGAGCCGGCCTGCTGGATCGGGAACATGTCGACGATGGTCTGCGCGGTGAGCGGCGTGCCGTTGTGGAACACGACGTCGGGTCGAAGGGTCAGCGTCCAGACGGTGAAGTCCTCGTTCGACTCGATCCCCTCGGCGAGGAAGCCGGCGTAGTCGCCCTCGGCGGTCTGCTCCATCAACGGGTCGTAGATCGACTGTATCACGTGGTAACAGGGCGACGAGCAGCTGTCCTCCCACGGACGCAGGCCCGTGGCTTCGCTCTCGAGGCCGATCGTGACCGTGCCGCCGTAGGTGGCAGCCTCCTCTTCCGGAGCGACGGTGGTGTCGACGTCGGGAGCCGTCTCCTCGGGCGTTTCCTCGCCGCCGTCGTCGGTCTCGCCGCCGTCATCGGTGGTCTCTTCGGTGGCCGTACCGTCGTCGGTGTCGGTGTCGGTGGAGCTGTCGTCGCTCCCGCACGATGCCGCCACGAACGCCAATACGAGTGGAATGGCGAGTGCTGTGACTACTCGTCGCTGTCGCATGGATCCCCCATCTGGATGGTGTGTGTCGTTGTGGATGTTGTGAATGGTGAGTCGATCACGATGCCGACGCAGCAGTGCGGAAAGTCACCCCGTCTACGCCCCCTCTCGCCCCGGCGACTCCTCCGAAGCGAGAACATCGATTGTCTAGCACACATGACCGATGTCACACAGTCGGAGCGCCACCCGTCTCGAAGTCACCCACGGACACCGCGGCCTCGACCGGGCGACCGTCGACCCACGGCTCGATCAGCGGGTGGTGACATGCCACGTAGTGGTCGTCGCCGACCTGGCGCATGGTGGGTTCCTCGGCGGCGCAGATCTCGTCGGCGAATGGGCAACGGGTGCGGAAACGGCAGCCGGACGGTGGCGAGATCGGCGACGGGAGTTCGCCCTCGATCGGCTCGATGGCGTTGACGTCGACATCGGGATCGGGCACCGGACTCGATCCGAGGAGCAACTGGGTGTAGGGGTGTGCGGGACCGGCGTACAACTGGTCGGCCTCGGAGATCTCGCACATCTTGCCGAGGTACATCACCGCCACCCGGTCGCTGATGTTCTTGACCACGGCGAGGTCGTGGGCGATGAACACCAGGGTGAGACCGTGTTCGGCCTTCAGGTCGTCGAGCAGGTTCAGGATCTGGGCCTGGATCGACACGTCGAGCGCCGACACCGGCTCGTCACAGATGATCAGCTGTGGCTCCATCACCAGCGCGCGGGCGATCGAGATGCGCTGACACTGCCCGCCGGAGAACTCGTGGGGCCGCTTGTAGCGGGCCGGACCGGGATCGACGCCCACCTGGTCGAGGATGCGCGCCACGATGTCCCACTGCTCGTCTTTGTCCTTGGGCCCCCACACGTTGAGCGGCTCGGCGACGACGTCGCCGATCATGCGGCGAGGGTTCAACGACGAGATCGGATCCTGGAAGATCATCTGCAACTGCGTTCGGCGCCGGCGCATCGTCTTCTCGTCGAGGCCGGCGAGGTCCTCACCGTCGAGCACGACCGATCCACTGGTCGGCTTCGGCAGCCGCAACAGCGCGCGCCCGGTGGTCGACTTGCCGCAGCCCGACTCACCCACGAGTCCGAGCGTCTCGCCCGGTGCGATGTCGAAGCTGATCCCGCTCACCGCTTTGACGGTGCGGCCCTTGCCTGCGGGGAACTCGACCACGAGGTCGGTCACCTGCAGCAGGACCTCGTCCGCGGGGCGGAGGTGGGCGGTACCGGAGCCGGCCATCAGCCCACGACCTCTTCACTGGCGCTGAGTCTGCCGATCGCGGCGAGCGCCGGCGGGTACTCGGCCTCGATGTTGGACTGCAGGGCAGCCTCGCCCTCGGGTGTGCCGACCGGGAAGTGGCAGGCGAACACGTGGTCGGCAGAGTCGATCGAACGCAACTGTGGCTCCTCGGTACGGCAGATGTCCTGCGCATAGGCGCAGCGGGGGGAGAACTTGCACCCGGACGGCGGGTCGATCAGGTTCGGCGGTCGGCCCGGGATGGCGTTCAACCGCGTGTGCTTCGGCTGGGTGACCTTGGGGATCGACCACAGCAACCCTTGGGTGTACGGGTGGCGGAGTTCGCTGAAGAGCTTCGCCGTCGGTGCCTTTTCGGCGACCTTGCCGGCGTACATCACCATGATCTCGTCGGTGCGCCCGGCGACCACGCCGAGGTCGTGGGTGACGAGGATCATCGCCATCGCCCGGTCGCTCTGCTGCTCGGCGAGCAGGTTCAGGATCTGGTGCTGCACGGTCACGTCGAGCGCAGTGGTCGGCTCGTCGGCGAAGAGCATCCGCGGACCGCACGCCAGCGCGATGGCGATGCAGACGCGCTGGCGCATGCCTCCGGACATCTGGTGCGGGTAGTTGTCGAGACGCTTCTCGGCCTCGGGGATGTGGACCGACTTGAGCAGGGCAACAGCGACGTCCTCGCTCTCCTTCTTGCCCATGTCGAGGTGGTAGCGCACGTGTTCGGTGAGCTGGCGCCCGATGGTGACCACCGGGTTGAGCGAGGTCATCGGGTCCTGGAAGACCATCGCCATCTCGGCACCCCAGAGCGCCTTCTTCTGTTTGACCGACTTGCCGATCAGCTCTTCACCGGCGTACTTCACCGAACCGGTGGTGGTCGCGTTGTCGGTTGTGTTGAGGCCCATGATCGACCGCGAGAGCACGGTCTTGCCCGAGCCCGACTCGCCGACGACTCCGAGCGTGCGTCCCCGTGACAGCGAGAACGACACGCCGTCGACCGCGCGCACAGCTCCGGCCGCGACGGCGAAATGCGTCCTGAGGTCGTCGACCACCAGCAGTGACTGGCCGTCGTCGACATGCCGAGCAGGTGTACGCCCCACGCGGATCTCGTTGTCCATGCTTCCCCTTTTCGTCGCCGGTGCCAGTGGTGGCGGGCGTCACACTAGGCGGAGCCGCACGGGGAGTTCGAACTCGCCGACACATCGTGGTTCCCGGAGACGGGGCCCCCGGGGAACCACCTCGCGACATCGTGGTTCCCGGCGACCCGGGCGACGGGAACCTGGTAGATCAGTAGCGGTAGTTCTCGGGCTTGAAGGGGCCGCCGGGATCCATGTCGAGGTACTCGGCCTGCTCGTCGGTGAGCTTGGTGAGCTTCACGCCGAGGGCGTCGAGGTGCAACATGGCAACCTTCTCGTCGAGGTGCTTGGGCAACACGTAGACACCGAGCGGGTACTGCTCGGTGTTGCGCCACAGCTCGATCTGGGCGAGCACCTGGTTGGTGAACGAGCACGACATCACGAAGCTCGGG
>CAZJUC010000107.1:0-10478 GCA_964549065.1 uncultured Ilumatobacteraceae bacterium
TCCACGAGCGGTGACCGAACGCGGTTCGCCCGACGACCTGTGCGAACAATTCGTGCTGGCGGGAACCCTCGACGGCCCGCCCGGATGGGCCACCCACTGCATCGGCGACTGGACCTTGGCGGCGCATCCGACCTTGCCGGTGGTCACCGTCGCCGACCCCGCTGAGACCACGATCGGTTGGCTCCTCGGCTACCCGATCACGTCCGAGGGCGAATTGCTCGTGAACGACAGTCGCATCACACTCGGCGGGGAGCCGCTCGAGCTGGTCGATGCCTTGGGCGGACGATTTCTCGCGCTCTTCGTCGGTACCACCAACCCCGCGATCTACCCGGACGCCGCTGGTACGTATTCGTCGGTCTACTGCCCGAGCCTGCGCATGGCCGCGTCCACGGGGGCGCTGATCCCGTACGACACGACCACGACCGATCACACCGAACTCGTCGAACAGCTCGGGATTCCCGGGACGACCTCGATGCTCCCCGTCGGGCTCACCTCCCGCCGCGGCATCCACCGGCTGCTGCCCCACCATCACCTCGACCTGCAGCGCTGGGAGATGGTCCGCCACGGCCCCACGTGGGAACCGTCGGGCACCGCCACGGTCGAGGAGGCAGCCGCGCGGGTTGCAGCCGCAACGCAGCGCAACCTCTCCGCGCTCATCGGTTCCTTCCCGTGCTACCTCCCACTCACTGCCGGACGCGACTCGAGGATGCTGCTCGCCTGTTCGCGTGAGTGGAGTGCCGAACTCGCGTCGTACACCGTTGCTCTCCCCGGCCTCGACGCAGCGACCGACTGCCACGTCGCTGCGCGCATCGCGCGCGGAGCGGGCATCGATCACCAGCGTCTGCGCCTTCGACCGCCCCAGGCCGACGACCTCGAACGGTGGATGTACCGAACGTCGTGCAGCGTCGGTGAACCCCGCGGTTGGGCGGCCAACACGACGTTCCGCGCACTCGACCGCCGACGGGTTCGCCTCCTCGGCAACATCGGCGACATCGCTCGACGCGCCTACGTGACACCCGACGACCATGCCGACGACACGATCACGGTGGAGCGACTCCTGGTCCACGCGCTGCGCCACCGGGGGCAACTGACCTCGGGACAAGCGCTCGCGGCTGCTTCACCCACGGTGCTCGACCAGCTCGACCGATGGATCCAACAGGTCGAGACCGACGACGCCCTGCAGATCCTCGACATGTTCTACCTCGAGAACCGGATCGGCTGTTGGGCCGGTGTGTGGTCGTACGCCGAGTACTTCGGTCCCGGGTTCACCATCTTCCCCACGTGCCACCGCGACATCGTCGCCGACGTGATGGCCATCTCCCGTCGAGACCGAGCCGAGGGAACGCTGTTCGTCGAGGTGATCCGTCA
The DNA here is from genome assembly GCA_964549065.1 of uncultured Ilumatobacteraceae bacterium. GTDB lineage: Bacteria > Actinomycetota > Acidimicrobiia > Acidimicrobiales > Ilumatobacteraceae > Sva-07. Next base: position 1,369 of record CAZJUC010000107.1, read on the forward strand.
GCAGTGGCCCGAACTCCTGGGGTGGCCGATGAATGTCGCGCCACGCCGTGTCGAGCTGAGCCAGTTCCCCAGACGGGTCGCGCGACGTCTTCGTCGAGTCGGCGGACGGCTCGGTACCGCCGGTGTCCGCACGAGCTCCTGACGACGACCTCGTCGGGCAGAGATCCCGACGGGAGCCGCTCAGCGTGCTGCGTCGGTGCCGGGAGCCGATGTGCCCGAATCGAAGGTGTCGCGAATGCGTTCGGCGACCCAGGGCAGCTTCAGCGGCTCGTTGTGCCGACCGCCGACGACGTGCGACTCGAAGCGCCCGGTGCACAGCTCGCCGAAACCCATCTCGACGTCGTCCCACCATCCTTCGAGCGCCATCTCCCTGGCGGAGAACGTCGCGGTGCGGAAGTAGAGCACGTCGCCGTTCCAGGGGCGCGGGCGATGGCGCTTCGCCGTTCGGATCAGCGTGTCGGTGCAGTACTGCAGGCGGCGGCCCATCGGCAGTTCGCGCCCTGAACGTACCGTTGCCTCGATGAGCGCTGTTTGCAGACCCGCACGGGTGGATTTCGCCGTTCGCAGCATCCACGGATACCGACGCAGAGCTGCCCGGATGGGATCGAGCTTCGGCTCGGGTCCGGAGGCGCTCGTGGTGGCGGCGGTACGGGTGCGGCCACGCCAGCCCTCGGTGCGCAGATGTTGGGGTACCCGCCCGAGGAGTTCCTCGGCCATCGCCTCGAAGCGCTCCGCCGATTCGGCGTCGGCGTCGGGCTCGCCCTTCTGGTGTGATCGTGCTGCGAGGTTCGGGGCGTCGGACACGATCAGCGGCCCCTCGATCTCGGCGCCCTGCTCGGTCAGCCGGTGCGCCATCTCGATCGCGATCAGCCCACCGATGCAATGACCACCCAAGCGGTAGGGCCCTTCGGGCGCGAACCGTCGCAGCTCGCGGACGTAGGCGTCGGCCATGTCGTCCACGGTGCTTTCACCTCGGTGACCGTCCCACCCCGACCATTGGAACGCGTACACCGGCTGTTGCGGTCCGAGGTTCACGGCGAGCTCCGAGAAGATCAACACGTTGCCGCCGCCACCGTGCACCAACACCAGTGGCGTCACCCCCGACTCACCGTCTTGGAGTACCTGCAGTGACCGGTAACCGTCGTCGCCGAGCGAGCTGCGGGCATCGATGCGTTCTGCGAGCGACCGCAGCGTCGATGCGCGGGTGATCGTCGCGAGCGGAAGTTCGGTGCCGAACTCCTCGGCGATGCGAAGGAACAGGGTGACTGCTGCCAACGAGTCGCCGCCCAGATCGAAGAAGTCGGCCTCGGGCGCCAGGTTGGGAAACTCGAGCACGTCGGACCAGATCGCAGCCAGCCGTCGCTCGGTGTCGGTCGCATAGTCGGGTGCGGCGGTCGTTGCGCCGTCGCGTGGATCAGGCAGCGCCTGGAGGTTGGCCTTGCCGCTGGGACCGAGATCGATCCGGTCGAGTTGGATCACGAACGCCGGAACCATGTAGTCGGGCAGGTGAGTCCGCAGGTGCTGTCGCAGATCGGCCGCAGTCACGGGCTGTGCAGCGCCACCATCGCTCGGGGAGGCCGTGGCACCGGCCACGAAATAGGTGACGATGAAGGGCGCTCCCGACGCCTTGTGGAAGGTGTGGCTGAGACACTGCGAGACACCCGGCATCCGGCTGGCCACCGCGTTGATCTCTCCCGGCTCGACACGATGGCCCCGGATCTTCACCTGGTGGTCGGCGCGGCCCTGGAAGTGGAGCTCGCCGGTCGGGTCGAGGCGGGCGAGGTCGCCGGAGCGGTAGTAGCGGTCGTCGCCGTGTTCGGTCGCGATCGTCACGAAACGTTCGGCGGTCAGATCGGGGCGTCCGATGTAGCCGTGCGCAAGATTGCGTCCACCGAGATACATCTCGCCGACGTCGCCGTCGGCGACCGGCTGATCGTGCTCGCCGAGGAGCAGGACCTCGCACCCGGAGATCGCCGCGCCGATCGGGGGAAGGTCAGGCCAGTCACGAGGATCGCCGTCGAGGAGGTGGGCGGTGATCACGTGCGTCTCCGACGGGCCGTACTGGTTGTCGAGCGTGATGCCGGGTCGAGCGGCGAAGACCTCGCGGAGCGCGTCGTCGACACGGAGCTGTTCGCCTGCGGTGATCACTTCGGTCAACGAGCGAGGCAGACCGTCGCCGTGTCGCGCCACCTCGACGAGACTTCGCAACGCGACGAAGGGGAGGAACAACCGCTCGATTCGCAGCTCGTCGAGCAGGCGCAGGAGCTGGCGGGCATCACGTCGCTGCTCGTCGGGAACCATGAACAGATGACCACCGGACGCGAGCGTGGAGGCGATCTCCTGCAACGACACGTCGAAGCTGATGCTCGAGTACTGCAGAAGGCGTGCCGCAGGGCGAAACGAGCGGCGAGCCAGCTGCCACTCGACGAGGTTGGCGATCGCCCGGTGGGGCAGCTCGACGCCCTTGGGACGACCCGTCGAGCCCGACGTGAACACGATGAACACGGGCTGCTCGGGATCGACGGGGGCATCGACGGTGGTGACGTCGTCGTCGGTCGCGTCGTGGTGGTCCTCGAGCCCGTCCGCCAGCTCTTCCCAGATCCTGACCTTCGCGCCGGCGTCGGCGATCCACTCGTGGTGCCGCGCGCTCACGAGCGTGAGCGCCAGGGCGGCATCCTGCTGCATCACCTCGAGTCGATCCCGTGGATAGGTGGGATCGAGTGGCACATAGGCAGCGCCGCACTTGATGATGCCGACGAGGCCGGCGACGAGCGCCAGCGAACGGTCGATGCACAACCCGACCCGGTCGCCCGGCTGCACGCCGTGGCGGACGAGATCGGCCGCGACGCGATCGGTGAGGTCGTCGAACTCGCGGTGGGTGAGGCAGTCGTTCTCGTCGTGCACCGCGGGTGCGTCCGGGTCGAGCTGTGCCCCCCACTTCAGCCATGCCGTGACCGTGGACAGACCGTCTGGTCGTTCGAAATGATCTGGTGACCGATCCATCGTGTCGTCGTCCCGCTCTTGCATGTGCGCTCTCCGATCTCGAGCGTGTTCCGCCGACAGCGAGTGTACCGCTGCAACATCGTCGGTCGACGTGGTCGGCGTCCTGTCCGGCCGGGCCGCCGGACGGCTGCGGCCCGTGCTGCCTTGACATCGTCCAAGGGGGCGACAAGACTCGAATCGAACGGCTGGTGGCGGAACCGGCCATCGATCACGAGTGGAGTGCAACGTCGTGAAGACTTTGATCCTTGCGGGAGGCTTCGGTTCGCGCCTGGCCGAGGAAACCGAGATCAGGCCCAAGCCGATGGTCGAAATCGGCGGACAACCGATCCTCTTCCACATCATGAAGTCCTACAGCGGGTACGGATTCGACGACTTCGTGGTGGCGCTCGGCTACAAGGGCGAGTACATCAAGAAGTACTTCGCCGAGTACGGCTCGTTGGCCGGCAACCTCACGGTGGAGCTGCGCAACGGATCGGTCGTCCGCCACGACGAGCACGACGAGTCGTGGTGCATCGACCTGATCGAAACGGGACAGAACACCGAAACCGCGGGACGCATGATGAACGCCCGCCAGCATCTCGGCGACGGAACGTTCATGATGACCTACGGAGACGGGGTCGCCGACATCCCGCTCGACCACCTGCTCGACTTCCACCGTTCACACGGCAAGTTGGCGACGGTCACCGCCGTTCACCCCGTCGCGCGGTTCGGTCAGATGGACATCGACGGCGACCAGGTCCGGTCGTTCATGGAGAAGCCGCAGCTCGACTCGGGCTGGATCAACGGTGGCTTCTTCGTGCTCGAACCCGAGGTGTTCGACTTCATCCCCGGCGACTGCGACTGGTCCCGCGCCCCGATGGAAGCGTTGGCGAAGGCGGGCGAACTCTGCGCCTACCGCCACGAGGGGTTCTGGCAGTGCATGGACACCATCCGCGACAAGATCTACCTGGAAGACCTCTGGGCCAGCGGGTCCACACCCTGGACGACGGCGTGGACATAGCTCCTCGCTCTCGTGACACGGCGCTCCGGTTCTGGATCGCTCGACGATGAAGATCACCCCGACGGCCATCGCCGGCGCGGTCATCGTCGAACTCGAGCCGCTCGCCGACGAGCGGGGTTTCTTCGCCCGCTCGTTCTGCCGTGACGAGTTCGCCGCCGCCGGACTCGAGCCGGCCGTTGCGCAGTGCAACGTGTCGTTCAGCCGTGTGGCCGGCACGCTGCGTGGCCTGCACTACCAGACCGCCGATGCTGCGGAGGCCAAACTCGTGCGTTGCACACGCGGCGCCATGATGGACGTGATCGTCGATCTGCGACCGGATTCGGAGACGCTGGGCCAGCACATCGCCGTCGAGCTCACCGCCGAGAACCACCGGGCGCTGTACATTCCCCCGCTGTTCGCTCAGTCCTTCCAGACCCTCGAGGACGACACCGAGGTGCTCTATCAGGTCAGTCACCCCTACACCCCGAACACCGAGCAGGGGTTGCGGTACGACGACCCGGTGCTGGACATCTCCTGGCCGACTGCGCCGAGCATGATCAGCGACAAGGACCTGCAGTGGCCGCTCCTTGCCGACCGCGACGCCCTCGTGGCGTTCGCAGCGATCAACGGAGCGTCGTCATGATCATCATCGACGACCGACTCCGGGCGCTCGAGGCGGCGGGAACACCGATCAGGGTCGGCCTGGTCGGGGCCGGATTCATGGGCGCGGGGCTCGTCAATCAGATCGTCAACTCCGTTCCGGGCATGACGATCTCGGCGATCGTCAACCGCACGGTCGACAAAGCGGTCGATGCGTACGTCGAGGCCGGGGTCGACGAGGCGAGCGCCGCCGACGGCCAGACGCTCCGGGACGCACTCGAGCACGGTCGACCCGTGGCCACCGACGACCTCGACACGGTCTGTTCATCGGACCGCATCGACGTGATCGTCGACGCCACCGGCGCTGTCGAGTACGGCTGTCGAGTGGCCGAAACGGCGATCGCCGGCGGGAAACACCTCGTGCTGCTGAACGCAGAAGTCGACGGCACGGTCGGTTGGGCCCTCTGCCAGCAGGCACAGGCGGCCGGGGTCGTGTACACCGGCTGCGACGGTGACCAGCCCGGAGTGCAGATGAACCTGGTGCGGTTCGTGCGCGGCATCGGTCTGCGTCCGCTGGTGGCCGGCAACGTGAAGGGCCTGCACGACCCGTACCGGACCCCGACCACCCAGAAGGGTTTCGCCGAACAGTGGGGTCAGGACCCGGCGATGGTCACGAGTTTCGCCGATGGCACCAAGATCTCCTTCGAGCAGGCGCTCGTCGCGAACGCCACCGGGATGACCGTGGAGCGGCGGGGGATGCGAGGTGCCGATCACCGCGGACACGTCGACGAACTCACCGAGCACTACGACGTCGACGAACTCGAGCGACTCGGCGGCGTGGTCGACTACGTGGTCGGTGCACAGCCGGGCCCCGGTGTGTACGTGCTGGCCACCCACGACGATCCCCGACAGCGGCACTACCTCAACCTGTACAAGTTGGGTGAGGGGCCGCTGTACTCGTTCTACACGCCGTATCACCTGTGCCATTTCGAGGTTCCGTACACCGTGGCGCGCGCGGTGCTGTTCCACGATGCGGCGTTGCAACCGCTCGGGCCACCGACCGTGGAGGTCGTCACGACCGCGAAGACCGATCTCGTGGCCGGCGACGAGATCGACGGCCTCGGCGGGTACATGACCTACGGCCTCGCCGAACGCGCCGATGTCACGGCCGCAGACGATCTGCTCCCGATGGGGGTCGCCAAGGGCTGCCGGCTCGTGAAGGACGTGGCGCAGGACGTTGTGCTCACCTACGCCGACGTCGAAGTCCCCGAGGGTCGAGCGGTCGACCGGCTTCGCGCCGTGCAGCGGTCGGAAGGTCGGCGGGGCTGACACATGGCATGCTCCCGCACCGCAACGACCCAGCACACTAGGATTCGCTCGATGGACTACTCGTCGTGCTGCACTTCTCGCGCGAGTACCGGTGATCCAGCGGCAGGTCGACATGGACTTTCGTGACCTCCTGCGCACGCTGACCCGTCACTGGGCCATCGCGCTGATCGTCGGCTCGCTGGTGTTGATGTTGGGGATGGCCGCGGCGTTCCTGCCGGAGAAGACCTACTCGGCAACGGCGACGCTCGTGCTCGATCTGGCTGACGACACCGAAGTCGACCTGTCGATCCAGCAGATCAACTTCCTGCTGCCGGCGCTGCAGGAATGGGCCCAGAGCGAGAGCCTCCGTGACGCCACCGAGCCCGACATTCCCGAGGAGCTGCAACGCCCCCGTCCCGGCATCGGCTCGGAGATCGACTCGAGCGTGCTGCGAATCACGGCAACCGGGATGTCGCCCGCCGCGGTGGAACAGTGGGCCAACGGCGTGTCCCGGCAGCTGATCATCGAACGCGCCGCCGAGGGCGGGCCGCTCGAGCTGATCCTGTTGGATCCTGCCACCGAGCCAGGTGTGCCGATCGCGCCGAATCAGCGCCCCATCCTGCTCGCCAGCATGGTCGTTGCACTCATCGCTGCGGTGTTCGCCGCACTCGCCGCGGACCGCATCATGCAGGCCTTCGACACCCGCCACGCGGTTCGCGAGCGTCTCGGCACCACCATCCTCGGCGAAATCCCGAAGTTCACCCGATCAGCGAGAAAGCTTCCGCTCATCTCGCTGTTCACCGATCGCGAAGCACAGTCGAACGAGATCATGAGTGCCTTCGAGACCGTGCGCATCAACGCCGAATTCCGCCTGATGGACCATTCCGACCCGGCCATCAGCGTCATCTCACTCGACCGTCATGCCGGCAAGACCACCGTCGCCGCCGGACTGACCTGCTCGCTCGCCAAGGTCGGTCGGCAGGTCGTGGCCGTCGAGGCCGACCTGCGGCGCCCGACGCTCGCCGAACAACTCGGCACCGGGCGTGGACACGGCCTGGGTGACCTGTCGGCGTCCGGTTCCGACGAGATCTTGCTGCAGTCCACCGACTTCACCTCGCTCGAGGTGCTCACCGCGGGCCTGCCGGTCGGTCGGGCCGCCGACGTCATCGGTTCGACCCTGCCGCGCGTGCTCGCCGCGCTCGCCACCGACGGGCGCACGATCGTCGTCGACGCTCCGCCGCTTCGCGGTGCACCCGAGAGCTCGATCGTGGTCGCCCAGACCCATCACGTCATCTTGGTGGTCAGCAACGACCAGACCGATCTCGACACGCTGTCGGACGCGGTGGCACGCATCAACGAAGCCGGCGGCATCCTGCTCGGCATCGTGATCAACCGGGTGCCGCGTCGGCGGCTGCGACGTGATGCCTATCCCGAGTTCAGCGATCGTCGTTCGCCGACGGCGACGGTCGGTTCCCGGTCGTCTGTCGAAACCCCGTGGACCGAGAGCGCTCCGGAAGATCAGCCTGCGGCGAGGCAGGTCACCTGATCAGCCCGAGAGCAGCGGTGGGGTTCTCCCCGAACTTCGATCGACGGACCTGACCGGGTTCGGTTGGTGCTCCCAGGGTGCCGGACAGAGGTGAGACAAATTTCACTTTCGCTGCCTGTAGTCGCTGTGATAGCCAATAAGTGTCACCTCAAGGCGAACGAACAGAGAGGATCGAAGTGGACGGGCGGGAGGCATCGACGGAGACGGTTGAACCATCAACCCCCTCTCGCGATCAACGAACCGGGTCCGTCGAGGAGGCCAGTTCGTCGACGACCGGCCCACGTCGGCACCACCTCCGCCTGGCGGTCGGGTCGGACACCCCGGCCGAGCGAGTTCGTGCACACATCAAACCTCGTACGGTGAAGCGGTGGCTGATCCTGGCCGATGTGGTCGCCGTTCTGGCCGGCATCGCCTTTGCGTTCATCGCCGAATCCGTCTGGTGGCCGGTCGAGTCCGACGTCCTCTTCGGGCAATGGCTCATCGTGGTGGCCTCGGTCCCGTTCTGGTGCGCGGCGGCCGTCGTGAACCAGATGTACGCCGCTCGGGCGAATCATCGTCGCTCCGACGAGTTCAAGCACATCGTGGGAACGGCGTTGTTCGGTGCGGGTTCGCTGGTCGGTGTGGCCTTCATCGCCCAGAACGACGACCTCAGTCGAGCCTGGGTCGCAATGGTGTTCCTCGGAGTTGCAGCAGCGCTCACCATCGAGCGGCAGCTCGCCCGCATCACTTTCCTGAGGTTGCGCAGATCGGGTCGGATGTCGCGGCCCATCCTCGTCGTCGGCACCGACGACAACGCAGCCGGCCTCGTCCAGACCGTTCAGGAGCGTCCCGAACTGGGATACCGGGCCGTTGGTTTCGTCGCCTCCGGCACACCTGCGGCAAACCTCCGGGGCGTCCCGCTGGTGGGAGATCTCACCAACGTCGAGGACGTCGCCGCCGAACACGGTGCCACCGGTGTGCTGATCTCGCTGTACTCCGTCGACGCCAAGACCGTCAACTCACTCACCCGGCGTTTGACCGACGCTGGGCTGCACGTCACGTTGGTGTCGAGCCTCCACGACATCGACATCCAGCGACTCCGTGTCCAGGAGATCGACAACCAGGCGCTGCTGTACATCGAACCCACCATCCGCACCGGCTGGCGTTTCGTCGCGATGCGAGCCTTCGACTACGTCGTGGCCTCGGTGGGGCTGCTGCTGACCCTGCCGATCCTGCTGGCCGCGATGCTCGCGATCCGACTCGAATCGCGAGGCCCGGTCATCTTCCGGCAGGTACGAACCGGTGTCAACGGGCAACTGTTCGAGATGCTCAAGGTCCGCACGATGTACGACGGCGCAGACAGCATGAAGCATGACCTGCTCGAGCAGAACGAGTCCGACGGCCCGCTGTTCAAGATGCGCAATGATCCGCGGGTCACACGGGTCGGCCGGCTCCTGCGCAAGTTCTCGATCGACGAACTGCCCCAGTTCTGGAATGTCATTCGCGGCGAGATGAGTGTCGTGGGTCCTCGCCCGGCGCTGCCCTCCGAGGTGGCCCAGTGGGAAGACGACGTTCACGAACGCCTCCGAGTCCTGCCGGGTGTCACCGGGATCTGGCAGGTGTCCGGACGTTCCGAGACGACGTTCGAAGAATACAAACGCCTCGACAGCTACTACGTCGACAACTGGTCGCTGG
>CAZJUC010000108.1:0-10442 GCA_964549065.1 uncultured Ilumatobacteraceae bacterium
CGCCGGCGCCGACGAGGGTGTGGATCTCGTCGATGAACAGCAGGATGTCGCCGCGCGACTTGATCTCCTTGAGCACCTTCTTGAGGCGCTCCTCGAAGTCACCCCGGTAGCGCGAACCGGCCACGAGGGCGCCGAGATCGAGCGTGTAGAGCTGTTTGTCGGTGAGCGTGTCGGGCACGTCGTTGTTGACGATCTTCTGGGCGAGGCCCTCGACGATCGCCGTCTTGCCGACGCCCGGCTCACCGATCAGCACGGGGTTGTTCTTCGTGCGGCGCGACAGGATCTGCATCACGCGCTCGAGTTCGTTCGACCGGCCGATCACCGGGTCGAGCTGGCCCTCGCGGGCGGCCTGGGTGAGGTTGCGGCCGAACTGGTCGAGGATCTGGCTGTTGCCGCCCTTTTCGTCCTCGCCCTTGCTCGCGCCGACACCCGCTCCGGCGGGGGTCTGCTCGCCACGGCCGGCGCCGCTGCCGCTGGCACCGGAGGGGCCCTGGTAGCCCGACAGCAGCTGGATGACCTGCTGGCGGACACGCGAGAGGTCGGCGCCGAGCTTCACCAGCACCTGGGCCGCGACGCCCTCGCCCTCACGGATGAGGCCGAGCAGGATGTGCTCGGTACCGATGTAGTTGTGGCCGAGCTGCAGAGCTTCTCGCAGCGACAGCTCGAGCACCTTCTTGGCGCGCGGGGTGAAGGGGATGTGGCCCGACGGCGACGAGCCGCCCTGGCCGATGATCTCCTCGACCTGGCTGCGCACCGCCTCGAGCGAGATGCCGAGGCTCTCGAGTGCCTTCGCGGCCACGCCTTCACCTTCGTGGATCAAGCCCAAGAGGATGTGTTCGGTGCCGATGTAGCTGTGATTGAGGAGGCGAGCCTCCTCCTGGGCGAGCACGACGACTCGTCGTGCCCGGTCGGTGAAGCGTTCGAACATGGAGTGCCCTTTCCACGAGTGGGATTCCGTGGGTCAACCCTACCGGCACCCGCCACGTACCACGGGCGGGGGGCGCGTGACAAAAAGATCACCGGGATCGGGAATAGGGAACCACCGGATCCCCGAACCGTCGGCGACCGGATTCACCGGGCCGGCTGAACTCCCTGCGCGTCGGGCAGCGACCACAGCAGCGATTCGACGAGGAGCTTCTCGTTCGGGTTGCGATCGAGCATCTCGATGGCGCGATGGATCCGGCGGACCGCTTCAGCGCACTCGTCGACATCGGTCGTCGCCGAGTTGATCGCGGTGTCGCGGTAGGTGCCCGCCGTCGCCGCCAGCCCGGCGCGGAGCTCGTCGGTGCGGTACCGCCGCAGCTCACGTCGATGACGCTCGTCGAGCTGTTTCTTGCCGCTGCCGCGCTCGCCGTGGGCCTTGATGCGTTCGTCGAGCTCGGCGACCTCGGTGGCGTGGCGGGCCGTCAACGGTTCCGCCGCGGCATCGATCAAGCCGAGCAGATGAGCGGCCGTTCGCATCGCCACCGAGCCGGTGCCGTCGAGCTGGTGCGGGGCTTCGGCGAATGCGGCCCGACGATCGGCGAGCGCCGGGTCGGTGGCGAGCACCCGTGCCCGCTCGAGATCGCCGTGTGCGGCTCGTGCTGCAGCCATCGCCGAGGCGGGAGCAACGCCTTCGGTGACCAGCCGGGCGGCGATCACGTCGGCGCCGATCGCCCGGAAGTCGATCCGTGCGCAGCGCGACGAGATGGTGATCAGCTCGTGGGGCACGAAGTCCGCCAGGATCAGGAACGTCACGGAGTCGGGCGGCTCCTCGATCACCTTGAGCAGCCGTCCGGCACCCTCCGGCGAGAGCAGGTGGAATTCATCGAGGATCATCACCTTCGACGCTCCCTCGGACGGGGTGAGTGACGCCTCGTGGATGATCGACTTGGCCTGCTCGGCATCGATGCGTGCGCCGCTGCGGCGCACCTCGCGGACATCGGGGTGTTCTCCGCGCAGGATCAACGCGGCGTCGCGCTGCTCGGCGTCTTCGGTCCCGGTCATCAGAAGGGTCGCGAACGCGCGTGCCGCCTGCAGCTTCGTCGATCCGGCGGGGCCGACGAGCAGGTAGGCGTGCACGGCGCCCCGATCAGCCGCTCGGCGGAGGTGGCGGACGGCGTCGGGCTGGCCGATCACGTCGTCCCAGATCGGGCCGGGCGTTCGGGTGTCGCTCGATGCTCCCGGCCTCGACGTCCCGAGCGGGGTCACCACACCCTCCGGGCACGCAGCGAACGGTTGATCTCGTCGGCCACGCTGTCGACCGAGCCGACCGCCTGCACCGTGATCCACCGGTCGGGATCGGCGGCCGCCATCGTGCGGAATCCGGTCAGCACTCTCGCGTGGAACTCCTCACCGGCGGCTTCGAAACGGTCCAGGTCTCGTCGACTCATCCGTTCGGCGATCACGTCGTCGGGGGTGTCGAGGAAGATCACCGTCGTCGGCCAAACACCGCCGGTGCCCCATTCGTTGAGGTGGTGGATCTCGTCGACGTCGAGTTCGCGGCCGTAGCCGGGGTAGGCGAGCGACGAGTACACCGACCGATCGCTCACGACGGCACGGCCGGCGGCCAACGCCGGGACCACGACCTCGGCGATGTGCTGGGCCCGATCGGCGGCGGTGATCAGCGCCTCGGCCCGGGGATGGAGATTGTGGACGGTCGTGTCGTGCAGCAGTGCGCGCAATCGTGCGCCGATCTCGGTGCCACCCGTCTCGCGCGTGAGCACGGCATCCAGTACGTCGGCGAGGCGGGCGGCCTGTGTCGACTTCCCGGAACCCTCGGCGCCTTCGAACACGATGTAGGGGGGGCGGTCGCTCACGGTCGGCGATCGTACCGAGTCGACCGGCCGGCGTCCGCGAGTGCATACCCCCGGGGGAAGTGACGAAAGTCCGTGTTCGAAGACGTGGACGATGCGTACCGTCGATGTCAGTGGCGACCGCAACCGTTGCGGTCCACAGGATTGGAGTGCATCGAGATGGCGTCGCAACAGCAACGACTCGTGATCCTCGGGGCCGGGACGGGTGGCACCCTCGCTGCCAACCGGCTGCGCAGGAAGTTCGGAGAAGATCGCCTCCGGATCGACATCGTCGATCAGGACAATCGCCACGTCTACCAGCCCGGTCTGTTGTTCGTGCCGTTCGGGCTGGCCGAGCCCGAGGAGATCGTCCGCCACCGGGACCGTCAGCTCAAGAAGGGCATCCACTACCACCAGTGCCCGATCGGATCGGTCGACATCGAGGAGAGCGCGGTCGCGCTCCAAAACGGCACCACGCTCTCGTACGACGTGCTGCTGGTGGCAACCGGCACCGTGCTCCTGCACGACGAGACCGAGGGCATGACCGGGCCCGGGTGGCGTGACACGATCCACACGTTCTACGACATGGAGGGCGCGGTCGCGCTCGCCGAGGCGCTCGACGACTTCGATGCCGGCCACCTGGTGATCAACGTCGTCGACATGCCGATCAAGTGCCCGGTCGCCCCACTCGAATTCGCGTTCCTCGCCGACTGGTACTTCACCGACAAGGGCGTCCGTGACGACGTCCGCATCACCTACGTCACGCCGCTCGACGGAGCGTTCACCAAGCCGACGGCTTCGGCCGCACTCGGGTCGCTGCTCCACGAGAAGCAGATCGAGGTGGTCACCGAGTTCAACACCGGTGAAGTGGACGGCGAGGGCGGCAAGCTGATCAGCTGGGACGAGCGCGAGGTCGAGTTCGACCTGGCGGTGATGATCCCACTGCACGGTGGCGCCGCCTATGTCGACGAGTCACCGGGCCTCGGCGACGAACTCGGCTTCGTGCCCACCGACAACTCCACGTTGCAATCGACCGTGAAGCCGAACATCTTCGTGATCGGCGATGCCGCTGACGTCCCCACGTCGAAGGCCGGTTCGGTCACCCACTTCGAGGGTGAGGTGCTGGTCGAGAACATCGAGGCGTTCTTGAACGGCGAGCCGCTCGAGCACGCCTACGACGGCCATGCCAACTGCTTCATCGAGACCGGGTTCTCCAAGGCGCTGTTGATCGATTTCAACTACGAGAACGAGCCGGTCGGCGGGCACTACCCCGGCCCGCTCGGGCTCCCCCTGCTCAAGGAGTCGCGGGCGAACCACCTCGGCAAGTTGATGTTCCAGTCGTTCTACTGGCACGGCCTGCTGCCCGGGCGCGACATCCCCGGCATCGGCCCCGACATGCCCAAGATGGGCAAGAAGCAACCCGTCGCAGGCTGACGCCGAGACGCCCGACACGAACTGATCGAAAACGAAAGGACCCGCACGACATGCCCACCAAGACACTCGCCGGAACGTCCGTGGAGGTGAACGACGAAGGCTTCTTCGTCGACGCCGAACAATGGACCAAGGAAATGGCGCCCGAGATCGCCGACGAGATCGGCGTGCCGACGCCGCTCACCGACCGTCACTGGGCGGTGATCGATCTGATGCGCTCGGAGTACTTCGACAAGGGCACCGGCCCCACGGTGCGCAAGATCAGCAAGCTCTCCGACGTCACGACGAAGGAGCTGTTCGTGCTCTTCCCGAAGGGCCCCGCCAAGCTCGCCGCACTGGTGGCGGGCATCCCCAAGCCGAAGGGTTGCATCTGACATGACCGACACCCACCCCGTTCCGCCGGCACCGCTGGCCGCCCCGATCGAGAAGGTCTCGATCATCGTGTCGAAGGGCTCGCTCGAGGGCATCTATCCGGCGCTGATCATGGCCAACGGAGCTCGCAACGAGGGCATCGACGCCAACCTGTTCTTCACCTTCTTCGGCATGGACGCCATCCACAAGGAGCGCCACGACCACATCAAGGTGGCGACCGTCGGCAACCCCGGCCTCCACGTACCGACCATGGTCGGAGGCATCCCGGGCGCTTCGGCGCTGATGACCAAGTACATGGAGAAGCAGATCGAGAAGCTCGACTTCCCGGGCATCGCCGAGTTCATCGAGATGATCCACGACACCGGAGCGGGTCTCTATGCGTGCCTCGCCTCGGTCGACCTCTTCGGCATGGAGCGCGACGACCTGATCGACGAACTCGACGACATCATCACCGTCGGCGAGTTCTACGACATGGCCGCCGGCGGCCAGATCATCTTCACCTGACCGTGATCAACGAAGCGATGAGTCTCGACGACACCCGTCGGCGCTGAGACTCATCGCAACGGGTCGCTCAGTCGTTGAGGTCGGTGATCACCGGCGGTGACTTCTCGGCCGGCTTCTTCGAGGCGGCCTTCTTGGCGGGCGCCTTCTTCTTGGCTGCCGACTTCTTGGCTGCCGATTTCTTGGCTGTCTTCTTCTTGGCCGGTGCCTTCTTCTTGGCGGCACGTTTCTTCGTCGGGCCTCCCTTGGCGATGATCGCCTCGCGACGGATCGCCAACAGCTCGTAGGCGCGCTCGGGGGCCATCTCCTCGAGGCGGTCGCCCTTGCCGAGCGAGGCGTTGGTCTCGCCGTCGGTGACGTACACGCCGAACTTGCCGTCCTTGGCCACCACGGCGCGCTCGCTCACGGGGTCGGTGCCGAACTCGCGTAGCGGGCCTTTGGAGGCCATGCTCCCGCCACCGCGCTTGTACACCTTCGGTTGGCTGAAGATCTCCAGTGCATCGTCGAGGGTGATCTGCAGCAGCTGGTCCTCGGAGTCGATGTTGCGGTAGTCCTTCTCCTTCTGAACGTACGGCCCGTAGCGCCCGTTGTTCGCGTAGATGGGGACACCGTCGGACGGATCGTCGCCCAGGTGACGAGGCAACTGCAGGAGCGCCTCGGCCTCGTCCATCGTGATCCGTTCGAGGATCATCGTCTTGAACAGGCTCGACATCTTCGGCTTCTCCAGCCCCGGCGGCGGATCGTCGTGGTCGCCCCATTGCACGTAGGGGCCGTAGCGGCCGTTCTTCGCGTACACCGGGTAGCCCTCGAGCTCGCCGATCGGTTCGTCGGACTTCGGCGCGGCGAGCAGCTCGATCGCCTTGGCGACGGTCAACTCGTCGGGCGTGAGGTCGTCGGGCACGCTGGCGGTGTCCTCACCTCGTTTGACGTAGGGACCGTACTTGCCGGGCTTGACCACGATCAGTTCGCCGTCGCCGTCGAGGCCGAGTGGGAACGTGTTGATCTCCGCGGCGTCGATCTCGTCGAGGTTCTCCTCGACGAGTCGCTTCAGACCCCGCAGCGCGTCGTCGCCGAATCCGGCTTCGGCGGAGATGGCCTCGGTGTCACCGTCGCCGGTGTCGCCGAAGTAGAAGCGCTTCAGCCACTTCTCCTTGGCCCGTCGGCCGTTGGCGATCTCGTCGAGGTCGTGGTCGATCGATGCGGTGAAGTCGTAGTCGACCAGCGCGTCGAAGTGTTCCTCGAGCAGGCGGATCACGGCGAACGCAGTCCAGGTCGGCACCAACGCCTGTCCCTTCTTCCACACGTAGCCGCGATCCTGGACGGTCTGGATGATCGACGCCCAAGTGGACGGGCGACCGATGCCCAACTCCTCCAGGCGCTTCACGAGCGATGCCTCGGTGTAGCGCGCCGGTGGTGACGTGCTGTGGCCGTTCGGTTCGATCGAGCCGATCGCCACCTCGTCGCCCTGTGTCAGCGGCGGGAGCAGGGCTTCGTTCTCGGCTTCGTCGTCGCCGGTCTCTTCCTTCGATGCGACGTACACGGCGCGGTAGCCCGGGAACGTGATCGTGGTGCCCGAGGCCGCGAACTCGCAGTCGGTCAGCTCACCCGTGGTGCGGTCGGTGGCGTTCGCGGCGAGGCGCACGCTGACGGTGACACCGGTGGCGTCGGCCATCTGCGAGGCGAGGGTGCGCTGCCAGATCAAGCGGTACAGCGCCAGTTCCTGGCTGTTGAGTTCCGAACCGAGGCTCTGCGGTGACCGGTACGGCGTGGTGGGCCGGATGGCTTCGTGGGCCTCCTGGGCGTTCTTGATCTTCGAGGAGAACTGCTTCGGCGCCGCGTTCAGGTAGTTGGCGCCGTACTCGCTGGTGACCGCCGCCCGTGTTGCCTGCATCGCCTCGTCGGACAGCACGACGTTGTCGGTACGCATGTAGGTGATGAAGCCCCGCTCGTACAGACCCTGCGCAACACGCATCACCTGCGACGAGGACAGGCGCAACTTTCTGCCACCCTCCTGTTGCAGCGTCGAGGTCATGAACGGGGCCTTCGGCGACGAGCGGTACGGCTTCTCCTCGACCGAGCGGACGGTGAAGGTGGCGTCGGCGAGGCCGTCGGCGAGGCCCCGTGCACGGTCTTCGTCGAGCGCGACTGCTTTCGCCGACACCTGGCCCTGGGCGTCGAAATCCTTGCCGGTGGCGACGCGGTCGCCGTCGACGGCGACGAGCTTCGCGCCGAACGCCGGCTGGGTGGCGGTGCCGACATCGATGTCCCAGTAGTCGGCGGTGACGTAGGCGATGCGTTCGCGCTCGCGCTGCACGATCAGGCGCACCGACGGGCTCTGGACCCGGCCCGCCGACAGGCCGCGGTTGACGCGGCGCCACAGCACCGGGCTCACTTCGTAGCCGTAGAGGCGATCGAGGATGCGCCGGGTCTCGGCAGCGTCGACCAAGCCGTAGTCGAGGTCGCGAGGGTTGTTGACCGCGTGGTCGACGGCGGCCTTCGTGATCTCGTGGAAGACCATCCGTTTCACCGGCACCTTCGGCTTCAGGTACTCGATCAGGTGCCACGAGATGGCCTCGCCCTCGCGGTCCTCATCGGTTGCGAGATAGAGCTCGGAAGCGTCCTTGAGCGCCGCTCTGAGATCCTTGACCACGGTCTTGCCGCGTTCGGTGAGCTCGTAGGTGGGCTTGAACCCGTTGTCGACGTCGATGTTCAGACCCTTGCTCGGCAGATCGGACACGTGGCCCACCGAGGCGCGCACGTCATAGTCGCTGCCGAGGAATTTCGACAGCGTCTTCGCCTTGGCCGGCGATTCCACGACGACGAGGGGTTTGGACATCGATGCCTTTCTTCGTGCTGGTTTTCTTGCTGGTCTTGTTGTCGGTCCGGGGTTGGTGACCGGGTGTTCGCTAGGTGATCGGGAGCCACGTTGTCAAGACCGTGGGCGCCGTCCACACGGGGTGAGTGTGCCAAGGGATCGTGCGAATCCACATCGCGGGTACGGTTCGCACACGATGTCGAGCGCGACCCACGAGCCGGATCCGGCACTCGGATGGGCTGACGACTTCGCCGACTCCTGGGCCGAACTCGGTCGCCCTGGCGCCCCTGGCCGGGTGTCGAGACTCGACCGTGGGTGGAGCACCGTGGTGCGTTCGATCGACGAGGCCAGGGGGCGCGCCGAGCCGCTGCGAGTGCGCAACATCGGCGCCGACGTCGCTGTCGGCGACTGGGTGATCGCCTCCGACGACGCCGAGCGCGTCGAGCACGTCTTGGACCGTCGTTCGGCCTTCACCCGTCGGGCGTCGTTCGACGGCATGAGGGCCGTGTCGCACACGCTCGCCGCCAACATCGACGTGGTGTTCCTCGTCCACGCACTCGGCTCGCCGCCGAGCCCCCGACGCCTCGAACGCGAGTTGGTGCTCGCCTTCGACTCGGGCGCCGAACCGGTGGTGGTGCTGACCAAGACCGACCTCGTCGACGACGCCGAGCCGGGTCGGCGAGCGCTGCAGGACGTGGCCCTCGGCGTGCCGGTGCTGTTGGCGAGCGGCGTGTCAGGTGACGGCATCGACGCCATCGGTGCTCACGCTGTCGGCAATCGCACCTTGACGTTCCTCGGCGCCAGCGGCGTCGGCAAGTCGACGATCGTGAATGCCTTGGTCGGCTCGCAACGTCAGGCGACGTCCGAGGTCCGTGAAGGCGACCAACGGGGCCGCCACACGACCGTGGCCGCCGAACTCGTTCCGCTGCCCGGCGAGGGCTGGTTGATCGACACGCCCGGGGTCCGGGCGCTCAGCCTGTGGCTGTCGGGCAACGGCATCGAGCGGGCCTTCGCCGATGTGTTCGACCTGACGGATCACTGCCGCTTCCGCGACTGCAAGCACGATCAGGAACCTGGCTGCGCGGTGCAGGCGGCGATCGCTGCGGGCGACCTCGACCCGGTGCGGTTGCACAGCCTCGAACGGCTGATCGAAGAGGAAGCGGCCCTCGAAGCCGAGCAACGCGAACACGTCAAGGCAGCCGACAAGCGTGCGGGTGGTCGCACCCGTCCTCCGGAGGAGGCCGAGTTCGACGACCTCGACGATCTGTGAGCACGACTCGACGCACGAGACCCACTCGGCACATCGTTGACCTCATGGAGATCGCGACGAATGGCAAACCGGTCGAGTCGGTGTGGGACTTCCCCCGCCCGCCGAGACTCGAGCGGGTCGACTGGCGAGTGCGGGTGGTCCACGCCGGCGCCACGATCGTCGACGCGCCCCACGCGCTGCGGATCCTCGAGACGAGCCAGCCGCCTGCGTACTACGTGGCCGACGAGTTCGTCGACCACGGGCTGCTCGAGCGGTCGGAGCGTCGCACGTTCTGCGAGTGGAAGGGTCTGGCAGAGTACGCCGACATCGTGGTGGGCGACGTCCGTGTCGCCGACGCCGGGTGGACCTATCCCGACCCGTCGTCGGCCTTTCCCGAGGTCCGCGATCACTGGGCGTTCTACGCGCAGAAGGTCGACGAGTGCTGGATCGACGACGAGCGCGTCACCAGCAACGAGGGCAGCTTCTACGGCGGCTGGGTCACCGCGAACGTCATCGGCCCGTTCAAGGGCGCGCCCGGCACCAGTCACTGGTGACGATGAGTTCGGTGTCCGACACCGAACGTCACATCGCGTCGTCGAGTGACCAGGCGGTGCCGGGTGACCGGGTCCATGGCGAGGCGAGGTTGACCGCAGCGATGGGTAGCGGGCCGTAGATGTGGGGGAACAGCACGTCGAGGCCGGGCGCCGGCGGTTCCCACACGATCGACGACCCCACGAGGCGTGGGTCGATCGTCAGCACCACGAGTTGGTCGAGGTCGCCGTAGAAACGGTTGGCCGTCTCGGCCATCTGCGTTCGCGTCGAGCAGTGGATGAAGCCCTCCTGCTCCAACGTCACACCTCTCGTGGACATCGTGTACTGGCCGGTCGTGAAGGCTGCGACCCAGTCGTCGGGTACTGCGAGATGGAAGATCGGACGGTCGTCGGATGTCGGCCCGGCCTCGGTTGCTGTCACGGTCACAGCGTGCCGTCGTCGAGGCGGCGTCGCACCTCGACGGCGCGTTCGCGCACCGCCGACAGGTCGGAGAGTTGCTCGGCGGCCCGAACCTGGCGAGCAACCCGAGGGTTCTTCACCAGCCGGTCGTGGTGGCGGGCGAGGAAGTCCCAGTAGAGCGTGGTGAACGGGCAGGCGTCGTCGCCGACACGCTGCTTGCGGTCGTACCGGCACCCTGTGCAGTAGTCGCTCATCTTGTCGATGTAGTTGCCGCCGGCGGCGTAGGGCTTGGTCGCCATCATCCCACCGTCGGCCCACTGGCTCATGCCGATCACGTTGGGCAGCATCA
>CAZJUC010000109.1:0-10420 GCA_964549065.1 uncultured Ilumatobacteraceae bacterium
GAGGCGGACGGATTCGGAGATCGCAGTCATGTGCGTCAGTCAAGCACCCGAGCCTGCTCGCGCCCGATTCGATCACGCCTGGGGTCTGACCCCTGGCGTGATCGCGTCACCGGGAAGATCGCCGTCGGGATGCAGGGCCGACTGGAATCGGCGCATACCGGCGAGCCAGCGGTCACGGTCGGTGGCCTTGCGCTCGGTGTAGGTGGCGACCTCGGGGTGCGGCAGGATCAAGAACTGCTCGTCGCGGATCGCTTGCAGACACAGCTGTGCCACGTCGGCGGGGTCGAGCACGCCGTCGCCGCTCGCCACGCCACCTTCGAACCCGTCGTCAGCGGTCGCTTGCGCGGACGCGGCCATCGAGTGCTGCGGGCTGTTGCGCACGATGTTGGTCGCCACCGCCTGCGGACACAGCACCGAGAACCGGATGCCCTGATGGTGGTGACTGATCGACAGCCACTCCGCCAGCGAGATCGCTGCCGCTTTGGTCATCGAGTACGCCATCGAACCGATCTGGGTCAGCAAGCCCGCAGCCGACGCCGTGCTCAGGATGTAGCCCTCGCCGCGGGCGATCATCGACGGCAGCACCGCACGGGCAGCGTAGATGTGGGCCATGCAGTGCACCTCCCACATGTTCTGGATCGCCTCGTTGGTGTCCTCCAACCCGGCGGCAGTCACGAAGCCGGCGTTCGACACGAACAGGTCGATGGGGCCATGAGCGTCGAGCGTCGCCTCGACCATCGCGACGATCGCCGACTCGTCGCTCACGTCGATCTCCACGGCCGTGCCGTCGATGTCGTTCGCCACCCGCTCGGCCTGGTCGCCGTGGAGGTCGGCGACGACGACGTGACGAGCACCGGCTGTGTGCGCCGCGCGGGCGATGGCTTCCCCGATGCCCGATCCGGCTCCGGTGACGACGACGACACGATCTGCGAGTTCCATCCGCGGCACCGTAGACCGCGGTGGTGGTCAGGCGGGAAGCCGGTGCAGCGGATGGCCCGCCTCGACCGTGACCGTGCAGCCGCCGCCGACCGCGAGCGGCTCGGCGCCGGGCCCGACAGCGACGTCGACGTCGACGGCCGATCCATCTGCTCGCACCACCGTGTAGCGCCACGCGGCCCCGAGGTAGCGGCGGGCCGTGATCACGTCGTCGCCACCTGCGACGACGCAGAGGTCGTGTGGGCGAGCCATCATCGAAACGTGCGCGTCGTCGGGGTCGGGGAGGAACGACGCCTCGCCGAGAAACGTCGCCACGAAGCGGTCGCTCGGACGTTCGTAGACCTCGTCCGGACGGTCGATCTGCAACATGCGGCCGTCGGCCATCACGGCGACTCGGTCGCCGAACGCCAACGCTTCCTCGCGATCGTGGGTCACCAGCACCGCCGCTGCGTCGCGCAGTCTGAGCGCTTCGATCACGTCGGTTCGGACGTCGTCGCGCAGCGACGGGTCGAGGCTGGCGAACGGCTCGTCGAGCAGCACCACCGCCGGATCGGGCGCCAGCGCCCGGGCGAGCGCGATGCGCTGTTGCTCGCCACCCGACAGCTCGTGCGGATACCGCTTCGCGACGCCGGGCAGGCGCACCAGCTCGAGCAGTTCGTCGACGCGTCGGGCACGGGCTCTCCGGTCGAGCCGGGTGAGCCCGAAGGCGATGTTCTGGTCGACCCGGCGATGCG
This sequence comes from uncultured Ilumatobacteraceae bacterium, assembly GCA_964549065.1. Classification (GTDB taxonomy): domain Bacteria; phylum Actinomycetota; class Acidimicrobiia; order Acidimicrobiales; family Ilumatobacteraceae; genus Sva-07. The sequence continues at coordinate 1,671 of CAZJUC010000109.1, forward strand.
GGAAGAGGGCATGGTCCTGGAACACCAGGCCGATCCGGCGCTTCTCCGCCGGGAGTGCCGTGACGTCCGCCCCGTCGAGCACGATCCGGCCGGCGGCGATCGGGTCGAGCCCGGCGATTGCCCGCAGCAGCGACGACTTGCCGCAGCCGCTGGGCCCGACGATCACCACCAGTTCGCCGTCGCCGACGTCGAACGACACCTCATCGACCACGTCGCGCCCGGCGATGTGGCGCGTCACACCGGCGACCGACAGCGCGGCGCTGGGCGGATCGATGGCGGCGTCCATGGGGTTGGGCACGGTAGCGGTCGGCTGCTCCGCTCGGAACCTGTCGGCAGCGACAGGCGTCGATGCAGTGAGCGACGTCGGAGCGTTCACGACACGGTCTCCGCACCGTGCTCGAGCGCCCACAGCAGCGCAGCGACCAACACCATGCCGACCGCCACGATGGCCAGGGACGGCACAGCGGCCTGCACCCACAGACTCTCGGACGTGGCCTGCCACACCCAGATCGGGAGGGTCTCGGTACCGAACGGCCGCAGGATCAACGTGATGGGCAGTTCCTTGAGGGTGTCGATCGCCACCAGCACTGCAGCGGCGATGATGCCGGCGCCGGCGAGCGGCAGCTCGACGCGCGTGGCCACACGGAACCGTCCGGCGCCGAGCGTGCGAGCGCTCGCGACCACCGACGGAGACACTTTTCCGACGCTCGACTCGATGCCCTGGTACGCCACTGCGAGGAATCGGACGACGAGCGCATAGATCAGCCCGATGAACGACCCGATCAGCAGCCACCCGTCGGGCAGCCAACCGAGTCGATCGATCGCGGCCAGGGTGACCAGGACGCCGATCGCGACGACGGGTCCCGGCACGGTGTAGCCCAGGGTCGCCATGCGGGCGAGCAGCGCCCCGCTGCGGCGCCGGCGGTTGAGCCCCGCCACGAGGAGCAGTCCGAGTGCGAGACACGTCAGTGTGGCGACGGCAGCCACCCGGAGCGACGACATCAGGTGGAAGCCGAGGTCACCGGCGACCGTGGCGGTCTGATCGGTGCGGCGGGCCTCGATCGCCCAGGTGATCAGCCGGTAGACGGGCAACGCCACGGCGATCGTGAACACGCCCCACCCGATCGTCGACGCAATGATGGCCCGTCCCCCACGCAGACGTTCGACGTGCAGCCCCGTTCGCGAGCCCGATTGTGTGAAACGTGCCCGTCCCCGCGCCAGGCGTTCCATGGCGATGAGCACGATGGCGACACCGATCAGCAACACGGACAACTCGGCAGCAGCGTTGCGGTTTCCCGTGCCGAACCACACCCGCAGTACACCGTCGGCGATCGTCGACACGTTGAACAAGCGCACGGTGCCGACGTCGGTCAACACCTCCATCCCGACCAGTGCAGCGCCGCCGGCGAGCGACGGGCGCGCCATCGGCAATGCCACCCGCCAGAACGCCTGGGTGCGACTGCAGCCGAGGCTGCGCGCCACGTCGATCGAACGCTGTGACTGTTCGCGGAACGCGGCGCGGGCGAAGAGGTACACGTACGGATACAGCGTGATCGTGAGCACCAGGGCGCACAGCCAGATCGACCTGACGCTGCGTGCGCCGAGCGGCTCCTGCAACGTGTCGAGCCACACGAATCCGAGCACGTAGCCGGGGATCGCGAGTGGGGTCACCAACAGCCAGCCGAGTACCCGGCGCCCAGGGAACTGGTACGCCGTGACCAACCACGCGAGCGACGTCCCGAGCACCAGCGTGCCGGCGAGCACCGTGGCCAACAGCGTGGCGGTGTCGCGGATCATCCCGGGCAGCCGGGTCGCCCAGAGTTCCTCCCACACCTCGGTGCTCGGCTCGACGATCGACCACACGATCACCAGCACCGGCACCGACACGGCGATCGCCACGGCCGAGATCGCCGCGGTGGTCGTCCACGACCGAGCCTGCTGACCGATCACCGACACCGTCGATGTCCGCGCCCCGCCGTTTCCGGTCGTGGGGGCGCCCGGCTCGTGCGGAACGAGATCGGCGGCGTCGGTGATCGTGCTGGTCATGCGAGCAGGTCAGCTCACTCGTATCCGGTGGCGCTCAGCACCTCGACGGCAGCGGGCTGGTTGGCGCCGAGCTGGCGTACCGCTGCGAGGTCGGCGCTGAACTCACCGAAGCCGGCGACGATGTCGTTCGGCTCCACGTCCGGGTCGACCGGGTACTCGAAGTTGGCGTCGGCGAACTGCTTCTGGCCGTCGGTGGCGAGCCACTCGATCAGCGCACGGGCACCCTCGGGGTTCGGGGCATTGGCGGTGACCGCGGCGGTGCTGACGTTGACGTGTGCGCCGCGTCCGTCCTGCTCCGGCCACACGATCTCGACCGGGAAGTCGGGATCCTCGGTGAGCAGACGACCCAGGTAGTAGGTGTTTGCGATGGCGACGTCGCACTCGCCGTCGGCCACAGCGTTGTAGATGTCCGTGTCACTGTTGATGTACAGCGGATCGTTGTCGACCCAGGACTGCACGATCTCGGTGGCGCGCTCTTCACCTTCGGCGATGATCAGGCTGGCGACCAGCGACTGGGTGTAGGGGTGGGTACTCGGCCGGAGGCAGAGCTTGCCGTCCCATTCGGGGTCGCCGATGCCGGCGTAGGTGGTCGGCGGGTTCTCGACTCGCTCGGTGCTGGCGATGATCACGCGCGCACGCTGGCTGAGGGCGAACCATTCGTTGTCCTCGCTGCGCAGCTCTTCCGGGATCGTCTCGGTGAGTACGTCACTGTCGACGCTCGCGAGGACGTCCGCTTCGGCGGACAGCTCGATGTTGGCCGCATCCGCGGTCATCACGACGTCGGCAGGGGTGTTGGCGCCCTCGGCGATCAGGCGTTCGCGCAGCTCGGGGTCGTTGCCGGTGGTGAACCGGACCTCGATGCCGGTGTCGGCGGTGAACTCCTCGAAGACCGGCTCGATGCCGTAGTGCCGGCCGGTGTACACGGTGATCGAGCCACCGGCGTCGACGGAATCGCCGTCGCCGGCTGTGTTGGTCGTGGTGTCTGCCGTCGTGTCGGCCGTCGTGTCGGTGTTGTCGCCGCCCGCGTCGTCGTCGCTGCCGCAAGCGCTCAGCACGAGCGTTGCCACCAGCAGGCTTCCCAGGAGGTGTCGTGGGTACTTGTTTGTCATAGTTAGGCAACCCTAACGAGATCGCGGAACCGATCACAACTCGGTCGTCGGCAGCCGCGTTGCGGTGCCGGTCGATCGGTGGTCGAGCGGTGGTCGATCGGTGGTCGAGCGGTGGTCGAGCGGTGGTCGATGATACCGATCGGTGGTGTGCCAGGAATCGCCCGGGCCGTGTTCGCACTGCTGCCCATCGCCACGGTGTCTTCGGACGCTGTGCGCTCAACCCGTTGTTCGGCCAGCCGATGTGTTCGTGCGCGGTTGTGCCGGTCGGACGACCGGCGCAACACGTCTGACATCATCGACACCCGGTCGCCCTACGATGCGGCGATGGCGATTGGTCATCGGCACGTCGGTGTGATCGGCGCAATGGCCGAGGAGGTCGAGCGGCTGCACCAGCATCTGGACGCCGAGACGCTCACCGAAGATGCTGGGCGTGTCTATCGCCATGGCGTCCTCGCCAGCCAACGTGTCACCGTGGTCCAATCGCGCATCGGCAAGGTCGCTGCGGCATTGACCGCAGCGTCGTTGATCCGCGACCACCAGGTCGACGCCATCGTGTTCACCGGCATCGCCGGTGCACTGCACGACGATCTCGGGATCGGCGATGTGGTGGTCGCGTCCGAACTGGTCCAGCACGACCTCGCTGGTCCGCCGGAGATGTTTGCTCGTGGGGAGATTCCGTTTCTCGGAGTCGTCGAACTCGACACCGATCCGACGTTGCGAGCCGCGGCGGTCGCAGCGGCCACCGAGTTCGTCAGCCACGGGCTGACGTCGACCGTGCTCGCCGAGCAACTCGACGATCTCGGCATCGGACGACCGTCGATCCACGTCGGTCAGGTCGCAACCGGCGACGAGTTCATCGAGGGCGAACTCAAGGACATCGTCCGCCGGCGAACCCCCAATGCATGCTGTGTCGACATGGAAGGCGCAGCCGTCGCGCAGGTGTGTCACGAACTGGGCGGTGTGCCGTTGTGCGTGATCCGCGCCATTTCCGACCTGTCGAGCGGCACGGCATCGGTCGATTTCCCGAGATTTCTCGACCAGCTCGCCTCGCACTACTCCTACGAGATCCTCCGCCGTATGTTCGCCTGATGTAACGATTGGTGTCAGACACCAATCGTTACATCGACCCCGTGGGCGCCGGCCCGGAATCCGGTCGATGGCTGCCCTCCGGAAACGACGGCATGCCCGACGCTCAGCGATCACCCGCCGGGAACGGGAAGTGGGCATCGGGTGTGAGGACGGTGTCCAGCCAGTCGTCGACCAGATCGTTGACCGGGCCCGGCCGCTTGGTGGTCGAGTGGCCGCCGCCGGCGATGATGATCTGGCCGTGGGGGCTGTCGGCTTGGGCGTCGATCGACGCCGCGAAGCCACCGTGCACGAAGGTGCAGTTGTCGACGCCATTCGTTGCTGGCAGCGGTGGCAGCCCTCCTGCGCAGTGAGCGTCTGCGTCACCCACGATGTCGAGGAGCGGTATCGCCCTGAAATCGTCGTCGGCCACCACGCGTTCGGGGAACACGCCGCCCGGGCCGGTATCGGCGAACCGTCCGACCTTCTCGACGACCTCCGTGATGTCGAAGTCGGCATTGTTGCGCACTTGCGGTGTGACGCCGGCGTCCATGTAGGGCGCCAGTCGCGGTGTCACCAGGTAGGCGTCCATGATGGCTGCGTTCACCTCGACGCCGACTTCGTGCAACGCGAAACTCAACGCAAACGCGCCGACCGATCCGGCGCTGGTGCCGTGAACGACCACCCAGCCGGTCGGCCGATTCTCCGCCACCCAGTGCACGGCGGCCCGGTTTGCCGTGAGCCCGTCGACAGTGGAGTCAGCACCGTGCGGATTGTTCGGATAGGTGGAGCCCTCGCCGGCGTGGAGGTCGTGGTCGCACATCGACGGCACGAGGACTCGCCAGCCTGCGCGCAACCGGCGATTCACGGTGGTGTCACGGCCATTGCCGACGGCTTGGACGAGGAGTTGGTCGAGGGACTCCTCGTCGTTGCGACCCTCGTCGCCGAGGTAGCGAGGCGGGTCGTCGCCGTTGTAGTAGCCGACCCCGCCGCCACGCAGGTACACCCACAGCGGAGCAGTTCGGTCGGCACCCTCGAACGGTTCGATCACGATGAAGGTGAAGTTGCCGTCACGGCCGCAACCGAGCGACCTGTTGCGGTAGAACTCGACCGCCCATGATCGATCGCGCTGTGTGACGGTTCGGGATGCGACGAGGGCGATGTCGGCGATGTCGGCGACGTCGGCGCCGTCCGCTTCGATCCGGGTGGTGGGTGGTACCGGTGGGTCGGTCGTCGATGGGGTGCTCTCGTCCGTCTGGGCTTGCGTCTCGACGTCGGTCGTCGGGCCAGCCTGCGCATCGGTGGCCGTCGACGAGCCGGCGTTGCCGTCACATGCTGCCGACACGAATGCAGCAACGAGCAGGGTGGCCACGAAACCGGGAGTCGACGATCTCGGTCTCGTCGTCGGTGGCAAGTTCGTGTGCATCTCGGTTCAGGCGACGGCGGTGGCCGCTTCGTCCCTGTCGGCGGCATCGTAGATCGCGTCGACGATGCGGTGGGCTGGGAGCGCTTCTCGTAGTGGGAGCGGTGAGGCTGTGCCATTCGCGATCGCGTCCAGGAACCCGGTCAGCGGGTTGAACATCGCTCCGCCGGGGACGGGCGCGAGGTCGCGCTCGCTGGCGAGGCCGGCGGCAATGCACGCCCGGGCCAGGTCCTCGGCTTCGAGCGTCTGCACCGGCTCGCCGGTGAACTGCCACGTCACGGCGCCCGTGGCCTCGCCGTCGAGGTGCACGTACAAGTTCTCGCAGAAGATCTCGATGTTGCGCAGGCTCGGCCGGTCGACGATGTCGTGCCAGATCGACGTGAGCGAACCGATCCCGCCGTTGGCGAAGTCGAGGCGGGCAACGGCGACGTCGTCGATACGCGGGTGGCCGTGCATCTCCCTGACCGTGCCGGTGACGCTGTCGACCGTGCCGCACATCCACTGCATGATGTCGACGTCGTGGATCGAGTGTTCGAGCAGTGTCCCGCGACCGCAACGCTCGGGGTCGACCCGCCACGTCGAGCCGTAGTGGCTCTGGATCGGGATGAACTGGTCGTCGCGGAACGACACGGCGAGCAGGCGCCCAGCCCGGTCGTCGGTCAGCAACTCCTTTGCGTACGGGAACTGGGGCACGAACCGCAGGATCAAACCGACCTGGTTGACGACCCCGGCCGCCTCGACGGCGTCGGCCATCCGCGTCGCCGACGCAGCGTCGAACGCGAGCGGTTTCTCGCAGAACACGGCGACACCTCGTTGTGCCGCCGCGGCGACCAGCCGCTCGTGTTCCGACGTCCAGGTCGTGATGAATGCGGCATCGACCCGATCGAAGAGCTCCGCTTCGGAGACGGCGTCGGCGCCGACACGCCCGGCGAATGCTCCCGCTCGGTCGGTGTCGGGGTCGTGTACGGCGACGACGCGGTGGTCGGTCGCGCTGTGCTTGAGGAACCAGTTGTGGGTGCGCGCGATGAACCCCGTCCCGATGAACCCGATGCGAACCGTCATGGCGCCAGTGTTGCTGATGGTGTCTGCAGACGCCATCAGCAACCACTCAGTCGTAGATCAGGCAGCCGTCGTCGAGGTCGACGGCGGGGAGCTCGGTCTTCTCGGTCCAGTAGTCCTGGGTGTGCTGCCACTCGGGCTTGTCGCCGCGCTTGGGCATCAGGTGCTGGCTGCGCATCAGATAGCCCGGGTTGAAGTTGTCGGCGTCGATCCACGAGCCGAGCTCCATGTCCGCGTCCTCCGGTCGCAGCTGTGGGGTCACCTTGGCGGCCCCGAGCTCGTCCATGTGGTGCAGCAGGCGGCACACGAAGTCGCCGAGGAGGTCGGCGCGCAGGGTCCAGCTGGCCCGGAAGTAGCCGAACACCCACAGCAGGTTCGGGACGCCGGTGAACATCATCCCGCGGTAGGTGACCGTGTCGGCGAAGTTCACCGGTGTGCCGTCGACCGTGAACGCGATGTCGCCGAGCACGCTCAGGTCGAAGCCGGTGGCGGTGACGATCACGTCGGCGTCGAGCTGCTGTCCCGACTTCAGCAGGATGCCGGTTTCGTTGAACGTGTCGATCTCGTCGGTGACCACCGAGGCGAGCCCGGCGCTGATCCCCTTGAACAGGTCGCCGTCGGGCACCATCGCCAGGCGCTGCTGCCAGGGTCGGTACGTCGGCGTGAAGTGGGTGTCGACGTCGTAGCCCTCGGGCAGCTCGGCGCGCACTGCGTTGAGCAGTTCGGTGCGCACCCAGTCGGGTTCCTCGAACGAGAGCCGAGTGACCAGGGCCTGGTCCTTGAGCGCTTTGCGGCGCACGATCTCGTGGGTCCACTCCTCGGGGATCTCCAGGTCGCGCAACATGTCGGCGACCTCGTTGACGTTCGGTCTCGAGATGAAGTACGTCGGCGAGCGTTGCAGCATCGTGACGTGCTCGCAGTCGCCTGCGATCGCAGGGACCAGGGTTGCAGCGGTGGCGCCGGAGCCGATCACCACCACCCGTTTGTCGGCGAGGTCGATGTCGTTCGGCCAGGTCTGGGGGTGCACGATCTGGCCCCCGTACTCGTCCATGCCCGGCCAGTCCGGCGTGTAGCCCTGCTCGTGCTTGTAGTAGCCCTGGCACATCCAGAGGAAGTTGGTCGTGAACGTGACCGGCGTGGTCGTCCCGGTGTCGGGGTCGGTGCGGATGGCGTGCAGGGTCCACAGGTTGTCACTGCTCGTCCACTCCGCCTCGGTGATCGCGTGGTGGTAGCGGATGTGTCGGTCGAGGTCGTTGTCGTCGATCACCTCGCCCATGTACGCCAGGATCTCGTCCGCGGTGGCGATCGGCGGGCCGATCCACGGCTTGAACCGGTAGCCGAAGGTGTACAGGTCGCTGTCGGAGCGGATGCCGGGGTAGGTGTGGGTCAGCCAGGTGCCACCGAAGCTCTCGAATTTCTCGAGGATCACGAACGATTTCTCGGGGTACTGCTCCTGCAGGTGGTAGCCGGCCCCGATCCCGGAGATCCCGGCCCCGACGATCAGCACATCGACGTGTTCGAGCCCCGACGATTCCGTGCTCTGGGGGGTGGTGGTGCTCTGACTCATGTGGCTCCTGTCTGCTCGGCGTCAGCATTGCGCATCGGGATGACGCGCTGCGGATCAGACGATGCTGGTGGTGCGGGTGGTGCTGCTGCTGGTGGTGGTGCGGCCGACGAGCTTGCCGAGGGCCCACTGCGATGCCCGGGGCGAGATGCGGGCGGCCGCGTCGAACACGTGGGCATCGGGGCCGATGAGCGCCCGGCGCTTGTTCCTCTCGACGGCCCCGATGATCAACCGGGCGGCTTTGTCGGGGGTGGTTCGGGTGAGTTTCTCGAAGTCGAGCGCTGCCTGTTCGGCGTCGACGGCCTCTTCGTGGTCGGCGAACTCGAAGCGGGCGTTGCGGGCGATGTTGGTGCGGATTCCGCCGGGGTGGATCGTGGTGGCCGACACGCCGCACCGCTCGATGTCGAGTTCGGTGCGCAGCGCGTCGGTGAAGCCGCGGACGGCGGACTTGGCCGAGTTGTAGGCCGACTGGCTCGGGGTGCCG
>CAZJUC010000110.1:0-10368 GCA_964549065.1 uncultured Ilumatobacteraceae bacterium
CGAGCGCGATCCTGCCGTGGTGGCGAGCATCGAGCGGCTGATCGAGACCGCCCATGCGCACGGTCGCAAGGTCGGGCTCTGCGGTCAGCGACCGAGTGACGATCCCGACTTCGCCGGACTCCTCGTGCGCGCCGGCATCGACTCGATCTCGGTGTCACCCGACAGCTTCCTGCAGGTGAAGCAGCACATCGCCACTGCCGAAGCCCGGCTCGGCCGAGGCTGAGGAAGCCAAGCTCGACGCTCGACCTGGGGCCCGAACGGTCTGTCCGGGCACGACCTCTATCCGGGCACGACCACGGCGCGACCTTCGACCTTGCCCTGCTTGAGCTGCTCGTAGGCCTTCGGGGCGTCGTCCAGCGAGAAGCGCTGGACGTGTGCGTTGAGATGCCCACGTCGAGCGAGTTCGAACACCTCCATCAACTCGGTGATGCTGCCCCAGTACGTGGTGGCGAGCGACACTTCGTACGGCAGGGCGAAGAAGCTGTACTGCATGCTTCCGCCGCCGATGCCGACGACCGTCAGGTGCCCGAGTGCCCTCACCACGTTCGCGGCGAGCTGCATCGTTGCATCGACGCCGACGAAGTCGATCACGACCTCCGCACCTCGCCCCCCGGTGTGCTCTCGGATCTCGTCGGCGGCGTCACCTCCCGACATCACGGTGTGGTCGGCGCCCAGTTCGCGAGCCAGCGACAGCGCATCCTCCCGGGTGTCGACGGCGATGATGCGCGTATCGCTCAACGCGCGGACGATCTGCACGCCCATGTGGCCCAGGCCGCCGATGCCGATGAGCACGGCAGTCGAACCGGGAACGAGCAGCGGCAGCGATCGGGCGATGGCGTGGTACGGGGTGAGCCCGGCATCGGTCAGCGGTGCCGCCACCACCGGGTCCAAATCGCCGATCGGGACCAGCAGACGTGGATCGGGGATCAACATTTTGTCGGCCATGCCGCCGTCGGCACCCAGTCCACCGCTGAGGCGCCCGAGTTCGTTCTGTCGTTCGCAGTAGTTCTCCATGCCCTGCCGGCACCGGTGACAACGCCCACAGCCCCACGGGCCGTAGACCGCCACGGGCATTCCCGTCTCCACACCGGTCACGCCGGCCCCGACCGCTTCGACGCGCCCGGCGTTCTCGTGCCCGAGCGTGAACGGTGGATCGAACGGCATCTGTCCCGGTTCGAAGTCTTCGAGGAGGTGGAGGTCGGAATGGCACGCACCCGATCCCTCGATGGTGAGCAGTACTTGGCCGGGACCCGGCTCGGGTTCCTCGATCTCCTGGAGTTCCGGTGGTGTCTTCCAGTCGGTGAATCGCAATGCACGCATCACAGCTCTTTTCCGTAGATCGGCAGTCGTGGACTGCCGCGGGCTACCCGTCACGATCGAGCCCCAAACTCGACAGACCTGGGTGCGGTGCCGTCGATCGTCCGGCGCGGCAGCCGGCCTCCATCGTCGACGTCGAGCTGCTCGATTCCCGCCGCTTTGGCCAGACCTTCGACGAGTCCGAGATCGAAGTTCGGTGCGAAGTTGGTCGACGGCGGCGCCGTCGCTGGAGCCACGATGGCTTGGATCGGAATGCGGCCGGAAGCAACCAGCTGGCCGCCGCCGGTTCAAGGGCGTGGTGGTTCGTCGTCGCCGACTGTGACCTCGTCAAGCGGACGTCTCAGGCTGAAGGGCATTTGCGGACCCGTTCCGATTCGGACCATCAGCTGAGCATGTTGGCCCTGGCCGAGCTCGAGCCAGCGTTCGAACTCGGTGCGGATCGCAGGCACTTCGATGGGTTGGTTGATGAACGCATTGCGGATGTCCATCGCCGTGGCTTGCAGGGCGAAGCGTTCGTAGCAGCGTCCGGTCTCGACCCATGCGGCCGGGTGATCTGCGTCGGAGACGAAGACAGCGATTGCGGCAGAGGACTCGATGTTGGTCGTGTCGGTCTTGATCTGGGACTTCGGTTTCACGACGATGGGGACGATCAGTCGAGCGAGCCAGCCGGGCAGGGATGGTTGACCCGAGGTCCGTCCGGCGAGGCCGTCGCCACTTTCGACTGCGGCCCGATCGTTGGGTCGGATCCAGGCGAACAGTTCCTCTCGCCAGTCGGAGTCGGACAGTTGTTCGAGGTTGCCTTCGTTGACGTAGTCGGTGATGGTCCGTTTGGCGTCGGCGTCGACGAAGATGAGCGTGCGGACGCCGTTGCCGGTGCCTGCCTCTTGCAGGGTGGAGAGCTGGGTGTCGTCGAGCGGGCGGCCGTCATAGCTGGTCTTGGTGCATTGGCGCAGTGTGATCGCGTCGGTCAGTTCGGTCTGGCGGCAGTCGGGCTCGGCGGTGAGCTGGACGACGACTGCGTCCTCGTGCGCGTCGAACTCGACGTCGGCGCGCAGACCCTGGCCGGCGGCGGCGTGGACGATGTTCTCTGCTGCGCAGCCCAGACTCTTGTACAGGTGGGAGTCGTCGGGGTCGACGACCGGACACCGTCGAGCGAAGTCCGGGAAGATGCGGATCGTCTTCTCGGAGGCTTCGAACTTCCATGGCTGGGTGTTGTGACTCGACGCTGCGAGCGTTCCGAGGCGGATGAGTTCCCGCATGTCGGGAACAGGGGCGGAGACTCTTGATGGCGCGGCGCGGCGGATTGTTCGAGCTGCCGCCTCGTAGGTCCTGGCGGATGACATGGTCTTGTCCTTTCGTTCGGGGCCGGCCCCGGACGTCGGGGGCTGGCTTCGACGGTCCATTCCATCGTTCGCCAGATTGACCGGCATGTCCAGGGCCCTTCGTGGGACAACGATCCGGCCTTCGAGCTCTGGCTTGCCTGGGCGGCCACCGACGGGTAGCGACGCACTGTCTCAGTCGGTCGGCATTCGATCGGTCTCGTAGGCCCACATTGCCAGCTCGACGCGGTTGCGAGCGCCGAGTTTGCTCATCAGGCTGGCGAGGTGGCTCTTCACGGTGCTGAGGCTGATGTGGAGGTCATCGGCGATCTCTGCGTTGGTGCGGCCGCAGGCGACGGTGACGAGCACCTCTTCCTCCCGCTCGGTGAGCGGGTCGATCGGCTGCGCCGCCTGCTCCCTGGTGGACGCTCCGAGTTCGGAGAATGCCGACAGCAACCGGGCCGTGACGCTCGCAGCGATGAGTGCGTCGCCGGCGGCGGCGGAGCGCACCGCCTAAGCGAGCAGCTCGGGACCAGCGTCCTTGAGGAGGAATCCGCGGGCTCCCGCTTTGAGCGCACAGCCCGATGGACGGCGGCTCGATTCCGACCCCGCTGAGGCTGCTCGAGTCCAAGTTCTTCACGGCACTTGCGACGGTGCGAGGGACCAGCTCGCGTGACATCCGACTCACACCGTTGACATCCCAGGCGTAGTGCGTAGGATTTCTAGCAGGACGGTAGGTACAGACCACCGCCGTCGACAACCTCAGAACACAGGAGCCCACCATGAATGCCACATCCACACTGAATCGGACGCTGTCGGAAACGATCGACAGCGTCGAATCCACCTACGCCGACACCTTCGACAGCGTCACTCGTTCGCTCTCTGCACGCGCAGATTCGGTCAACGACAGCGTCTTCGGCCGGCTCGAGAAGATCGAGGCCAACATGCCCGAACTCCCGAAGAAGGTGTTCGCATACAACCGAGTCGCTGCCGAACGACTCGTCTCGCAGACCCGCCGGAACAACGATCTCGTGCTGGATGCGGTTCGTCCAGTCGTGAAGGTCGCCGACACCGGCGTACGCACGATCGTCGGAACCACCCGATGGGCCGTCGAGCAAACCGCCGGCACTGCTGTCACCGGTGCACGCTCGGTCGTCGGACAGACCAAGGCCCAAGTCAAGCGAACCGCAACAACACTCAACGAAGAGGCGGTCGACTTCGTCGATGAGGCAACCGACCGGATCGTTGCTGCCGAGAACTCAGCCGAGCGCTCGGCATTGAGGTCGATGACCAAGGCCGAGCTGTACCAGATGGCTCAGGACATCGACATCGAAGGCCGGGCCGACATGACGAAGGCGCAGTTGATCACTGCCATCAACAGCGCCGGCTGACACACGGCGCCCACGAACCCCACCGCACCGGCACAACAGCCGGTCGGCTGGGGTTCGACGCGTCACGGAGTGGCGAGCGGTCACGAATTGCGACGATCGTCTCGAAGGCCCATCTCGTCGTACTCGGACGACTTCAACGACTCGTGGTCGCCGAGCGACGGATGTGCCCGCTCCTCTCCGTCGAGGGCGTCGAGGTCGGGCATGAGCGGCCCTCGGTGCGCGGCCCGTCAAGCGCGGACATGAGTACGCCCTGATGCGTCAGCGTCATTCGCTCAGCGCACGCCGAAGCCGCGCACTTCGCTCACACAGAATCACCGTTCACCGAGGACACCGACCACTCGGGAACGAAGCCCCTGTGCGCTGGCGCACGAACCATCCCTCTCATGCGATCGGCGACGAGGTCACGCCCGGCGTGGCCAGACGAGCCTGCTCCGACTGAGGCCGAAAAAGCCAACAACCAGGGCCTTTGCCCTGGTTGTGTGGTGTCGGAGGGGGGACTTGAACCCCCACGCCCATAAGTAGGGCACTAGCACCTCAAGCTAGCGCGTCTGCCATTCCGCCACTCCGACGTGGTTGTGGGTCAGTGACTGTATCCGGCCCTCGCAGCTCCTCCACTCAGGGGAACAGGAACGACAGCGCCACCAGCGTGAAGATCCACACCAGGGCGAACACGAACGTGATCCGGTTGAGGTTGCGTTCTGCCGCCGACGAGCCGAGCGCTGCACCGCCGCCGCCGCCGAACATGTCGGACAGACCTCCACCGCGACCGCTGTGCATCAAGATGCCGGCGATCAGGGCGCCCATCGCGACCACGTTGACCACAAGGGTGATGTAGAGCATGACGTCACGCACGGTCGACAAGCCTACCGGTCAGCGCTGATTCTCCGGCGCCCACTTGGCGCGACGATGCAGCCAGGTCGGGGTCTGGTCGAGTGGTGGCTGCGCGATGCGATCGACTCCCAACCGCTCCCCCGCTGCGCCCAATGACAGGCGCAGCGCAGCGTGCTCCTGGTGCCCTTCCATCCGGTCGACGAGGGTGTAGTTCCGCCGGCCCCGAACGGCGATCAGACCACCGGTCGGTGATGCCTTCGACGAGCGGAACATGCCCTTGCGGACACGCGAGAGGCGGTTGACGTCATCCCAGTGCAGACGCTGATGCCGAACGAGCGCGCGCCGGGTGACGCCCTCGGCGTCGAACACCGACGACACCGGCATGTCGAACAACGCCGCACCAGCGGCAATCAGTGTGATCAGCACCAGGGGTCCCGTCACCCAGGTGAACCCGGCCGAGAACAGCCCGACCACGCTCAACACGGCGAGCAGGCCGACGCCGAGCAGCACCGAGACGATCCCGGTCAACGACGAGTGCAACACCGTCGACGGCGCCGACGTCGACGACGGCCCGGCAGGACCGCGATCGGTCACGTCGAGAATGTACTGCCGAGACTCACCGGTGTGGCCACTTCACCGGGGGCCATCGGGAAGTGGCAGGCCGACAAGAGGCCAGGTTCGCGTTCGATCAGCGGCGGCTCTTCGGCAGCACAGACGTCCTGCGCCTTCCAGCAGCGGGTACGGAACCGGCAACCACTGGGCGGATCGACCGGCGACGGCACGTCACCTTCGAGCACGATGCGCTGTCGCACCTTCTCGATCGTCGGATCGGGCACCGGCACCGCGGACAGCAGTGCGGTGGTGTACGGGTGCGTCGGTCGCTCGTAGATGACGTCGCGATCACCGATCTCGACGATCTTGCCGAGGTACATCACCGCCACACGGTCCGACACGTGGCGCACCACCGACAGGTCGTGGGCAATGAACAGATAGGCGATGTCCCGTTCGGTCTGCAAGTTCTTCAACAGGTTGACCACCCCGGCCTGCACGGACACGTCGAGCGCGGACACCGGCTCGTCGAGCACGATGAAACTGGGGTCGAGCGCGAGCGCCCGGGCGATGCCGATGCGCTGCCGCTGGCCACCGGAGAACTCGTGCGGGTAGCGATTGCCGTGCTCGGGGCTCAGGCCCACATCGTCGAGCAGATCGGCAACACGCTTCTGGCGTTCCTGCCGGGTCATCGACTCGTGGATCTGCAGCGGTTCGCCGACGATGTCGTTCACCGGCATCTTCGGGTTCAGCGACGCGTAGGGGTCCTGGAACACGATCTGCATCTTGCGACGCAACCGCTGCATCTCCTTGGCGGCCAGTCCGACCACCTCGCGACCCTCGAACATCACCGAGCCGGCCGTCGGTTCGTGCAGCCGCAGCACCGCTCGACCCGTGGTGCTCTTGCCCGAACCGGACTCGCCGACGAGGCCCAGCGTCTCGGCACGGCCGATGTCGAACGACACGTCGGACACCGCCTGCACCTGGCCGACGACCTTGGTGAAGAAGCCGCTGCTGCGAATCGGGAACTCCTTGACCAGGTTCGAAACCTGCAGCAGTTCTTCGCCACTCATGCGCCCACCTCCGAGCCGTCGGTGTCGGTCCCCGCGACGAGGAGTTCCTGATCGTCCCGGAATGCGTCGCGGAAGAGCACCGTCGCGTCGGATTCGGCGGCGACGACATCCCATCGATGGCACGCGGAGCGGTGCGCCGGCTCGTCGGTGTCATAGAGCGGCGGCTCGGAGGTGAGACAGACGTCGGCGACGAGCGGACAGCGCGCTGCGAACTTGCAGCCATCGGGTGGCTGGATCAAGCTCGGTGGCGCCCCCTGGATGGGGATCAGTTCGCCGCTGTCACTGGTGAGCGACGGGACCGACCCGAGCAGCCCGGCGGTGTAGGGCATGCGTGGCCGGTGGAACACGGCGTCGGCCGTACCGTCCTCGACGAAGCGGCCCGCGTACATCACGCCCACCCGGTCGGCGACCCCGGCAACCACACCGAGGTCGTGGGTGATCAGGATGATCGCCGCGCCGACGGCTTCTTTCACCTCGAGCAGCGTGTCGAGGATCTGGGCCTGCACGGTGACGTCGAGCGCCGTGGTGGGCTCGTCCGCGATGATGATCTCGGGGTTGTTGATGATCGCCATGGCGATCATCACCCGTTGACGCATGCCACCGGAGAACTCGTGCGGATACGAGTCGGCTCGCTGGCGAGCCTGCGGGATCCCGACGGTGTCGAGCATCTCGACCGCGCGTTCCTTGGCCTTCCTCGGGGCGATGCGCTCGTGGGCGAGCACCGCCTCGGCCAATTGGCGGCCCACGGTGTACACCGGGTTCAACGACGTCATCGGATCCTGGAAGATCATCGAGATGTTGTTGCCGCGGAACCCGCGCACCCGCCGCTCGGGCTGGTTGATCAGGTCGTTGTCGAGGTACCGGGCGCGACCGTCGATCTGTGCCGAGCGGGGCAGCAGACCCATCAGGGCCATCGTCGACACCGACTTGCCGCAGCCGGACTCGCCGACGATCGCGAACACCTCGTTGCGCTTCACCTCGTAGCTCACACCACGAACTGCCTCGACGAGACCGTCCTCGGTGGGGAAGGACACCGAGAGGTCCTCGACGCGTAGCAACACGTCGTCCCAGACCGATGGGTCGGCCCCCGAGGACGTGGGGTCGATGACGGCGGTCATTGGCGCACCCGCGTCTGCTTCGGATCGAAGGCGTCCCGAAGGCCGTCGCCGATGAAGTTGATGCACAACGCGATCGTCACGATGAACAGCCCGGGCCACCAGAACAGCCACGGTCGCGTCGTGAACGCGGTCTGGTAGGTCGACACCTGTTTGCCGAGCGACCAGTCGCTGCCGCCGACCCCCAACCCGAGGAACGACAGTGCGGTCTCGACGAGGATCGCAGCAGAGATCAACAGCGTGGCGGTCACCACGATCGAACCGATGGCGTTGGGCATGATGTGGCGCCAGATGATCCGCTTGTTCGACGCGCCGAGCGCACGTGCGGCCTCGACGTATTCCTTCTCGCGCAGCGACATGAACTCGGCGCGGATGATGCGCGACGTGGTCAGCCACGATGCGAGCGCGATGATCAGCGCAAGGATGAAGATGCTCGAGGAGCCGAAACGACGCCCCAGCACCGCAGCGACGATCAGCAGCGGGATGGTGAAGAGGACGTCGACGAAGCGCATCAGCACGGTGTCGACGACACCACGGTAGAAGCCCGACAGAGCGCCGATGACGGTTCCGATCAAGGTGGCGAGCAAGCCGGCGACCGTGGCGATCACGATGCTCTGCTGGGCGCCGCGGAGCGTGACGGCGAAGTAGTCGCGTCCGATGGTGTCCTGCCCGAACGGATGCTCGCCCACCATCAGACCGTCGCCGTCGAGCCACGGGATCAGGTCGAGCGATGGGCTGCCACCGTCGACGAGGGTGCCACTCATGTTGTACGGGTACTTCCACAGCGGCAGGCCGACGTACGCCAAGATGACGAGTGCCACCAGCACCGTGAGACTGGCCATCGCCAGGCGGTGACGGAAGAAACGACGACGCACCATCTGCCACTGGGTGCGTGACTCGACGGTGAACTCGCCGGAGTGTGCGTGGGCGACGTCTTCGGTGTCGAGGCCAACGATCCGCGAGCCGACCCCGTCGGGCGCGGCGATGTGCTGGTTCGACTCGTCGGGCGTGTCACGATCGGTCATCGACGGATCCTCGGGTCGAGATAGGCGTACATGATGTCGGCGATCGCGTTCATGAAGATGATCACGATCGACGTGACGAGCACGAAGCCCATCACCGGATACGGGTCGACGTCGTTGAGACCGTCGATGAACAGCGAGCCCATCCCCTGCCACGCGAAGACGCGTTCGGTGATGACGGCGCCCTCGATGATGGTGGCCACGCTGATCGTCACCACGGTCATCACCGGGATGAGGGCGGTACGGAACGCGTGGCGCATGATCACCTGCGTGGCGGGCAGACCCTTGGCCTTCGCCGTGCGCACGTAGTCGGACTTCAGTGTCTCGAGCATCGACGAGCGGGTGAACCGCATGAACGTGGCGAAGCCGATCAGGGCGAGCGACAGCGACGGCAGGATCTGGTGGCCGGCGTAGTCGATCATCCGCTCCCAGAACGGGCCGGTGAGGTTGGGACTCTGCGGGCCGATCGTGGCGATCGTGCGCCCGGGTTCCCACGCCGAGATGAACTGATCGAACACCACGATCAATCCGACGCCGATCGTGGTCCACATGCCGGCGCTGATCGCAGCCCGACGATCGATCTCGCCGCCGACCACGGCGCCGACGACGGCGCCGGTCGCCAACGAGAAGACCACCAGGAGCAACAACTGTGTCCAGCTCGGATCCTCGATCCACGAGCTGAACACGAGCGAGCCGACCACACCGACCAATGCGGTCACGAGGCCGGCAGCGAGCACCCGACGATTCTCGATCGGGGCGAAGACGGTGGTGGCGCCGACGCCGACGAGCGCGGCGAGCACCGCCACCACGATCGGCGACAGGCCGGGATTGAGCATCCAGTCGGTTGCGTCGAGCAGTGTGAACAGCACTGCGAACACCACGCCGGTGAGACCGGCGACGAGCCATCGACGTTTCGAGCTGCCGTGGGCGAGCCCGAACGCGAAGATCGCCGGTAGCACGCTGAGGATCACGACGCCGACCGGCGAGAAGCCCGGCGCTTCGAGGAAGTCGTTGAAACGGATGGCGCCGAACTCCTTGAGGAGCACCGCCAGCCAGAACACCGGGAGCGAGTAGAAGAGGAACGCGGCGAACGTCGACGTGTAGTCGATGACGCTGTATTGGCGCACGGCACTGATGATGCCGACCAGCACGCCGAGCAGGATCGACAGGAACGTGGCCAGCAGGACGAGGCGGAAGGTGGTGGTGACCGCTTGGCCGAGGAGGGCCGAGACGTCCTGGCCCTCGAGGTTCTGGCCGAAGTCGCCGCGCAGGATGCCGGTGAGCCAGTCGAAATAGCGCTCGAAGAATCCCTGGTCGAGGTTGAGCCGTTGACGGCGAGCGGCGATCAGTTGGTCGACGTTCGGGTTCGTCGACTGACGCAGGTCGGCCAACGGGTCACCGGAGATGGTGACGAGGAAGAACAGCAGGAACGACGACGCGAACAGGATGGGGATGGCAACCAGCATCCGACGGACGATGAAGAAGAACATGAGTGAGAATTTGGCCCCGAAAAGAAATGGGTGCGCCGGGCCGGAGCCCGGCGCACCCACATCAAGGTAGTCCGGTCAGAACGACCGAGCCGTGGTCAGGACTTCGACCAGGCGCTCGCGTTCCAGGTGAGCCCGTTCTGCGACGGGTTGTAGATGACGTTGCTGGTGTCATCGCTGTAGGCGACGACGCCCGGGAAGCTGAACACCGGGATGGTGGCCAGGTTCTCCCACAGGATCGTGTCGATCTCGTTGGCGAGATCG
>CAZJUC010000111.1:0-10209 GCA_964549065.1 uncultured Ilumatobacteraceae bacterium
CGAACGCGGCGACCATCAGGCGGGTGTAGCCGAACACGGCCTGGGCCTGCTGCAGGCCGAGCCCTTCGGCGCCGCCGACGAGACGGTCGACACCCACCTCGACGTCCTGTAGCGACAGCGCAGCGGTGTTGCTGGCGCGGATGCCGTGCTTGTCCTCGGGTTTGCCGTGGTCGAACCCGGCGGTGTCCTTGTCGACCACGAACCAACTCGGGCCGTCGGGCGCCATCGCCAGGATCGTGTACACGTCGGCGTAGCCGCCGTTGGAGATCCACTGCTTGTTGCCGGTGATCCGGTAGCCGACGATCTCGTCGCCGTCCATCACGCGTTCGGCCACGGTACGCATCGACGCGAGATCGCTGCCGGCCTCCGGTTCGGTGGCGCCGTAGGCCATGAGCATGCCCTCGGCGACCTGGGTGAGCCAGCGTTTCTGCTGCTCGTCGGTGCCGCCGAACATGATCGGATCGGCCCCGAGGAAGGTGGCGAGCACGCCGGTGGCGATACCGACGTCGATCGACGCCATCAGCTCACACACGCGGTAGACGTCGAACGAACTGCCGCCCATCCCGCCGAGTTCCTCGCGGATGAACAGCAACGAGATCCCGAGCTGGTCACCGCACATGCCGCGGACGATCTCCTCCGGGAAGATGTCGGTCTCGTCGATCTCGAGCAGTTTCGCGTCGGTCAACTCTCCGTGTGCGAACGCGGTGATCGTGTCGATCATCATCTCGAAGGTGTCGAGATCGACCCCCTCGACGGTTGTTCCTGCGGTCATGTCCCACTCCGTTCTGATGCTCGATGGCATCGGCGTGAGGCACAACTCTCGCGAAGTTTTTCGACCGTTTCCAGAGGAAGACGTCCCGTGTCCCGGTAACAGCGGGCTCCAGCGTCCCCGGGGCTCGTGCGTCAGCGGCCGAGCGCCGCCGCTCGGCGGGCTGCGCTCACCAATCGACCTCGGGGGTCGGCGGAAACAGAACGTCCCGCTCGTCGGCGAGTCGGGCACAGTCCCAGTCGGCGTCGACGCGCTGCAGGATGATCGGGCTCTTCGAGAGATCGGGCAACTGGCCCCAGTTGGCGGGTGAGCTCGCGAAGATGGGGTCGCTGGCACCGATCACCAGTTGCTCGGAGTCGTCGGTGACCGTGCCGGTCAGCAGGTCGGGCCCAGTGAGGAACGCCTCGTAGGCGAAGATCTCGCGCCGGGCGATGTACAACTCGCCGGACAGATCGTCGCTCACCCTGATGGTGACCGTGATGCCTGGCTTGCTGTCACCGTCGTCGTCGACGATGCGCGGGTCGGCGGGGTCGGTCGGCAGCGGTTCGTTCGCCGGGTCGTCGAGGCGGATGCCCACCGGCGTCGGTGTCGGAGCTCGCCGGACGCGCAGGACGCCCTCGACCGTGTCGACGGTGACCGGTGTGGGTGGTGGTTCGATCGCCTGCGTCGCGGCGTCGGACAGGGACGTCTCGATCGGCTGATCGGTGCGCTGCTCCGAGAAGCAGAAGCTCGCCTGGTCGATCAGCCGGCCCTCGACCACGTCGAAGTCGTTGAAGCCGTAGCTGATGATCAACGTCTTGAGGGTGTCATCCTCGTAGGCGACGACGTCGTAGTGGGCCCAGCGCCCGACGAGCTCCTCGCCGATCACCGCGTCGTCGCCCGGGATCGTCTCGGTCGTCGGGTCGCTCCCGGTGTCGGACACCGCCGTGTCGCTCGTCGACGTCGTGTCGGTCGAGTCGATCATGTCGGTCGTCGGTGCCGTCGAGGCCGGGGTCGGAGTGGCCGACGCGACGGCCTCGGCGTCGGTGTCGACAGCCGAGTTGTCGGCGCACGCCGAGACCGCGAGTGCGCCGAGTCCGAGCAGCAGGAGTGGTCGCATCCGGTGACGATATCGGGGGTGCCTCCGCCGGGACGTCGGGCCGTGCACCTACCGGCTGCCAAGATCTCGGCCATGCGAGCGGTGCGAGTACACAACGGTCGGGTTGCGGTCGACGAGATCGCCGGGCAGGCCGGACCCGGCATCCGGGTGCGGGTCCGTTCCGCCGGGATCTGCGGTTCGGACCTGCACCTGATCGATGCCGGGGTGGTCGAGGCGGCAGGGGTCACACTCGGCCACGAGGTGGCCGGCATCACCGACGACGGCACGCCGGTCGCGATCGAGCCGCTCTCGCCGTGCGGCGTCTGCGACCCGTGTCTCGAAGGTGACGACAACCTGTGTCGCACCGGTGGCGCCATGCTGTTCGGTGTCGGCCGCAACGGAGGAATGGCCGACGAGATGTGGGTGCCCGCCCGAGCACTGGTGCCGTTGCCGGCGGGCGTCGACGTCCGCGATGCCTCGCTGGTCGAACCGCTCGCCGTCGTGGTGCACTCGTTCCGCCGTGCTGCGGTGCGGCCCGACCAGCGCGTGGCGGTGGTCGGCGGTGGCGCCATCGGGCTCTGCGCCGTGGCGGTCGGGCGCGCGCTCGGCTGTGAGGTGGGCCTGTCGGCTCGGCACGAGCATCAGCGGGCGGCCGGGGAGCGTCTCGGCGCCTCGGAGATCTCCGGCGAGTACGACGTGGTGATCGAAGCTGCCGGCACCGAGAGTGCCTTGGCGTCGGCCGTCGAATTGGCGAAACCGTCGGCCCAGGTCGCCATCCCGGGGATCTACTGGGGGCCGGTGACGCTCCCGGGTCTCGCGATGTGCCTCAAGCAGGTCAGCTTGTGTCCGACGACGCTCTACGGACGCCATGCCGGCGGCCGCGACGTCGACAACGCTGCGGCGTTGCTCGCCACCACCCCCGAGTTCGCACGCACCCTCGTCACCCATCGCTTCCCGCTCGACGCCGCGCCCGAGGCGTTCACGGCCGCCGCGGGCCGGTCGGCCGGGGCGATCAAGGTGATCCTCGAGCCCTGACCCACCCTCGCCGATGAGCGAAACCCCGGCATCTGGGGATCTCGCTCATCACCGCCTCGGCTCGCACCGGCACATGCCGTCACCGATGAGCCACACCCCCGCATCCGGGGGTGTGGCTCATCGCCTGGCCATGCAGCGGTCGAACCGACCGATGCTGATGTCGCGGCCATCGCTCGCAGAGATTTCGATCAGAGCAGGATCTTTTTCGCCGATGGGAATGGAGGAGCCCGACGGGAGGTTGTCAACAGCTGTCGAACCAGCGACGTCCCCCGACGAAACCACAGAGAAACAGCACGTCTTCATGTTCACCCGCAAGCACACCCTCCACCCCTCCCTCCTCGACAGCGAGCTGGGTCGCTCCGTGCCCGTGAGCGAACTCCGGACGCTCGATCGCCTCGCCACCACCGTCCAGATCGATGCCGGCGACGAGATCATGCACGCCGACGACTTCGGTCGCGAGTGCTTCGTCGTCATCGACGGTGAATTCGAGATCCAACTCGACGACGACACCATCACCGTCCGTTCCGGCGCCGTCATCGGCGAGTTGGCGCTGCTGACCCTCAAGCGTCGCACCGCGTCGGTGGTCGCAACGGCTGACTCGAGTGTGTACGTCCTCAACCGGGCCGAGTTCGCCACCGTGCTCGACGTGTGCCCGAAGCTGTCACGCCACGTGCTCGACGGCGCCGTTCGTCGCGCTGTCGCCGCCTGACGCTCAGTCGCGCTCAGGATTCGAGCGCAGCGCGCAGTTGGTCGTAGGCGTAGTCGGGCATCGAGGTGTAGAGCAGTTCGGCGCCCGAGAAACGCCGTGCCTCGTCCGCCAGCGCCGGCACGTGGACGTGCTCGGCCAGGATGACCACCGTCGAGGTGCCGGGCTCGACCGCGTCTCGGAACCATGCCACCCATTCGTCGGGGATGCCGAGATCGACGATCTTGGCGGTGACCGCACCCGACGCCGCGCCGATGCCGAGCCCGGCGATCCATCCGACGGGTCCGCCGAGCACCAACCCGAGGAGACTGGTCCACATCGCCCCGTTCAACGCGGCGCGCCCCGGTGTGGGGTCGATCGTCTCGACCACCTTCACCGACCCGTCGTCGCTCTTGTTCACGACGACGGCGTCCTGCAGGTCGAGTGCGCCCGATTCCTTCAGACCGCCCATCGCCAACAGGTACTGCTGGGCGAGCACCTGACGGTCGAACGACACGCCGATGATCACCGGCGCCCCCGGGTCGGAGATGACGCGAGCATCCGGCTCGATGCCGGCGCGCAAGGACGGATCCGGCGGATCGAATGCCGGCTGGGACGCACCTGACGGCGGCTGCTCGCTCATGACCGAGAGTCTGCCACCCACTGCCCACTGCCACGCCCCGTCGGCAGGCCTACTTCGAGGTGATCGTGACGCCGTCGGTGACGGCCGACTCGTCGAGACCCACCGGCTCGGCGTCGATGCCGAACACCCAGCGATAGAAGCCCGTGGCCGCCTGGTCGATGCCCGGCCACACCTCCTGCACCGGACGATTCGGCTCGTCGCATCCATCGGTGGCGAGCGTGCGCAGACCGTCGTCGAGGAAGGCGCCGAGACCGGCCTGCTCGCCGAGGTCGATCAGGTTCGAGTCGCCCGAGCCGATCGCGCAGAGGTCGGAGAACGCGAGATGGCCCGCATCGGCGAACACCCACAGCCACGACGGGGGAGGCGCGAGCTCGAAAGCCTCGGCAGTGCGTGCCGGCTCGATGATCGCATCGAGTTCGCCGGCCATGAACAGCGACGGGACCTCGGGCACGTTGTCGCGCAGGCCGGACGCGTACGACACGTAGCCGAGGATTCCCTCGTCGAGCGCGACCTCCGAGATCGTCCCACCGCCCGCCGAGTGGCCACCGAGGGCGACACGCTCGTTGTCGAGCACGCCGCCCAGGATCGGATCGTCGTCGAGGGTGGTCAACAGCGTCCGCATCGAGCGCATCTGGTCGACGGCCGGCGGCTGCCCCTCGCTGGTGCCGCCGAGGCGGTTGTCCAGGTCGCGGCTCGGGTGGTCGGTGGACGCCGTCACGATGCCCCATGAGGCCAGGTGCTCGGCGATGTGGCTCGACTGCAGGCGGAATGCCGTCGAACCGTGGCTGAACAGCACGATCGGGAACGGGCCGTCGTCGGCGGCAGTGCCGTCGCGGGTCGCTTCGATCGTGAACGTGTCGTCGATGTCGCCGGTCAGCAGCTCGCCGACAGCCGGTGGCAGGAACTCGCGCACGTTGTAGACGACCGTGCCGCCAGCGGCGGACTCGTCGGCCGGGTACCAGACCTCGACGAGGCCACCTTCGGGCAGCTCGCGGGTGACGACACCGACGGCGTAGGGGCCGCGTGCGGCGAGTTCGGCGGCGGTGACATCGGGCTCGGGTGCCTGCGTGGTCGCCGGCGTGGTGTCGAGCGGCTCGGTCGTCGTTGCCGCGGCGTCGGTGGTCTCGGGCGACGGCGGTTCGGTCGTCTCCGGCGTCGCCTCGGTGCCGACGGTGGTGGGACCCGAAGTCTCGGAGTCGGAGCCGCACGCCGCTGCGATCAGCGCGGTGGCGAAGAGAACGGGGAGGAGTCGCTTCATCGTGCGGGAGCGTATGTGGCCGGCGCCCGACGAAACGAAGTCACCCCTGCCGTCACACGTCGCCGGGCCGACCGTGACAGTTCACCTCACCCCAAAGCCCCGGTACCCTCCAGAGGTCCCCGAACAGAAGGAACAGCATCGTGGCCCAGGCCAAACTCACCCCGCTCCAGCAAGCCGAAGCCGACCGCAAGGCCGCCGAAGCAGCGCGTGCCAACAAGGCGCCGACGACCTACTCCGACGAGGAGAAGGCGACTCGCAAAGAGCGCGTCGCCAAGGCCAAGGATGCAATGAGTCGCTCGGTCGGTCTGAAGGGTGCGCACGTCCAACCGGCTCGTGCCGCGATCAAGAAGTACCTCCAGAACCTGAACGACCCCAAGCAGCCGGACGATCAGCAGTTCGAGACGCTGATCGAGGCGCCGTTCAAGGCGCCACCCAAGAAGAAGACCAACGACCGCCGCTTCTGACCCGGGCCATCACCAGTTCGGACGAGCGAATCTCCCGGATGGCACCGGGTCGCTCGTCGCACGTCACGGCGCGGCGTCTGGTGGCAGCACGGCATCGACCAGCGCTCGTTCGAGCCGGGTCAGCTCGGTGCTGATCCGTGTGCGGGCCTTGCGCCGCTCGTTGAGCGGCATCGTCGCGGAGATCGCGGCAGCACGACCCAGCTCGTCGAGCGCCTGGAAGATCACCGCGCCGTCCCGATCGGTCGGTTCCGGGAACACGAGATCTGCGTTGCGCTCGAGCGCGGAGATCCGGCGCTCGATGCCCTTCTGACCGAAGCGCTGCGTCGGGTCGAAGCGTTCGCGGATCGTCGAGGCGGCTCGGCGGCCCTCGACCCCGGTGGCGACGTCGGCGGCGCGCCGTTGCTCGGCCCACTCGCGAGCGGCGACCGGGGCCTTGCGGAGTTGTTCGCGCACCCGCTCGTCCTGCAGCACCGTCATCGCGAGCATGAACGCCCCCTGGGCCGCCTTTCGTCGGGAGGTGGGAGGTGGGATCGGACGTTTGGCAACCATCGCGACAGACGAGCCTAGGAGTTCGTCGTTGCGCGCTCTACCCGTCGATCGACTCCATCGTCCGCATCGGGACCGACCGTGGCGATGTGGTTGAGTGGTTCGATGTCCTCCGAGCTGCCTCCCACCGCCCTCGAACTGCGATCGACGCTCGCTGACGACGGAGTCGTCACGATGGGCATTCGCGAGACCGACGTGATTGCTCCGGGTGACGACCAGGTCGTGGTCCGGGTCGAGGCCGCACCGATCAACCCGTCCGACCTGGGCATGATGCTCGCAGGCGGTGACGCCGATGCTGCGCTGCCGGCCGGCGACGGAATCCACCACGCGGTGGCCGTGCCGGTCTCCGATGCCGGCGTTGCTGCACAGCGAGCCCGCCTCGGCAAGGCGATGCCGGTCGGTAACGAAGGCGGTGGCGTCGTGGTCGCCGCAGGGTCGTCGTCGACGGCACAGGCGCTGCTCGGCAAGACGGTCGGGTTCCTGTCGGGCAACGCCTACGCCCAGTATCGAACGCTGCACGTCAGCCAGTGTCTGCCGATGGCCGACGGCACCGACCCGGCGGATGCTGCGGCCGCATTCGTCAATCCGCTGACGGCGCTCGGGATGGTCGAGACGATGCGAATGGAAGGCCACACCGCACTGGTCCACACCGTCGGCGCGTCGAATCTCGGGCTGATGCTCAACCGCATCTGTCTCGACGACGGCGTCGGGCTCGTCAACATCGTCCGCAAGCCCGAACACGTCGAGCAGCTCCGTGGGCTCGGTGCAGAGCACGTCGTCGACTCGAGCGCCGACACCTTCGTCGACGATCTCACCGATGCGCTGCGCGCCACCGGCGCCACGATCGCCTTCGACGCGATCGGCGGTGGCGACCTGGCCAGCATCCTGCTGTCACGCATGGAGAAGGTCGCCGGTGAACAGGCCGGGGAATTCAACCGCTACGGCTCCGACACGCACAAGCAGGTCTACATCTACGGTGGTCTCGACCGGGGCCCGACCACGCTACGACGCGACTTCGGGATGTCGTGGGGCCTCGGCGGCTGGCTGCTCACCCCGTTCCTCGGCAAGATCGGCCAGGAGGGATCCGACCGGCTGCGCCGACGCGTGGCCGACGAGATCACCACCACGTTCGCGAGCAGCTACGGCACCCGCCTGTCGCTCGCCGAGGCGGTCGACCCCGCTCAGGTGAAGCGCTACGCCCGGATGGCCACGGGCGACAAAGCCCTGATCACCCCCAACGCCTGATGTAACGATTGGTGTCAGACACCAATCGTTACATCAGCGGCCGCCTTGGCCGTCGTCGACCTTGATGACCGTTCCGGTCACCATCTCCGAGGCCGGTGACACCAGATAGAGCAGTGTGCTGTCGAGGTTCTCTGGCTGACCGATGCGTTTGCGCGGGAAGGCCCGGGTGAGATCACCCATCCGCTCGATCATCCCGTCGGACATCTCCGAGGCGAAAAGCCCCGGTGCGATCGCGTTCACGTTGATCCCGAAACGCGCCCACTCGACCGCCAGCGCCTCGGTCAAGCGGTTCACGCCCGCCTTCGTGATCGAGTACAAGGCAGCACCTCCGCCGGAGTAGTGGAACCCACCGACCGACGAGATGTTGACCATGCGGCCCGGCAGCTCCAGTCCGATCAGCCGGCGCGCGACCTCGCACGACAGCACGTACGGGGCTCGCAGATTGGTGTCGAGCACCTGATCGATCAGCTGCAGTTCCATCTTCGTGGCATATTGCGCATCCGGGATCCCGGCGTTGTTGACGAGGATCTGGACGGGGCCGAGCTCCGCTTCGGCCGTGGCGACCACCTCGGCGAGTTGGGTGGCGTCCGTGACGTCGAGCTGCAGCGGCAGGCAGGTACCGCCTGCATCTCCGATCTCCTGATCGAGTTCACGCAGTCGCTCGACACGGCGACCGGTGGCGACGACCTGTGCGCCATTGGCGGCGAGCAGTGTCGCGAAGCGGCGGCCCAGCCCGGACGATGCGCCGGTGACGAGGGCGACCTGGCCGCCCAGATCGATGGTCGCGTCGACGGTCGAGCCGGTCGTTGTGTCGATGCCCGGACCGGTTGCGGCGATGTCGTCCATCCCGGCATGCAAGCACACCCGAGCATCCGCGCCGAAGGTGAACGGTCGATGACGTTGGACGCATCCGGTCCCGAGTACTGCCGGGTCGGCCTACTCTGTGCTGCGTGTCTGCCCAGAACGTCTCGAAGATCGCCCTCAGCACCGGCGGGGGTGATGCCCCCGGCCTGAATGCCGTGATCCGCTCAGCCACGCTCGCGGCCCGCAAGCGTGGCTGGGAAGTGGTGGGGATCCGCGACGGCTTCAACGGCCTGATGTTCCCCGAGCAGTACTCGGACGGCGGCCTGATGGAACTCGACCGCCAAGCGGTGCGCGGCATCTCACATCTCGGCGGCACCGTTCTCGGTTCGACGAACCGTGGCAACCCCACCAGTTTCCCGGTCGAGCAGCCCGATGGAACGTGGATCGAGGTCGACCGCACACCCGAGCTGGTGCAGAATTTCGCTGACGCAGGGATCGACGCCCTGATCACCGTCGGAGGCGACGGGTCGCTTCGGATCGGCAACCACCTGCATGAGGCCGGCCTGCGGGTCATCGGTGTGCCGAAGACGATCGACAACGACCTCGACAAGACCACTGCGACGTTCGGCTTCGACACGGCCGTCGACTTCGCGACCGAGTGCATCGACCGGCTGTTCACCACCGCGACGTCCCATGGCCGGGTGATGGTGGTCGAGGTGATGGGTCGCGACGCCGGATGGATCGCGCTCCACGCCGGGATGGCCGGCGGCGCCCACTGCATCCTGATCCCGGAGATTCCGTACGAACTCGGACCGGTGGCCGAGACGATCATGCAGCGCGACCGCAGCGGCGCCAGGTTCACGATCGTCGTCGTGGCCGAAGGTGCCAAGCCGGTGGGAGGCGAGACCTCCGTGCTCGGCAAGGCGATCGGCCAGGCCGTGCAGCTGGGCGGCATCGGCGGGAAGGTCGCCGCCCAACTCGAGGACCTCACCGGCAAGGAGACGCGGACGGTGGTGCTCGGTCATCTGCTGCGCGGTGGGTCACCGACCGCACTCGACCGGTTGCTCGGGATGCGCTTCGGCGCTGCTGCGGTGCGCGCCATCGAGGAGGGTCAGGACGGCATCATGGTCGGTCTGCAACCCCCCGAGGTGGTCCATGTTCCGCTCGCGGAGGCGGTTCGCGTCCTGAAGACCGTGCCACTCGACGGCGACACGATGAAGACCGCCCGTGACCTCGGCATCAACTTCGGCGACCAGATGCCCGGGCAGCTCCTTGTCCGCTGAATCCACCGAGGGCACAGCGGACGATGAACTGCGAGCGCAGTTGTTGGCCGCGACCGCGTTCCTGCAGCGCATCGGGGCCTCGCGTGATCTGCTGACCGTCTTGAGCCCACAGGAGAAGCAGGATCTGCTCAACGCGGCCGGCGACGTGTTCTGCCCCGACCCCGAGGAACGGCGAATCCGCACCAAGGCCCTCAAGCGCGAGCGGCGCTCGGCCAGGGTCCGTCGTGATGAGGACGTGCTCGCAGGCACCGGGATCCGCGTCCTGCGCGAGCAGACGGTGTTCACGACACCGGACGTGTTTCCGCCGATCGAGGCCGAGCTGCTCGACGTCGACGACCACCGGGACCGCGAGACCGTCGAGGAGCTGTTTGCTGCGGAGTCCATTCCGGCGCAGAACTG
>CAZJUC010000112.1:0-10109 GCA_964549065.1 uncultured Ilumatobacteraceae bacterium
CGCCCCGTGCTCGACGCGCACGCGGTCGCCCGTGCGGTAGAGCGCGCCGATCCCTTCGACGACGACGAACCGTTCGGCCGTGGCTTCGGGAAGATGGAGGTACTCGCGTGCCATGCCGGGGCGCCGCACGTACAACTCACCCCATGCTCCCACCGGCGTCGGCCGCTGGCGGGCATCGAGGACGTGGACCTCGGCACCGGGCGCCGCGCCTCCGATCGGCACGTCGGGGCCGAGATCGCGTTCGGGGTCCCACTCGTGGAGCATGCAACCGACCACCGCTTCGGTGGGCCCGTACTCGTTGAAGATCCGGACGTCTCCTGCGCACGCGGCGGCGACCGCCTCGGCAACCGGACGTCGGAACGCCTCGCCACCCACGATCACCACTTCCAACCCGAGCGGGTCGGTGGCGAGGCGGCACAGGATCTCGAGCTGACTCGGGGTGGCCTTGAGCACCGTCAGCCGCGGATCGGTGGCGATGCGCCCGAGTGCGGTGACGGCGTCATCGGGGAACACGACGCTGCGACCACCGAGCAGTTGAGGCAGGAACAGCGACGTGATCGACAGGTCGAAGCCGAGCGACGAATACAGCGGCATGACGAATTCCGACGTCGACGCGTATGCGTCCGCTGCGAAGTCGAGATAGTCGGCGAGGCCCCGATGCGGGATCGGGACGCCCTTCGGTTGGCCCGTCGACCCCGAGGTGTAGAGCACGTAGGCGATGTCGTCGAGCCCGACCTCGACATCGATGTCGGCAGGAGTGTCGTCGCGGACGTCGGCGACCAGCGCGGCGACGTCGTCGACGACGAGAGCGAGGGCTGCATCGTCGGCGATCGCTTCGTGTCGCGGCGGCGGATCGTCGGGGTCGAGCATCACGAACGCCGCCCCCGAGCGCATCACCCCGTGCACGGCCGCGAGCACGTCGAAGCTGCGCGGCAAGCGGATGCCGACGCGGGCCCCGGTGGAGATCGAGCGGGCGACGAGGGCGCGGGCGACGGAGTCGGCGCGCCGGTCGAGATCACCGGCTGTGAGGATGTCGCCGTCGTGTTCGGCCACGACCGCACCGGGGTCGCTGCGCAATCGTGCAGCGATCCTGTCGTGGATGGGCGTCGACTCGGCCGACGGGCCTGCGGGGTTCAGAGTGGCCATCGCCACCAGGTCGTCGTCGGTGGCGAGCTCGAAGTGGCCGACCGCCTGCGACGGCTCGCGCCTCGCCACGTCGAGGGTTCGGCCGAGGTGTTCGACGAAGCGGTGGTGGGAACCGTCGGCACTGAGCGCGTCGTTGAGGTCGACCTCGACGGTCATCCCGGTGCCGTAGTCGAAGGCGTGGACCCTGATCGGGTGGGCGGGGTCGACGTGGCCGGAACGCGCCCACGAGGTGACGGTGGGGAACCCGCCGATGTCGCCGTAGGTGACGGTCTGCACGTTCAGCACCGCATCGAACGCGGCGTCGGCAACGTCGCCCTGAGCCGACGAGCGGACCACACCCATCAGGTCGCGAAGCACCCGCCGGTAGGAGTCCTCGAACGACTCGTCGGGATCGATCTCGATGCGCAGCGGTGCGATCGCCATCAATGGCCCGATCAAGCGGGGAGCCACCGGACCGAGCCGGCGGTGCAACGGCACCCCGAGTGTGATCGTGTGTCGACCGTCGAGACGCGACAGCGTGACGGCGGTGCTCACCGCGAGTCGCGCCAGGGTGGACATCGACACGGTGAACGCCCGGTACGCGTCGTGCGGAGCGAGCAACGCCGCCGCGTCGGGCAGCTCGCGGCGACTCACCGCCGTGGTGCGTGGTCGACGCGGGCCGTACGGCGCGATCGGCGAGCCCTCCGCTGGTGACGCGTCCGGCCCGTCCACGGCATCCGCGGTGGCGGCGACGTGGTCGTAGAACGACGCCGACGAGTCCACCGTCGACCCGGCAGCCTCGTCGGCACCACCGACCGTCTCGTCGCTCGCGTACGCAGCCCGGACCGCGTCGAACACCAGTGACGACGACCACCCGTCGGTGACCACGTGGTGCAGGTCGAGCCACCAGGTCCACGATTCGTCGCCGTGGCGCAGCAGGACCGAGTCGTAGCTGCACACGGTGGCGTCGACCGGTCGCGAGATGCGCTCACGGCACCATTCGTCGAGGTCGACTTCGGCAAGGTCGACGACCACGGTGGATTCGGGCGGCTCGAACAACACCCGGGCGCGGGGTTCGCGGCCAGGACGGTCGACGATCACCGTACGCAGTGCATCCGAAGCTCGCAGGACCTCGTCGATGGCGGCGACGAACCGATCCGGGTCGATCGGGCCGGCGATCCGGTGGATCTTGCCCATGTTCGCCAGCGGGACGCCGGGCGCCAGGCGTTGGCTCGCCCAGATCTGTCGTTGCACGCCGGTCAGCGGATACTCCCCGACTGATCGAGGACGCAGCGTGACCGTGTCGCTGCTCACTCGACCTGGCAGTCGTCTCGGGATCGGAGATAGTCGACGATCGCTGCGACGGAGGCGAAGTGCTCGATCACCACGTCGTTCGGATCGATCGTGACGGCGAGGCGCTGCTCGAGCCAGTCGACCACCATCATCACCCCGAGCGAGTCGATCACCCCGGACATCACGAGATCGGTGTCGGCGTCGAGGACGACGCCGCCGAGCGCGACGTCGTCGGCGATGAAGGCGACGAGATCGTCGCCGAGGGAAGTCGACTGCTGGGTGCTCACGCTGGTTCGGTCATTCGGCGAACTCGAGGGAGTGGGCGCCGATGATCAGCGAGCAACCTACCGGAGCAGCTCCGGTGATGCGATGGCGGGCGCGGCTCGATTTTCGGCGAGCAAGGCGGCTGCGGCGACCCGGTCGATCTTGCCGACGCCGGTACGCGGCACCGAGACCACACCGATGATTTCGGCCGGGAGGCTGTAACGCGGCAGTCGATGACGCAGCGCCTTGGTGATGGCGCTGCGATCCGTCGCCGGGGGCGGCGGCGTCACGAGTGCCACGAGACGGTCCTCCTCGCCGCGTTCGACGAGGACGGCACAGGCGACGACACCGGCAAGCTCGTTGATCACCGACTCGACCGCTTCCAGTTCGATGCGATGGCCACGAACCTTCACCTGGTGGTCGCTGCGCCCGACGAACACGTAGGTGCCGTTCGCCTCACGCCGGACCAGATCTCCGGTGCGGTACCAGCGCCGGTCGCCGGTGGCGGGTCGGGTGACGATTGCCGCTGCGGTGAGCTCGGGCCGACCCCAGTAGCCGGCCATCATCGTGTCGCTGCTCACCAACAGCTCCCCTTCCGCGACTCCATCGAGTACCCGGTCGGCGTCGTCGACGAGCAGCAGTTCGGTGTCGGCCCAGGCCCGCCCGATGGGCACGACCGCCTCGGTGCCGACGGGTGTCGCCGTGTCGACATGATGGAACGTGCACTGGTTGACCTCGGCGGGGCCGTACACGTTGGAGAACCGGGCGTGAGGCAGCGCCTGTTGCGCAGCAGCGAGGGCCGCCGGCGGGAACGACTCGCCACCGAACAGGACCCAGCGCAACGACGACAGGTCGCGGTCGCCGGGAGCGCCGCGGGTGACGAGCTGCTCGATCGCGTAGGGCACCGAGTACCAGACCGTTGCATGCTCGCGGCCGATCAGCTCCGACACGCTCGCCGGGAAACGGAGGACACCGTCGGGCACGATCACCACCGCCGCACCGGCCAGAGGGGCCGCCCAGAGCTCGAACGTCGACTGGTCGAAGTGCAGCGGGGCGATGTTCGCCAGCCGGTCCGACGGTCCCAGGTCGTAGGTGTCGACGGCGCGGTGAGCGTAGGCGAGCGCACTGGCGTGCGTGTGCACGATGCCCTTCGGGGTGCCGGTCGAGCCGGAGGTGTACACGATGTACGCAGGGTCTGCGGGATCGACCTCGGCCGGCGAGGCCGGCGTACCGGCGGCGTCGGGGGCCAGCACCGCCAGCTCGGCCGCGCCGGCGATCTCGTGCACCCGCTGCACGCCGGCCGACGAGATCACGGCGGCGACGTGCGCATCGCCGATCACCGCGCCCACGTAGTCGGGGGGAGCAAACCAGTCGACCGGGACCATCACGGCCCCGATGCGGACGACCGCGTGCGCTGCAACGAAGGAATCGACCGACTTGGGCAGGTGGACGGCGACGCGGTCACCTCGTTCGACTCCGGCAGCGAGCAGCGCGCCACCGAGCGCTGCGGCCCGATCACGGTAGGCCGTCCAGCTCACACGATCGGTGCCGTCGGTCGCCGCGTCGCCGTCGGGGTCGCGTGCGGCGTTGGCATCGAGCAAGCCCGTCAGGAGCTCCGGCACGCTGCGCGTCTCATCGTTCACTCCTCTTGGTTACCGTGGCGGACGTCATGTCTGCCAGTCCGGCCACCACACCGTCATCCGCAACGCCCGCTGCAACGCCCACCAGGCCGGTCCTCACTGCCAACGGTGTCGCTGTCGACACCTCCACCGAGCGCTTCGGCGAGCTGACCGTCGCCAACGATCTGCTCGGTGACGAATCGGCACTGCGCGAGGCGATGGACGAGCGCGGCTATCTGTTCTTCCGAGAGCTGCTCGACCCGGCGGTCGTCGCCGCCGCCCGCCACGAGGTACTGCTCAAGTACGCCATCCTCGGTGAGATCGACGACCGTCACCCGCTCGACGATGCGGTCGCCGGCGACGCCCACGCCGTGCCGGCGGCGAACCTGCGGGCGTTCTCCGAGAGTGTGCGCACCGGCACGCGCTACCTGGCCGTCACCGACGCCCCCGAGGTGCTCGCCGTCCACACCGCACTGCTCGGCGGCGAGGTCAAATCGTTCGACATGCGCTGGCCCCGCTTCGTGCGACCGGGCGAAGGATGCGGCTTCCACTGCGACGGCCCCTACATGAACCGCGGCACGTCGCGCATCTTCTCCAGTTGGATCCCGCTCGGTCGCGTCCATCGCCACGAAGGTGCCCTGATGCTGCTCGAGGGCAGCCACCGCAGCCAACGGTTGCACGACGGCTACCTGCGTACCGATGCCGACCGCGACGCCTTGACGTGGCTCGACGACGACCCGGCAGCGGTGCTCGACTCGTTCGGCGCGCGCTGGGCGAGCGCCGACTTCGAGCCGGGCGACGTGTTGTGTTTCGGGATGCACATGTTGCACGGTGCGCTCGACAACCACTCGCCGACCGGCCGCTGTCGCCTGTCGTCGGACAGCCGCTACCAGCGCGTCGACGAGCCTGCCGACCCCCGC
This sequence comes from uncultured Ilumatobacteraceae bacterium, assembly GCA_964549065.1. Taxonomy (GTDB): domain Bacteria; phylum Actinomycetota; class Acidimicrobiia; order Acidimicrobiales; family Ilumatobacteraceae; genus Sva-07. Next base: position 5,222 of record CAZJUC010000112.1, read on the forward strand.
TGGAACGGCGACCACTTCGACGGCCACGGCGGCCGGCGCGTCTTCTATCCGGGCATGGGCCGCTGGAACAACGCCGATTTCCAGGACGAGTGGAAACACGTCGACGAACGCGGGCGCCTCGAACTGCACCGCGCTCCCGGCGCGGACGACGACCCGAACGCGTCGGTCACGTCGTGACTGCCCACGACGTCGATGCATTGCATCGTCTCACCGAAGCCTTGGTCGACACCGGCCATCCGACGAAGATGGAGACTGCGGACTGGGCGCGCCAGCACCTCGGCCGACGCGACCTGGTCGCCGACGACGCCAACTCGACATTCGCCGTCGACGACTGGCGCCGGTGCGGCGAGCGCGGCATCTTCGGACTCTCGGTGCCCACCGAACTGGGCGGGTCCGGCGCCGATCTCGCCACCACGCTGCTCACCCTCGAGGGCCTCGGGCAGGGCTGCACCGACAACGGTCTGACGTTCGCGGCAGCGAGCCAGATGCTCAGCACCCAGGTGGCACTCGTGCGGTTCGGGACCCCCGCGCAACAACAGCGATGGCTTCCGGGCCTGCTCGACGGCACCAGCCTGGCCGCGCTGGCGATGACCGAACCGGAGACCGGCTCCGACGCGTTCGCGCTCGGCGCCCGGGCCCAGCGACGCGACGACGGCAGCTACGTGGTCGACGGCCACAAGGCGTACATCACCTTCGGCCCGATCTGCGACCTCGCGATCGTGTTCGCCTCCACCCGCCCCGAAGCGGGCAGCTGGGGCATTTCCGCCTTCCTGGTCGACACCACCCTCGACGGCGTCGTACGCACCGACGTGCGCTCGAAGATGGGCATGCGGACCACCCCGTTCGGCGACCTCGAGTTCCACGACGTCGTCGTGCCCGCCGACGCCCTGCTCGGCCGCGAAGGCGCCGGGGCCCGGATCTTCGGAGCGATCCTCGACGTGGAGCGCAGCTACGTCTTCGCGCCGCAGGTCGGTGCGATGGAACGCCAACTCGACGAGGCGATCGCCTACGCGAGACAGCGCACCCAGGGCGGTCACCCGATCGGGCGCTACCAGGCGGTGTCGCACCGGATCGTCGCGATGAAGGAACGCCACGAGCGGGCGCGCTTCTACCTGTATCGAGCGGCGATGGCCGAGACCACGGGGCGCGACGTCACGATGTACGCCTCGCTGGCGAAGCTGGTGGCCGGCGAGGTCGGGATCGAATCCGCGCTCGACGCCACGATCGTGCAGGGCGCACGCGGCTACCTGAGCGAGTTCGAGATCGAACGGAGTCTGCGCGACGCCGTCGGTGGGCTCACCTACTCGGGCACCGCCGACGTGATGCGCAACGTGGTCGCACGCCACCTCGGGCTCGGCTGACCGATCGCCGTTCGCCCGACGGCCTGGCTGCACCCCCGACGAGGGGTCTCAGACAACGCCGGACGTCACCAGCCAGCGGTGCGCGACCGTGACCGCATCGTCGGCGATCACCGCCGCCACCGAGTCGGGCGGAGGGATCGTCGACGCGAGCGGAGTCTGTTCGTGCAGCACGATGCGCGCGCCCGGCGAGAGCCGCGCCAGCAGGTCGGGGACCACGCGAGCAGCGACCCCCATCGGCAGGAACAGCACCACCACGGTCACCGCCGACAGGTCGATGGTGGTGGCGTCGCCGTTGACGATTCGCACCCGGGCGGCGACCCCTTCCGTCGTGGCCCGGTCGATCGCGGCGGCCGACAGCTCCGCCGACTGTTCGACCCCGAGCGCGCGACAGCCGGTTGCTGCCGCTGCGGTGACGACAAAACGGCCGTCGCCACATCCGAAGTCGAACACGACGTCGTCGACGCCGACCGAGGCGAAATCGAGTAACGGCTCGATCAACGAGTCCGGGGTGCTGAGGAACGGTTCGAGGGCGCCGTGGTCGTTCGAGCGCAGCCCGACCCGTTCTGCCATCACCCGCAGCGGGCGGACCACCGAGTATCCCCACCACCATCGAGTGGGCAGGTCGACCGCATCCCAGTCGGCAGCCGTCGGAGCGAACACGCGATCCATTCGACGCCGGCTGCCGGAACGATCACCCGAACGCAGCGCGCGCCATCGAAGTTGCACCACCGTGGTGGCGGCGCCGTCGCGGGTGAGGATCTCGAACTCTCCGGTGCGTCGCTGGGAGGCCGCTGCGCCCCCCGTCCACACCCGGGAGCTGCGATAACCGGCGTTGCGTATCGCTTCGGCTGCTCGGGCGGCATCGTCGGGAGCCACGTGGATCCCCACGGTGTGGCGCTGATCGGACACCGAGGTGTCGGCGACGGCGACACCGGTCGCGCCGAGCACGCCGACCAGTCGGTCACGTTCCCGTTCGTTCGCGCCACTGATCGCCCCGCACGCAATTCGAACTGACATCGCGATCGGACCAGCCGACCCAGCCGAGTCGGCGTTGACACCCGCCCACGTCGAGAGTCGGTCGCGGTGGATCGCATCGATGACAGCGGAAGCGACGGCCGCCAATTCACCGCTGTCGGTGTCGGGAGCGATGATCATGCGCGTCGTCTCACCGGGAGGCGACGGTGTCGAGCTGCTGTCGCAACAGCTCCGATGCCGGGCGCAGGAATCCGGGGTTCAGGTACGACGAGCGGGGCCCGGCGAAGCGGAACGGAACCGAGATGTTGGCCTCCACCGCCTCCATCTCGTGGGCCCAGAACGGCGGGATGTAGAGGGCATCGCCGACACGTAGCTCGCCGACGTAGCGGTCGGCTCGTGCGAGCAGCGGGAAGTCGGCCGGCGCAGCGTCGCCGGAACGGCCGGGCAGATCGGACCACCGTCCGGCGCCGTACAACGGCAACCGGAACGACAGGTGCGTACGATCGGCCGGCCGGTACATCGCAACCCGCTTGGTGCCGTGGGTCTGGAACAGCAGCCCCGGCCAGGCGTCGTGGTGCAGCGGGGTCACCGCGCCCCGCGAACCGACCCACACACCGCTGAAGCGCGGCTCGGTCGATCGACTCGTGTGTCGGCGAACCGCCTCGTCGAACCGGTCGAGCACACCGGCCGCCTCGCCGTCGAGCGCACGGATGCCGAAGAGCTGGTACACCACGGTGCCGGCGTCGACGCCGTCGGCGAACATGGTGCGCACGAAGTCGTGCACCGTCATCTCCCGACGAGCGGCGACCGTGGTGTCGTAGCCGCCGCTGTAGAGGAAGTACGGCGTCGACGAGTCGTACGAGGTGACCGTGATGGTCTGGTCGCCGGCGACGCGCTCGAGGTCGGCGGGGGTGGCCACGTCGGCGAGGCCGAGCCGGTCGAGGAGACCCTCCACGATCACCGGGCGACCCGCCTCGATGAGTGAGTCGATGGTGGCGTCCGCAGCCGCGACGCGGTCGATCTCGATCGTGCTCCCCCGACGGCGGGCGCTCGTGATGCGGTTGAACAGGTGGTGTGCGAACCAGATCGGTGTCAGCAGCGCCACGAGCCCGAACGCCGCAGCCGTGAGTGCCACCGCCCGCATCCGCCTCATGCGCCCGTCTCCCGCAGCGTGGGCTCGGCACCGATCGAGGTGATCCGTACGGCGACTTCGTACATCCCCCAGCACAGGTAGTCGTAGGTCACCCGGTACTCCTCGCAGAATTCCTGGAATGCCCGGAACTCGTGCTGCTTCCAGTTCGGATAGTTGAAGTACTCGTTGAACACGATGATCGAGCCGGGCCGCAGGCGATCGGCGAGGCCCCACAGGATCGTGCACGCGGAGCTGTAGATGTCGGAGTCCACGTGGACGAACGAGACGTCGCCCGGGTGTTCGGCGAGGAACGGCACGAGCGTGTCGTCGAACCAGCCGACGTGCAGCTGAACGTTCGGCTCGACCTTCGGGATCCCTTCTCCACCGAACCCCCCGGCGCCGATCGTCCACCCGGTCCACGGCTCGGGCAATCCCTCGAACGAATCGAAGCCGTGCACCGTCTCATTCGGTACGCGGCGAGCGATGTGGTTGACCGATCGGCCGCTGCGCACACCGAACTCGAGATGGAGACCGCCGCTCGGGGCGCGCCCGAGGGCATCGTTCAAGACACCGATGTCGTCGCGCTTCACCATCGCCGACGACATGTGCGCCGTGATGTACTCGGCGGTCTCGTCGAGCGCTCGCTGCAGGAGTGCGTGGTGGGGATGCCAGCGGTTGGAGTAGTACCAGCGGCCGTAGTGGGCGTTGCTCGCCGTGCTCACGATGGCGCCGATCATCCGCTGGACCGATCGCTTCGCTCCGACGGCCGCAGTGGAGGTGCCCTGGGCGAACATCACCGTGAGCGTATCCACCGTCGTGCGCCCCGGTCAGCGATCGAGGAGTTTGCTCCGCACCAGTTCGGTCTCCGGAGCGCTGAGCGGGCGGTTGGTCTTGACCCGGACCGTCACGATCGGACACTCGACGGCGCCATCGTCGTCCCCGTCCACGCCCTCGCCCTCGCCGTTGCCGTCTCCCACGGGTGCCATGGGAGGCGTGTGGGTCTCGATGTCGCGCAGGAACACCACGCCGGTCAGACCGACGTCGTTCGACGCATGAGCCAGCCGTGCTGCCGCCGAGTGCTCGTCGGCGCGCACCCAGTCGTCGACAGGCACCTCGATGTCGCTGACGGCGGGCAGCTGCGAGAGGTTGGTGACCGCGTCGATCGAGTGGTGCCCTGCGTGCCAGGTCGCCCCGTCGGGGGTCCGCAGGCGCACCGACGCCGAACCGATCAGATCGACGGTCCCGGCGACGTCGGCGCCCGCCACCCGCAGGATCACCTCGTCGCCGACGGCGTAGCGATCCTCGAGCAGGGCGCGGGTGCCGCCGAGGAAGTCCTTCACGAAGTCCTGGGCGCTGAGTGCGAACGCGAGGCCGACGAAACCGGCGCTGGAGATCGCGAACGCGAGGTTGACGCCGACGA
>CAZJUC010000113.1:0-10102 GCA_964549065.1 uncultured Ilumatobacteraceae bacterium
CCATCCACATGCGGGCACCACCGGCGCCGCAGCACATGCCCTTGGTGCCGTTGCGGGGCATCTCGACCACGTCGACGCCCTTGATCGACGCCACCACCTTGCGCGGCGCGAGGTACACGTCGTTGTGGCGACCGAGATAGCACGAGTCGTGGTAGGTGATGCGCTCTTCGAGCGTGGCGTCGGTGACATCGAGCTGGCCCGAGTCGATCAGTTCCTCGAGTAGCTGGGTGTGGTGGATGACCTCGTAGTTGCCACCCACCTGCGGGTATTCGTTGAGCAGCGTGTTGAAGCAGTGCGGGCACTGCGTGATGATCTTCTTCACGCCCATGCCGTTGAGCATCTCGACGTTGGGCTGTGCCAGCATCTGGAAGAGATACTCGTTGCCCGACCGGCGAGCCGAGTCGCCGGTGCACATCTCGGACGGACCGAGGATCGACACGTCGATGCCGGCCCGGCGCAGCAGACCGGCCATGGCCTGGGTGACCTTCTTGTTCTTGTCGTCGAACGAACCGGCACAGCCCACCCAGTAGAGGTACTCGGAGCTGAGCGCTTCGCCCGGATCGACGATGTCGACGCCGTCGATGCCGTCGGCCCAGTCGCCGCGTTCACCCTGGTTCATCCCCCAGGGGTTCATCTGGTTCTCCATCGCCCGGTAGGCGTTGCCGAGCTCGGCGGGGAAGTTGGACTCCATCAGCGACAGATAGCGGCGCATGTCGAAGATCTTGTCGGTGATCTCGATGTTGACCGGACAGATCTCGTCGCAGGCCTTGCACGTGGTGCACGCCCAGATCTCCTCGGGCGTGATGCGCTCGAACAGCGAGTTCGCGCTCACGGTGATCTCCGGATCGGTGCCGAGCGGCGGCGACACGACCGGCGAACCGGTGGCAGCCATCACCTCGCCGGCCTTCAGCACGATCTCGCGCGGGTCGAGCGACTTGCCGGTGGCGTGCGCCGGGCACACGCTGGTGCAGCGGCCGCACATCGTGCACGCGTCGAGATCGAGCAACTGCTTCCAGGTGAAGTCCTCGACGGTGGAGGCGCCGAAGCTCTCGAGCTCGGTCTCCTCGAGGTTCGGCATCGGGCGCATGGCGCCCTTCGGCCGTTCCTTGTCGGACAGGTACATGTTGATCGGTGAGGTGAAGATGTGGCGCAGCATCGTGAGCGGCAGCAACGCGAGGAAGGCGATGAAGCTGGCCACGTGGAGGATCCACCACCACTGGTGCCACGTGTCGAGGGTGCCTTGCGACCACCCGTCGACGAGCAGGGCGAGCGGGTAGCCGACGAACGCCCACTGTTCGTAGCTCGGCATGCCTTCCTGGGCGATACGGAACATCTCGGCACCGAAGCCGGTGACGCCGACCGCGAGCAGGGTGAACAGGATCGCCGCGTGCTCGGGCTTCGACTTGATGCGGATGCGGTACGGACGCTGCACGTAGCGGCGGACGATCGCCCACACCACACCGAGGGTGAACACCACGCCGGCGGCGTCGCCGACGAAGGCATAGGCCTTGTAGGTGGTGCCGTGGAGGAACTTGAGCGACTCGGGCAGCTGGTGATCGATCTCGAGCACGGTGGTGACGCCGAGCAGCACGAGAAAGCCGAAGTAGATCATCGAGTGCATCAGCCCGGCGCCCGCATCGCGCAGCAGGGTCTTCATGTAGACACCGGCGCGGAAGTCCTTCAACCGTTGTGCCGCGTTCTTCTTGGTGGTGTGGCGTTGGGCGGGCGCTCCACGCTCCCAGTTCTTCATCCGGTTCGCGAACATCAGCGACACCCAGATGATCATCACCGGGATCACCGTGTAGAAGGCGATCTGGATCGGGCCGGGGATGTTGACGAACACGGTGCGGTGCACCGGGTTGTCGTTCTTCCAACCCGTGATCTGCGGCAGGATGCCGGACACCACGATGAACAGACCCATCGCGACGCCGAGCACCGGGATCAGCCGGTGGGGCTGTACGCGCACGGGGCGTTTCGGCTCGTCGGACCTGGTGGGGGCGTCGTTCTCGACCGTGGTGCTCATGACCGCGCCAACGCTAGCCGTTGGTGCGGTGAGCGGTCATGTCCGCTGTGCGAGATGTGCTGCGCACATCCCGGCTCGCTCAGCCGAAGTACTGGCGGTCGAGATCGCGAATTCTCGCGGCGAGGCTGGAGAGCAACTTGTGCGAGATCGCGGGCACCGAGTCGATCACGCCGAGGAATCGGCGCTGGTCGATCACCAGCAACGTGCAGTCGCTGGCGCAGACGGCGGTCGCCGTGCGCGGGCCGTGATCGAGCAACGACAGTTCACCGACGACGGCACCCGGTCCGAGGGTGGCCACCTTGCGGCCGTTGCGCTTGACGTCGACGTCGCCCTCGATCACCACGAATGCCTCGCGCCCGGTCTGGCCCTGATCGACGATCAAAGTGCCCTTGGTCATGCGGATCTCGTCGCTCGCCCTGGCGACCTTCTCGAGTTCTTTGTTGTTGCACCCGCTGAAGAGTGCGACACCGCGAAGGGTTTCCAGATGCTGTTTCTTGCTGGCCATGCGCCGAACCTTAGGCGGTTCTGTCACCGCAGGTGAGCAGTGGAGTGACACACGGTGCTCACCCGGGTGTCACGGGGTGCCGGGCCCGCGGTGACAGGCGGGTGCCTCGGAGCCGGCGTGGTCTTCGTCAGTGTGCCGTGCCGGCCTGTGCAGCGACGGCAGCCGCGGCTGCTGCAACGGCGTCGGCGTCGCCCAGGTAGTCGGCCGACACCACCTGGAGGCGTTCGTCGAAGGAGTACTGGCGAGGTGCGCCGGTGGGGATGTTGACCTCGGCGATCTCGTCGTCGCTGATGCCCTCGAGATGTTTCAGCAGCGCTCGCAGCGAGTTGCCGTGAGCGGTCACCAACACGTTCAGACCGTCCATCAGTTGTGGTGCGATCCGGTCGTACCAGTACGGCAGCACCCGATCCACGACGTCCCTCAAGCACTCGCTGGCGGGCAGCACGTCGGGCGGCAGGTGCGAGTAGCGGGGGTCGTTGGCGGGATGCTCGGGGCTGTCGAGCTCGACCGACGGTGGCGGCGTGTCGTAGCTGCGCCGCCACGCATGGACCTGCTCGGCGCCGTGGCGCTCGGTGGTCTGTTTCTTGTCGAGGCCCTGCAGTGCGCCGTAGTGCCGCTCGTTGAGCCGCCAGTTGCGGTCGACCGGCAGCCACGCCTGGCCCATGGCGTCGAGGGCCAGGTTCTGGGTGACGACGGCGCGGGCCTGCAGCGAGGTGTGCGAGGTGTCGAAGCGGATCTTCGCATCGGCCATCGTGACCCCGGCGGCTGTTGCCTCGTTCCTTCCCTTGTCGGTGAGGGGCACGTCGTGCCAGCCAGTGAACAGGTTGGCGAGATTCCACTCGGACTGGCCGTGACGGAGGATGACGAGCGTTCCGGTCATCCTCCGATCGTAGGTGCAACGATTGGGGTCGGACACCAATCGTCACTCCAGTTCGGCGGCGAGGGCGGGAAGCTGATCGATGAGGCTGAGGTGGCCGACGCCCGGGAGGATGCGCAGTTCGGCGCCGGGGATCAGCGATGCGGTGTGGCGGCTGTGGGCGATCGGTACGAGCTGGTCGTCGTCGCCGTGGACGACGATCACCGGACATGTGATGGTCGACGGGTCGAACGACCACGGCCGACCCTGCACCCAGATGTCGTGGGCATAGCCGACCACGCCCTGGGCGAACGCCTCGTTCATCGAGACCAACAGTGTCGTGGTGTTCGTCTCGTCGGCCAGCCACTCGTCGTCGGTTGCCCCCAGGTCCGTCCCGCCGTCCGCGCCGAAGAAACCGGATCCGTCGGCGCCGTGGCGTTCGGTACAGAGAGCAGCCGCTGCGTCGGCGTCGTCGAGGGCCATGACGTCCAGCTCCGACTGGAGATAGCCGTCACGGGCGCCGGGCCAGCTCATGTCGGTGTTGCCGGCGGCGACGACTGCACCGACCACGCGGTCTCGGAGCAGCGACGCGCACGCCACCGCGTACGGGCCACCCGACGAGAGCCCCATCACCCCGAACTGCTCGACGCCCAGATGGTCGGCGAGCGCTTCCACGTCGTCCACCCAGTCGGCGGTTGCACGTCCGGCCAACGGTGTCGAGCCGCCGTACCCGGGCCGATCGGCGGTGACGACGCGCACCCCGGCCCGGTCGAACTCGGCGTCGAGGCCGACCAGCTCGAGCCGTCCGCCAGGAGCGCCGTGGTGGTGGCACACGACGCGGCCGGCGGGCCGCCCGATGGTCGTGTAGGCCACGGCACGACCATCGGGGAGGGTGATGATGTCGTCTCGGATCACGGGGCGCGAACGTAGTCTGCACGGGTGCCCAGCCTGTTCGACGACTACCAATTCGATCGGTTCCTGCGCTACCCGGAACTGGTCGAGTGGATCGGAGGGCTCGCAGCGGGGCACCCTGACCTCGTCGCCGTCGACACCTATGGCTCGTCGTTCGAGGGGCGCGACCTCCTGCTCGTCACCGTCACCGACTCGGCGACCGGCGGCCACGACACCAAACCCGCACACTGGGTCGACGCCAGCATCCACGCCGTCGAACTCACCGCGACGGTCGCAGCATGCCGGTTGCTCCGACGACTGGTCGACGGGTACCGAGCCGGCGACGAGACGATCACCCGTGCGCTGCGCACCCGCACCTTCTACGTCGTGCCGCGAGTGAACCCCGACGGCGCCGAGTGGGTGCTGGCCGACCGGCCCCGGTTCCGACGATCGAGCGTGCGGCCGTGGCCCCACGCCGACGCCCATCGCTGGCCCGGCCTGCACGAAGAGGACGTCGACGCCGACGGTCGGATCCTGCAGATGCGCTTCACCGACCCCGAAGGCCCCTGGGTCGCGCACCCCGACGACGCCCGGCTGCTCGTGCCGGTCCCACCGGCCGGCGTCGCTGCGGGCGTCGCGCGCTACCGGGTGCTCGACGAGGGAACGATCGAAGGCTTCGATGGATTCGACGTCCCGTCAGCGCCGTCCCCCGAAGGCCTCGACCTCAACCGCAATTATCCGGCCGGATGGGGAGCGAAGGTGCCCGGCGCCGGCGACCATCCGCTGTCCGAACCCGAGATCGACTCGCTGGTCAGAGCAATCGTCGCCCGCCCGAACGTGTGTGGTTTCAACGCGTTCCACACCAGCGGCGGCGTGATCCTGCGGCCATCGTCGACCCTGCCCGACTCGAAGCTCCCGCCCGGGGACGTGTGGGTGTGGAAGCAGCTCGCGGCCATCGGCACGGAACTCACCGGATGTCCCTCGCACTCGGTGTACGAGGACTTCACGTGGGATCCGACCGAGACGATGAGCGGAGCGTCCGATGACTGGGCCTACGAGCACCTCGGCGTGTTCGGCTGGACCACCGAGTTCTGGGACGTCGTCCACGCCGCCACCGGCAAGAAGCAGTCGAACCACTTCTGGTACACCGGGCCGACCGATGCCGAACGTCTCGCCGTCGTGCGCTGGCTCGACGAGCGGGCCACCGACGACCTCACCAGGGGCTTCGTCGACTGGTATCCGTTCGACCACCCTCAGCTCGGCCCCGTGGAACTCGGTGGCTGGAACGGGTTGTACTCGTGGACCAACCCGCCGCCCGACCGGCTCCTCGCCGAGGTCGATCGGCACGCCGATTTCGCGGTCGCCCAGGCGCTCGCCGCGCCGTGCGTCGAGATCCGCCACCCCCGCATCGAGCAGGTCGGTCGTGACACCTGGCGCGTGGCGATCGGTGTTGCCAACACCGGGTGGTTGCCCACCACGGTGAGCTCGCGGGCTCGACAGGACGATCTTGTACGGCCGATCATCGCCGAACTCGCCGGGCAGGCGGTCGGGGCTGGGGTCGAGGTGATCGACGGTGCAGCGCGTCGCCAGCTCGGACAGCTCGCAGGGTCGTCGGCGGCCAGATTCACGAACAGCACCGGTGGCACTCCGGATCGAGTCAGCTGCTCGTGGCTCGTCAGGGCCCAGGAGGGTGCCCGCATCGCGGTGAGCGTGCAGCACCAGCGCGCGGGCGCTGACTCGCTGGAGTTCGTGCTCGAGCGTGCCGATGCCAACGTCATGGACGTGGACCCGTGAGGACGCCCCCGTGACGACCGACGCCTGGATCACGTTGCTGGTGCTGCTCGCCACCTTCGGTGTTCTCGCCTTCGATCGGCTGCCGACCGCAGCGGCGATGGGCGCTGCGGTCGGTGTGCTGTTGCTGGCCAACGTCGTCGACCAGGGTGAGGCGCTGTCGGGACTGTCGTCGTCGGCGCCGATCACGATCGCGGCGCTCTACGTACTCGCAGGAGCGGCCACCGTGACGGGGGCGTTGTCGCCGCTGATCGATCGTGTGCTCGAAGGATCTCCCAGACGGACAGCCGGCTCGGCGTCGGACCGGAGCCGGGCGCGACTCGGCCGCCTCGCGGTGGTGAGCGGCGCGTTGTCGGCGATCCTGCCCAACACTCCGCTGGTGGCGCTCGCCGCGCCGCGCGTGGTCACTTGGTGTCGGCGCACCGGCGTCTCGGCGTCGCCCTACCTGATCCCGCTGTCGTATGCAGCGGTGTTCGGCGGAGTCATCACGGTGATCGGCACGTCCACCAACCTGGTGGTCTCCGACCTGCTGGTGGCCCAGGGAGGTGACCCGCTCGGCGTGTTCGAGATCACCGGCGTCGGGCTGCCCGTGGCCACCGTCGGAATCGTGGTGCTCGTGCTCACGGCGCCCTGGCTGCTGCGCAACCGGCGCGGCGCCGCGCCCGACGATGCGATGACGACCCAGCCGTACACGATCGCGCTGCGGGTCGACGAGGCCGGGCCGCTCGTCGGCCGAACGGTCGACGCTGCAGGCCTGCGCCATCTCCGAGGTGTGTTCCTCGCGGGAGTCGAACGAGCCGGCACCGTGGTGCCTGCCCGCCCCGGCACGATGCTCGGCGCGGGTGATGTCTGCTACTTCGCCGGTGACGTGGTCAACGTGGTCGACCTGCTCGAGATCCAGGGGATGTCCAGCGCTGAAGACGCTCACCTCGTGGGTGCCGGCGATCGTCCCGACGCCGGGCTCTTCGAGGCGGTGGTGTCCGAGCGTTCGGAGCTGGCGGGTGGCACCTTGCGCGATGCAGGATTCCGGGGACGCTACGACGCGGCAGTCCTCGCGATCCGCCGCCACGACGACGACCTGCCCGGCAAGCTCGGCTCGGTCGTGCTGCGTCCCGGCGACGTTCTCCTGGTGCTCGCGACTCCCGAGTTCGAACGGCAGTGGCGCGGACACGGCGACTTCAGCGTGATCGCCTCTCTCGACGCCCCGCCGCCGGCTCGTCGAGACCGAACCGGGCTCGTGATCGCAGCTGTGGTCGCGATGATCGCGATGGTCGTCACGAACGTGCTCGACCTCATGGAGGCCTCGCTGCTCGCCGCCGGCGTGCTGGTCGCCACTCGAGTGATCAGCGCCACCGAGGCGCGCCGAGCCGTGAACCTCAATGTGGTGCTCACGATCGCGATGTCGATCAGCCTGGGCACCGCAGTCGCCGTCAGCGGACTCGCCGCCGAGATGGGGACCCTGCTGGGCAACCTCGGGGATCCGTTCGGTGACGTCGGCCGACTCGCAGCGGTGCTGCTCGCCACGATGATCCTCACCGAGCTGCTGTCGAACAACGCCTCGGCGGCACTGATGCTGCCGGTGGCGACCGCAACCGCGCTCGAGGCCGGCCTCGACGTGAGATCGTTCGCGATCGTGGTGCTGATCGGCGCGTCGTGTTCGTTCCTGTCGCCGATCGGTTACCAGACCAACCTGATGGTGTACGGCCTCGGCGGCTACAGGTTCCGCGACTTCACCGTCGTCGGCGCGCCGCTCAGCCTGGTCACGCTGATCGTGACCCCGATCGTGGTCCCCCTCGTTCTCGGCATCTGAGCGCCGGTCCACGAGACCCGGTCTCAGAGATCCTCGATGCGTCTACGGTGCTGGTGATGGAGTGGACGGTGCACGGCGAGCGGACGGTCTACGACAGCGAGTGGATGCGCCTCGCGCTCGTCGACGTCGAACTGCCGAGCGGCGCCCGGTTCGAGCACCACGTGCTGCGGATGCCCGCCGAAGCGGCCGGTGTCGTGGTCGACGACCCCGATCGGGGGGTGCTGCTGCTGTGGCGGCACCGCTTCATCACCGACACCTGGGGCTGGGAACTTCCGGCAGGGCGCGTGGACGAGGGTGAGTCGCCGATCGAGGCCGGATCGAGGGAAACGCTCGAGGAGACCGGGTGGCGACCCGGCCCGCTGACACCGCTGACGACCTACTTTGCCCACAACGGCACGAGCGACACCACGTTCAACGTGTTCCTCGCCACGTCGGCGACGCAGGTCGGCGAGCCGACCGACCCGGACGAAGCCGAACGGATCGAGTGGTTGTCGTGGGACACGATCCGCACGGAGATCCGCGCCGGGCGGATCCGTGACGGCCTCTCCTTGACCGGTCTGGTCTATCGCCTGGCCGGAGTCTGAGGCCGACCGTCCTCGACGCCGTGTCGGCCGCGGAAAGCAATTCGGGGTCGGGTGCGAGCATGATGGGGCCATGAGCGCAGACGAGATCGACCGGGAACTGCTGGCGGCGGCGCAGGAGATCCATCTGCGCGCCTACTGTCCGTACTCGCACTACCGCGTCGGCGCCGCGATCCGAACAGGATCCGGCGCGATCGTCGTGGGCTGCAACGTCGAGAACGCTGCGTATCCACTCGGCTCGTGCGCCGAGGCCGGGGCGATCGCGGCGATGGTCGCTGCCGGCGAGCGTGTGATCGCCGAGATCGTGGTGGTGACCGACGGCGACGAGCCGGGAACGCCGTGCGGCGGGTGCCGTCAGCGCATCCGCGAGTTCGCCGGCCCGAACGTGGCCGTGCACTCGGTTGCGACGTCCGGGGTGGCGTGGTCGACGACGGTCGACCGGCTCCTCCCGCACTCGTTCGGTCCCGAGTTCCTGGGTGACGACTGACACTCCACGAACATGAGTCGTTGAGACTCAAGGTTTCTCACTGTTGCGTTGCGATGTGATTGATCCGGCCCTATCGTTGGTACTCCAATCGCAGAACTCATCCCCAACCCCGCGACAGGAGCAACAGCATGGCCAAGGCAGTCGGTATCGACCTCGGAACCACCAACTCGGTGGTCTCGGTTCTCGAGGGCGGCGACCCCGTCGTCATCCCCAATTCCGAAGGCGCCCGCACGACGCCGTCGGTCGTTGCGTTCTCCAAGTCCGGCGAAGTGCTCGTCGGTGAGGTCGCCAAGCGTCAGGCGATCACCAACCCTGATCGCACGTTCCGCTCGATCAAGCGCCACATGGGCGAGAGCTGGAAGTCCGACGACGTCGACGGCAAGACCTACACGCCCCAGGAGATCTCGGCGCGCACGCTGATGAAGCTCAAGCGCGACGCCGAGGCCTACCTCGGTGACACGGTCACCCAGGCCGTCATCACGGTGCCCGCCTACTTCGACGACGCCCAGCGCACCGCCACCAAGGAAGCCGGCACGATCGCCGGTCTCGAAGTGCTGCGCATCATCAACGAGCCCACCGCCGCGGCGCTGGCGTACGGCCTCGACAAGGGCTCCGAGGACGAGACGATCCTCGTGTTCGACCTCGGCGGCGGCACCTTCGACGTCTCGGTGCTCGAGATCGGCGACGGTGTGTTCGAGGTCAAGTCCACCCACGGCGACACCAACCTGGGTGGCGACGACTGGGACCAGCGCATCATCGACTGGCTCGTCCAGCAGTTCAAGGCCGCCCACGGCGTCGACCTCGCTGCTGATCGGATGGCCGCGCAGCGCCTCAAGGAAGCCGCCGAGAAGGCGAAGATCGAACTGAGCCAGGTGCAGACCACCCAGATCAACCTGCCGTTCATCACCGCCACCGCCGACGGCCCGCTCCACCTCGACGAGTCGCTGTCGCGCTCGAAGTTCCAGGAGATGACCTCCGACCTGATGGAGCGTTGCCGCATCCCGTTCGAGCAGGCACTCAAGGACGCCGGCGTGGTCCAGGGCGACCTCAACCACGTGATCCTCGTCGGTGGTTCGACCCGCATGCCGGCGGTCACCGAACTCGTGCAGTCGATGACCAACAAGGAGCCCAACAAGACGGTCAACCCCGACGAAGTGG
>CAZJUC010000114.1:0-10025 GCA_964549065.1 uncultured Ilumatobacteraceae bacterium
GCTTGTCGAACATCTCGCGGATCTCGGGATCGACGTCGTCCATGCTGTCGAGCACGGGCTTCTTCTTCGGTGCCGCCCAGTAGCTGATCGCCTGGTAGTCGATCGGCGCGATCTGGAGCTTGGCCCAGTCGGGCTCGTCCATCTTGGTCCAGGCCTCGTAAGCCGACAGACGCCAGTCGAGCAGCCACTCGGGCTCGTTCTTCTTCGCCGAGATCAGCCGGACGACGTCCTCGTTCAGGCCGGGGGGCGCCACGTCGGTGTCGAGGTTGGTGCTGAAGCCGTACTGATAGCCGGCGTTGGTCAGTTCCTCGATCTCTCGCAGGGTCTCGCTCATCGCCGTTCCTCTCTCTGGCCGGTGGTGGAGCCGGCCGGCGCACACGTTACCGACGGTCGGCGCGGCGCCGTCGCTGCTCCCGCTGGCACGTGTGATGGGTGGGTGGACATCACTCATCTTGCTACCAGCACGGACGCCGTTTCACAAGTTCTTCCTTGCGAAAGTGGCGAAAGCGGCTACCATCGCCCCCATGGTCACCGCCAACGCCACACCGTCGCCGACCCAGCGGCGCGTGCTCGAAGCGGTGAAACGTCGGGGGGAAGCGACCGCCGACGAACTCGCCACCACGCTCGAGGTGTCACCCAGCGCCGTCCGCCAGCATCTCAGCGCGCTCCGATCAGCCGGCCTGATCGAGGCCCGACAGGACCGCGGCCACACCGGGCGTCCCGCCGACCGATATCACGCCACCGAGCGCGCCGACCCCCTGTTCGTCACCCCGGATCATCTGTCGATCGAGCTGCTCGAACTCGTGGAGAACGAGGACCCGGAACTCGTCGACCGCGTGTTCGACCGGCGTCGTCAACGCCTGGTCGACGACGCCGAGGCACACCTCGCCGGCACCACGATCGAAGAGCGCGTGGCCCGCGTCACCGAGTTGCTCGACACCCAGGGCTACCTGTGCGGCTGGGAGCAGCTCGCCGACGACCACTTCCGCATCAACCTGCACAACTGTGCCATCTGGAGTGTCGCCAGCCGATTCCGCAAGGCGTGTGCGAGCGAACTCGAATTCCTCCAGGGGGTGCTGCCCGATGCCACCGTCGCCCGGGTCACCCACAAGACGAGTGGCGCCCACACCTGCGCCTACGACATCGTCGTCGCCCGCTGAATGCAACGTTCGGTGACCGACACCGAACGTCACACGTGGTCGGTGACGGTGGCCGGGCCGCCGGTCGACAGCACGACGCCCCCCGCCAGCGAACACGCCGCGGCCACGGCGTACGGCACGCCGTACGAGCCGAACACGTCGTAGAGGGCGCCGAGCATCAGCGGACCCCCTGCCGTGCCGACCACGGCGACGAGCTGGGTGCGACTGAAGATACGGGGATAGTCGCGAACACCGAAGCGCTCCGCGATCAGCAGCGGCTGCAACATCAAGATGTTGCCGATCGTCGCGCCGAACAGCACGATGGCCGCGAACAGCAACCACGTCGTCTGCGCGAACCCGATCACCACGAGCGCCGTGGCCTGCGCGGCGACCAGCCCCACGGTGAGCTTCATCATCGCCACCTTCTGCACCACTCGCCCACCGACCAGGCGCGCGACGACCGACGTGCCGGCGATGGCGGTGAGCGCGAACTGCGCCGTGCGTTCGTCGGTACGGTCCTCGACCAGCTTCACGAGCTGCTGGATCCCACCGACCTGCGAGCCGAGCGCCAACATGAACCCCACGGTGACCGCGACGAAGAAGCGGGTGCGGACCGCCTCGTCGAACGGTGTGCCCGCCGGTGCCGCCGGCACCTCGTCACGACCACGACGGATCCCGTCGGGCGCCCAGCCCTCCGCCTCGGGAGTCGCACGCACCACGAACCACCCGACGGGCACGATCCCGACCACGAACAACGCCCCGAGCCATGGCGTACCGGCCGCCAGGCCCTGACTGTCGAGCAGCTGCTTGGCGAACGGTGTGATGACGATGCCGCCGATCGACAGTCCGGTCGACGCCACCGACAGCGCAACAGAGCGCTTCGCGTGGAACCACCGGGTCACGACCGTGGTGGCGGGAACCAACCCGGCCGCCGCCCAACCAGCAGCGAACACCGCGTACACGACGAAGAGCTGCCACTGTTGTTCGACCTGGCCGAGCACAGCGAGCGCGAGCCCGCCCACCACACCGCCCACGACGATCACGATCCGGACGTCGTAGCGGGCGATCCACCTGGCGACCCAGACGCCGACGACGCCGCCGACGACGAAGAACACGGTGGTCGCCAGGGAGATGGTGCTGAGCGGCCAGTCGCGCTCCTTGCTGAAGGCGTTCAGGTAGACGGCGAGGCCGTAGAAACCGAGGCCGGACGACACCGTGAGCACGGTGAAACAGCCCGCCACCACCCACCAGCCGGGGAACCGACCGTGGTCGCCTGCCGGTGCGTCGAGTTCGGTGGAGTCGACGTCGGCCATACCCGAGCGACGTTAGAAGGTCGAAGTCCGGATCGTCGGCTCAGCGCTTGCGCTTGAACAGGCGCTTGAAGAAACCGGCATCAGCACTTTCCTGCTCGGCCTCGACCTCGGCGCGAATACTCGAACCCACCGCATTCAAGATGTCCTCGGCCTCGTCGAGGATCGCGGCTGCGCTGCCGTCGTCGAGACCCTGCGGCTCGGGCGGTGTGGGCGGCACGATGAGCGTGCCGTGCGTCCACGCGACGTCAGCGAGACGACGCTCGTACTTCGGGCAGTTCTCCGGGCATCGCCAGGGGGCGTCCGGGGCGAGATCGAGGTTGCACTTTCGAACCGTGTCGCCATTGGGGTAGGTGCGGCTCTCGAAGTTCTTGCACTCGGTCCTCATCGGCATTGCCACGATTCTACGCCCCCGATCCGGGAGCGGACACCGCGCCCGGCAACGGGACGTGGGCCACGCGGTGGCCCGTCGGAGCGCCGGTTCAGGCGGCGTCGTCGGCGAGGTCGATCAGATCGGGCACGTCATCGCCACCACCGACGGTGACGGGGACGTCGACCTCGATGAAGATGCACTCGCCCGGGCACAGCTCGGCGGCGTGGATCGTGTCGGCCACGTTGCGCTCGCTCACCGACGCCAGACTGCCCGACCCACCTGGATCATTGAGGATCTCGCCGCGCTCGATGACGTACGCGATGCCGTCCTCCAGCAGGGTGAACACGTCGGGGCAGTGATCGACGCAGAGGCCGTCGCCGGTGCAGAGGTCTTGGTCGATCCAGACACGCATCGGTATCGAACCGTACCGCTGGCTGCCTACATTGGCTCGACCGTGAGCGAAGAAGCCGATCAGACATCCGACACACCAGCCCCCACACCCACGCCGGCGTCCGGGCCGGCGCCCGTGCCTCCATCGGCACCCCGCCGAGCACACACGTGGACACGTCCCACCGGAGATGTCGACGACCCCTACGCATGGATGCGCGATCTCGACGACCCTGCGCTGCTCGACTACCTGCGCGCCGAGAACGACGCTGCCGAACGGTTCTTCGCCCCGCACTCGGAGGTCATCGAGACCGTGTTCGGTGAGATCCGCTCGAGGGTGCAGGAGACCGACATCTCGACCCCCGTCGAGTTCGGTCCCTGGTGGTACGTCACCTCCACGATCGAGGCGCAGAGCTATCCCGTCCACCACCGCGGTCCGACGGCCGACCACGCCACCGACACCGTGCTGCTCGACGAGAACGCCGAAGCAGCCGATCACGACTTCTTCGACCTGGGCGGCTTCGACGTCTCGATGGATCACCGGTTGCTCGCCTGGTCGTGCGACACCGCGGGTGACGAGCACTACACGCTGCGCATCCGCGACCTTGCCACCGGCGAGGACCTCGATGACCGACTCGATGACGTCGCGAACGCCGGCGTCGCATGGTCGCGCGACGGCGCGTGGCTGTTCTACGTCACGGCGGACGAACAGGAACGACCGGCCACGGTGTGGCGTCACCGGCTCGGCACACCGCCTCGCGACGACGTGTGCGTGTACGACGAGACCGACGAGCGCTTCTTCGTCGGAATCGGGTCGACGCGCTCGGAACAGTGGATCGTCATCCACTCGGCGAGCCGCACCACCGCCGACGCCCGGATCGTCAGCACCGACCGCCCGACCGACGAGCCGACGACGGTCACCGCACGGCGCGACGGGGTGGAGTACGGCATCGACCACTGGGGTGACTCGTTCGTCATGCACACCAACGACGACGCGGTCGACTTCCGGCTGCTGATCGCCGACGCCGACGCCGACACCACCGACCCGTCGGCGTGGGACGAGCTGGTCGCCCACCAGCCCGGTCGCCGCGTCCTCGGCGTCGACGCGTTCGAGCGGCATCTGCTGATCCACGAGTGGGTCGACGCGCAGCCACGGCTGCGGATCCTCTTCCGTGA
Organism: uncultured Ilumatobacteraceae bacterium; assembly: GCA_964549065.1. Lineage (GTDB taxonomy): Bacteria > Actinomycetota > Acidimicrobiia > Acidimicrobiales > Ilumatobacteraceae > Sva-07. The sequence continues at coordinate 4,386 of CAZJUC010000114.1, forward strand.
CCGCACCGAGCGGGTCATCGACCTCGGATCCGAGCCACACGACGTCGAACCAACGGCGAACCCGCAGTGGGCGACCGATCTGGTCCGCTTCACCGTGCAGTCGTTGGCGCGGCCGATTTCGCTCTACGACGAACACGTCGCCTCCGGCGAGCGGACCCTGCTGCGACAGGTGCCCACACCCAACGTCGATCTCGATGCGTACGCCTCCGAGCGCATCTGGGCCAGTGCTCCCGACGGCACTCGACTGCCGATCGACGTCGTCCGCCGCGCCGACACCCCCCTCGACGGAACAGCGCCCGCCGTCCTGTACGGCTACGGCGCCTACGAGGCGTCACTGCCACCGTGGTTCTCGGTGGCCCGCCTGTCGCTGCTCGATCGTGGCTTCGTGTGGGCACTCGCCCACCCCCGCGGAGGCGGCGAACTGGGACGCAACTGGTATCTCGACGGCAAGCTCCTCGCCAAACCCAACACCTTCGGCGACATGATCGCCTGCGGCGAGCATCTCGTCAGCGCCGGGCTCGTCGACCAGAACCGTCTCGGCATCCGTGGCGCATCCGCCGGCGGCCTGCTGGTCGGAGCGTGCATGACCCGACGTCCCGACCTGTTCGCGAGCGTCGTCGCCGAGGTGCCCTTCGTCGACATCGTCAACACGATGAGCGACCCGACGCTGCCGCTCACCGTGACCGAATGGGAGGAGTGGGGCGACCCCCGCACCGAGCCCTACGCGTCGTGCATGCTCGGTTATTCGCCGTACGACAACACGGTCGCCGCGAACTATCCAGCGGTGTACGCAACCGCGGGGTTGAACGATCCGCGCGTCAGCGTCCACGAACCCGCCAAGTGGATCGCCCGCCTTCGCGACGTGTCGACCGGCCCCGCGCCGATCGTGTTGCGGACCGAACTCGGCGCGGGCCATGGCGGGCCCACCGGCCGCTACGAGGCGTGGCGCGACGAGGCCCGCACCATCTCGTTCATCCTCGCCACCACCTGACGCCGCTCCCCTGATCCTGCTCCCCTGACCCGACCGCTAGGCGAACAACGCGAGCACACCGAGCGTCATGAAGCCGACGTTGCGCACGACGTGGCCCGGCCCGAGCGGCTTCGCCGACCACGAACCGAAACACGCACACGGCGGGCGCCTGCCCTGCGCCAGGCGCCGCACGATCAGCGCAGTGAACGCCACCAGTACCGCCAGTGCACACGTCGCCGCGGCCACGGGAGCCACCTGCGCGACCAGGACCGCCCCGAGCACGATCTCGGCCCAGGGGAGCGCCGGAACGACGATCGCCGGTGCGCCGAGATCACGGGCCTGCTGCGGCCACGCCCTCCCAGCGGCAACCTTCGACGCTCCGGACACGAGAAACACGAGCCCGAGCACGATCGATGCGACCAGCCCGACGGTCGTCATCGATCAGATCGTGATGGTGGTGCGCTCTCGCGCTGCGAACGCATCGACTCCCGACGATGCAGCACATTCGATGACCGGCGCGAGGATGGCATCGAGACGGTCGTCGTCGTGCGCAGGATCGTGGTGGAACAGCGCCAACCGCTTCACGCCGGCCTTGGCCGCGAGCCACACGGCATACTCGGGCGTGCAGTGGCCCCAGTCGCGCTTGTCGGCGAACTCCTCGGCGGTGTACTGGGCGTCGTGGATCAGCAGGTCGGCGCCGTTGCAGAGATCGAACACGCCCGGCCAGGCCGAGTGCGAGCCGTCGGTCGGCATCTGGTGGTCGCTGATGTACACGACCGACCTACCGTTCCACTCGACGCGGTAGCCGACGGTGTGGCCGACGTGCGGAATCAACCGGGTCGTCACGCGGATGTCACCGATCATGAACTCGTCATCGCCGATCTCGTGGATGTCGACCATGCCGGGGAACATCGAGAAGTGGATCGGGAACAACGGCGGCTTGATCGTGTCGGCGAACACCTCGGCGACGGTGATCTCGCCGGGTTGCGTCGGGGCGTACAGCGTGACGTTCGCTCCGGGCCGCAGGAACGGCTTGAAGAACGGCAGCCCCTGGATGTGGTCCCAGTGGAGATGGCTGAGCAGACACGTTCCACGGAAGGGCTGGTCGGCCGGCTGGGTCAGTCCGAAGTAGCGCAGCCCGGTGCCGAGGTCGAACAGGACCGGGTCGTTGCCCGGCACGTCGAGCGAGACACACGAGGTGTTGCCGCCGTATCTGGCGATCTCGTCACCGTGACACGGCGTCGAACCCCGGACGCCGTGGAACGTCAGCTGCATGCCTCCCGCCGCGGAGCCTGAGTCGCGTGAACCCCCGATGAACTCACGTTAGGTCCTTTTCGCTGCCGACGTACAACTCCACCCCGGTGACGTTGGTCGCTCACGACGTGCGGTGTCCGCTCGGCCGGCTGCATCACCGGGTTGCTACCGTCACGTGGATGCACTCGCCGATCGCTGCCCCGACACTTCCGGACGGGATCGTCGTCATCGTCAAGGAGGAGTGCGCGACCTGCCACGCCGTCGAACGCGTCCTGCGCGAACTCGACGACCAGGCACCGCTGACCGTGTACACCCAGGACGATCCACGCTTCCCCGAGACACCGACACCGATCCACGACGCCGACCTGTCGATCAGCTGGCACCACCGGATCGAGACGGTTCCCACCGTGCTGCGCGTCGTCGACGGCGTCGAGGTCGAACGAACCGTCGGCTGGCATCGCGACGAGTGGACCCGGGTGACGGGCGTCGACGGACTCGGCGCCGACCTTCCCGCCATACGGCCGGGCTGCGGCTCGCTCAGCGTCGATCCCGACCTCGTCGATGAGCTGAACGTGCGCTTCGGCGCGTCGACGCTGACGTCGCGACGTATCGACGTCGCAGACGCCGAGGACGAGATCGAGATGATGTTCACCCGCGGGTGGACCGACGGTCTCCCGGTCGTGCCTCCCACCGAGGAGCGGGTGATGCGGATGCTCACGGGAACGACCCGGGCTCCGTCGGACATCGTGGCCACGGTGCCGCCCGACCTCGTCGACGTCACCGTCGAGAAGGTCGCCGTCGCTGCGGTGATGGCAGGCTGCCTGCCCGAGTACCTGCCGTGGGTGCTGACCGCTGTCGAGGCTGCGTGCACGAACGAGTTCAACATGCACGGCCTGCTCGCCACCACGATGCCGGTCGGCCCGGTACTCGTCTGCAGCGGGCCGGGCACGCGTGCGATCGGGATGAACTCCGGCGGCAACGCGCTCGGTCAGGGAAACCGGGCGAACTCCACCATCGGGCGAGCGCTGCAGCTGGTGGTGCGCAACGTCGGCGGAGGACGACCCGGCGAGGTCGACCGGGCCACGCACGGCAGTCCCGGAAAGATCGGGTTCTGCTTCGCCGAGAACGACGTCGAGTCGCCGTACGGCACGCTCGCAGTCGAGCACGGCATCGAGCCGGATGTCGATGCGATCACCCTGTTCGCCGGCGAAGGGACGCGCTGCGTCGTCGATCAACTGTCCCGCGAACCCGACTCGCTCGCACGATCACTCGCAGCGGGCCTCCAGGCGATGCACCATCCGAAACTCGTCCTCGGCTTCGACGCCATCTTGGTGATGGGGCCCGAGCACGCCCGCGTGTTCGCCGACGCGGGCTGGGGCCGCGAGCAGATCCTGGCGGGCATCTCCGAGCACCTGAACCGGCCGGGGTCCGAGCTGGTGCGTGGTGCCGACGGCATGGCCGAGGGGCTCCCCGAGGCGTTCGGCGAGGCGCCGTCGCTGCCGAAGTTCCGCCCAGGCGGACTGATGCTCACCCACGCCGGCAACGGCACCGGGCTGTTCTCCGAGATCATCGCCGGGTGGGCCAACGGCGACGTCGGGTCGAAGCCGGTCACCAGGGCAGTGACATACTGATCGACCATGAGCAGTACCCGCACGATCCTCGACCCGACGAGCGAGCGCAACGTCGCCGAGCGCGAGCGGCTGGCTCGGCCTGCCTCGCTGGAGGGGCTCACGGTCGGCCTGCTCGACATCTCCAAGCCCCGGGGTGACGTGTTCCTCGATCAACTCGAAACGCGTCTCGTCGGCGTCGGCGCGAACGTCAAGCGGTACCGCAAGCCGACGTTCACCAAGCCGGCACCCGTCGATCTCCGCCACGAGATCTCGGTCGAGTGCCAGGTGGTGATCGAGGCGCTGGCCGATTGAGGCAGTTGCACGTCGTGCAGTGTGCACGACATCAGTGATCTGGAGATCCGTGGCCTCCCGGGCGTGTTCGTCGCCTCGGAGGGCTTCGTCGAGGCCGCCGAGGCCCAGTCGACGTCACTCGGCTTCGCGTCGGTCGCGCGGGTGTTCACGCCCCACCCGATCCAGGACCGCACCGACGACGAGATGCGCGCCTACGCCGACGCCGCCTTCGACGAGATCCTCGACAGCATCACCGCATAGTCCCCGACCGTCACACGGTGCCGGGCCGACCGTGACGGTTGCGATCACGCCTGGGGTCTGACCCCTGGCGTGATCGTCAGTCGAGGGCAGAGATGGCCGCAGCGGTGGCGAGCACGCGACGCGCGTTGTCGACGTGCAGGTTCTCGATCATCCGACCGTCGACGGTCACCACGCCACGGCCGTCGGCAACGGCTTCGTCGAAGGCGGCGATCACCCGCTCGGCGTGGTCGATCTCGTCGGCGGACGGCGCCCACACGTCGTTGGCCGGCTCGACCTGGCTCGGATGGATCAACGTCTTGCCGTCGAAGCCCATCTCCATGCCCTGACGACACTCGGCCTCGAAGCCGTCGGAGTTCCTGACGTCGTTGTACACGCCGTCGAGGATCACCTTGGCGGCCTCACGAGCAGCGAGCAGCGCCGTTGCCAGGTGCGGTACGAGCGGATGACGGCTCGGCACCAGAGGCGAGCGCAGTTCCTTCGCGAGGTCGTTGGTGCCCATCACGAGCACGGCCACCCGCGGGTGGGCCGCGATCTCGCGAACGTTGAACATTGCGGTCGGCGTTTCGATCATCGGCCACACCATCACCTCGGTGGCGCCGCCGGCATCGAGCAGTTCGACGACCCGATCGACGTCGCCGACCGAGTCGACCTTGGGGATGACGACGGCCGCCGGATGCGCTCCGGCAGCCGCGGTGACATCGTCGCTGCCCCACTGGGTGTCGAGACCGTTGCAACGAATCGTGAGCTCACGATTGCCGTAGTGCCCCGACTGCACCGCCGCGCAGGCCTTGGCCCGCGCCTCGGGCTTGGCGTCGGGCGCCACCGCATCTTCGAGGTCGAAGATGATCGCGTCGGCCGGGATCGTCTGGGCCTTCTCGAGCGCACGATCGTTCGCCGCCGGCATGTAGAGCACGGAACGGCGGGGGCGCAGGTCATCGGTCATCGGGTCATCTCCTCAGAAGCCGTACTGGGCGGCGAGTTCGGGGTCGCGCTCGGACAGGGCGTGGGCGAGTTCGACCACCACGCGGCACTGCTTGACCGACGCGTCGTCTTCCATCTTGCCGTCGAGCATCAGCGCGCCGGTGCCGTCGCCCATCGCGTCGATCACCCGTTGGGCGTGGGCGACGTCGGCAGGGTCGGGGCTGAACACCTTCTTGGCGATACCGATCTGCACCGGATGCAGGCTCCACGCACCGACACAGCCGAGCAGGTAGGCGTTGCGGAACTGGTCCTCGCAGGCAACGGTGTCCTTGA
>CAZJUC010000115.1:0-9966 GCA_964549065.1 uncultured Ilumatobacteraceae bacterium
TGTTCTCCAGGTCGCGTCGGGCGGCATCGGCGGCAGCGAGCACGCGCTCGCGGGACGCTTCGAGTTCGGTGACCTGGTGGCGCAGTTCGGCGGTCAGGCGGGTGTTGCGCAGCGCCAGCCCCAGACCGGCGGCGAGGTCGGCCAGCAGCGCCGACTCGGCGGCGGTGAACGTCTCGCCCTGTTCCTTCGTCAGCGAGATGCCGCCCAGCAACTCGCCGTCGTGCAGCACCTGCCATGACCGGTCCGCTTCTGGGTCGACGAACTCGTCGAGGTCGTCGAGGAATCGTTCCACTGCGGCCGGCGGACATGCCGACGCGATCCGGAACCCGTCAGCGGAGCGGACCCACAGCGCCGCCGTTGCCGCCCCGGTGCCGTCGACGATCAGCTTCGGTGCCTGGTCGATCAACTCGTCGTCGGACAGCTCCGACGAGCGGTGCGAGAACTGCACGAGGATCTCGTGTGGTGTCGCACGATCGCCGTAGACGAACCGGTTCGCCCACCGTTCGACCCATCGGCGCATCGGCTGGAAGGCGATCGCCACCAGCGCCGTCGCCACGATCGAGAGGCCGAACCCCGTGTCTCCACCGAGGAGTGCGCCGAGCCCGACGACGATCGCGACGTACACGCCACCGATGAAGATCGCCAGCGCGCCGTAGGTCACCGAGCGGCTGATGATCCGGTCGATCCCGTAGAGCCGGTACCGCATGATCGCGACACCCACGGCGAGCGGGATGAGCACGATCCCGACGGAGTCGATCAGCAGGAACGAGTTGTCCTCGGTTCCGAGCGGCGCGATGGCGACGTTCGCCAGGAGGATCGTGATGTTCCCGATCACCCCGACGGCGATCCAGCCCACCTGTCGGCGCTCGATCGGGTTGCCGTGGCGGGTCCTGACGACCAAACGGACGAGCACGAAGATCGCGAACAGGAAGAAGAAGCCGAAGATGCCGTTGTGAGCGATGAGGAGGGCATCCGCGAGCTGCTCGCCCACGAACGGGTGCGCGTACGCGTCGGCCTCCGGGATCACCTGCGGCGTGGCGAAGACACGCGCGAGCGTCGACAGGGCGAGGAGCGCACCGCTACCGCGGAGCAGCCTCCGGTCGGTCCTGTTGTGGGTCCGGCCGTCGGGAAAGACCAGCCACGTGGCGGCGAGCAGCCAGGATCCCGGCGATATCACGACCGAGGAGACGAGCGCCACCCAGGCGGCCGCTGCGGTGTTCCCTGCGCCGTCGAGCGTCTCGGCCGTGACGAGCCCGGCCTTCGCCAGGCTCAAGATCGAGCCGTACGCCACGAGCAGCAGCCCCAGCGTGTTCCCTCGTCGAACCACGATGAGGCCGCCGACCAGCAGGTACATGCCGAACGCGAGCAGGTTGACCAGCACGTAGCCGCGCAGCTGCGCCAGCACGACGATGACCGAGGCGAGGTAGACGACCACTCCGACGAGCAGCAGGCGCACGGGCCAGGTGAGCGCTCGGATTCCGCTCATGCCGGCTCCAACACCGTCTCGATGACCGGCAGGGTGCTGGTGATCATCGTCTTCCCGCCGGGTCGCTGCTCGACGGTGAACGTCCCACCGGCGGCGTCGATCCGGTCGGTGACGGAGGTGAGGTCGAGTGCCGTGGTGCAGCCACCGATGTCGAGACGCACGACGAGATCGGTGACCGACGCGGCGACGGCAGCCGTCACCGCTGATGCCCCCGACATCCGAGCCCGCTCGACGGTCTCGAGCACGCAGAAGTAGACCGCCTCCTCCGCCTCGCGGCCGTATCTTCCCAAGCCATCGGCCGACACCGTCAGGCCGATCGGCGACACCCGCTCGACCGCTCGCAACGCTGCCTCCAGCCCCTCGGAGTCGAGCAGCGGCGGGTAGATCCCGTGGGCGACGGCACGGAGTGCGTCCACGGCGTGCTGGGTCTCGTCGGCCAACGCCGTGACACGCGTGACGATCTCGTCGGCGTTCTCCCGTTGGGCGATCGTGCGAGCGATGCCGAGCTTGACCTTGAGGGCGACCACCTGCTGCTGGGCCCCGTCGTGCAGGTCGCGCTCGAGGCGGTGGCGTTCGGCGTCTCGCGCGGCGATCAGGCGACGCCGCGACTCTCTGACGTCCGCGGCGCGCTGTTCGAGTTCGCTGTTCAGGCTGATGTTGCGCAGCAGCGGACCGGAGGCGGCTGCGACGTCGGACAACAACTGGCGGTCGTCAGGCGTGATCGGGTCGTTGCGGGGTTTGGTGATGGTGAGCGCCCCGAACGGCACGCCGTGATGGAGAACCGGCCGGGACTCGGTGACGTCGTCATCGGACAGACCGTCGATCGCCACGGGCTCGACGGCGGACGCTCCCGTACCGGGGAACACGCCATTCGCCCGGAGCATCCCGCCGGCGGCGACCCACACGATGGCGCGCTCGGCGCCGGTGCCTCGCGCGAGCAGGTGCGCAAGATCGCCGGTGCCGTCGCCCGCTGCGACATCGGGGAGGCTGGAGGTGATCTGGGAGAGCACCTCGTACGGGCTCACCCGGTCGCCGTACACCAGGCGGTTGGCCACCCGTTGGAGGCGAGAGCGGACCGGTTCGAACAGCACGGCGACCAGGGCCGAGGCGACGATCGGCAACACCAGCCCGGGGCCCCCGTCGTCCGAACGACCGATGATCAACAGTGGACCGACGACGATGGTGGCGTAGAGCCCCACGATCACGACGGCCAGGCCCATGTACGTGACGACCTTCGAGATGATCCTGCGCTGTACGTCGATCAGCGTCATCGCCATGATCGTGGCCTCGGCGGGGACCGGATCCGGCCCGTCGAGAGCCCGAACAGCGGCCGGCCATTCCGCTCCCAGCGCCCGTTCAACTCGTGCTGGCCCTGCTGCATCGCCGAGGCGGCGGCTACCCCACGGTGGGCATGATCTCCCTGGCGACCGGCGCACCGGCGACGGCGACCACCGCGTCGCCGACGAACTACATGGTCGCCGGCGGCACCCTCCGACAGTCGTGAGACCGCATGGTCCGGGTCATCGAACTGCGACAGGATCACGACTCCGGCACCTCGATCGCGTTTGCCGACCTCTCGAGCAACGCCTTGACGCCCTCTCGCACGATGAGGTTGTCATCTGCGAGGAATGCCGTGTTGACCATCGACGCCTCCTGGGTCCATGAGTGCATGCCTTGCAGTCTCCCCGATCGTCTGAACCTCCACCAGCAGGCCGACGCGCATCACGAGGTGGTGCTGGCACGTAGAGCGAAGCGCGCTGACACGCTGGGCGGCGCAGCTCCCGACGTGGACGATGGCATCGACCGTCCACACGAGTGCACCGCGAGGCGGTGCGAGGAGTACATCATGACAACCACCCTCATCGAACACCCAGCCGACACCCGCCGGATGTGGAACCGCATCGCCGGATTCGCCGGGATCGCCGCCGTGGTCCTGTTCCTCGCACTCGCGGTAGGGATCTCCGCCAGCGCCCCGGTGTTCACCGACGGAGCCGATGAGCTTCGTTCCTGGTTCGCCGACAACGAAGGTCCTGTTGCGTTCTTCGTCTGGATCGCGCCACTTGTCTTCGGGTTCCTCCAGCTCGCCTTCGCGGTCGGTCTGTTGCGCCGCCTGGGAGAAGATGACACGAGCGGAGGCATCCTGCCGCGACTCGCGTTCGCTGGGGCCGTCGCCGGATTCGGCGCAGGCGTCGTCGGCATGTCGCTGTTCGGCGTCATGACGCTCGAACCCGTGCGAGACGCGTCGGACGACGTGCTGCTCACCCTGTCGGCGCTCGACTCCGTCGTCTTCTTCGTCCTCATCCCGTGGACGACCGCCATGTACGTGATCTTCGCATCGGTCCTGATGCTGCAGACCCGTGCCATGCCGTCCTGGTTGGCGGGCCTCGGCTGCTTCGCTGGTTTGGTCTCGGTGGTCGGCGGGACGTGGGTGTTCAGCGGTGATCCTGCTGGTGGGGTCGCCGTCCTGGGCCTCATCGGCGGCCTCGCTGTCTTCATCTGGACATTGATCGCCTCGGTGCTCCTGATCCGCAGCGCCACCGCCTGAGCGAACCGATCGACGTCAGTCGATCGGACTCCGGGGGGCGGACGCGATCGTGACAGACCGCCGCTGAGGCAAGTTCAGCGGGGCTTCGCAGGGCTTCCCGTCGTCCTCGAGCATCTGCGCCGGTTGCATCGGCCGCACGCACCGTGCGGAACCGTGCTGCCCGCGGGTGCCTGCAAGACTGTCTCGGTGTTGCAGGTGTCTTGCCCGTCGGTCGTCGGGCGCGTTGATGAGGTGGCAGCTCTCGAGGCTGCGCTCGACCAGGCCAGCGCTGGGGCTGGCAGCTTCGTCTGGGTGACAGGCGAAGCAGGGGTCGGCAAATCTCGGGTTGTCAGGGAGCTCTGCGATGTGGCAGCAGGTCGCGGGCTGCCAGTGCTGGTTGGACGGGCCGTGGACACCGGCACACCCGTGCCGTTTCGTCCGCTGTTCGAAGCATTGTCGGGCCACGTCAGACGGCTCGGCGCAGGCGGCGCGCCGTCAGTCGGCCGTCGGGCACTGGCCCAGGTCGTTCCCGAGTGGCGCAGCGTGGGCGAGGAGACATATCAGGCGAGCCCCATGGAGATCGGCGAGGGTCTCCTGCGCTTCTTGACCTCCGTCGCTGACGATGCGTGCGTGCTCGTGCTCGAGGACCTGCATTGGTCGGACCCCGACACGGCAGCCGTCGTCGAGTACATGGCGGACAATCTGGGAACCGCACCGGTGTTGTGCGTGGTGACCACCCGACTCGAGGGCTCTGATCACGTCGGACGAGTACTGAGCGATCTCGCTGCGAGGAGATCGGCGACGAAGATCGAGTTGCGTCGCCTGACGAGCGATGAGCTGCGAACGATGGCGTCGGTGTGTCTCGGTGCCGAGGTGGGCGCGAGTGTCATGTCCCTGATCGGCGACTTCGCGGACGGTCTGCCGCTTCTCGTGGAAGAGCTTCTCTCGACCAGCGTCGCCGACGGCACGATCACGTCGTCCACCGACGGTTGGCGGGTCGAGGTGGCTGGTGCACCTGCGGTGCCCAAACGCTTCGCCGAACTCGTTCGTCGGCGGATGAGCGCCCTCGATGATGGCTCCGCAGAGCTCATCCGCGTCGGGGCGGTGATCGGCCAACGCTTCGACACCGAGCTGATTCGCGCGACATCGGGGTCGCCGATCGAAACGGTCGTTCACGCACTACGCGCCGGAGTCCAAGCCCAGCTCGTGACGCCGGACCGCTCCGAATCCACTGCGTTCGAGTTCCGGCACGCTCTCACCCGAGAGGCGATCCTCGAAGAGTTGCTCCCGTTCGAGCGGATCGAGATCGCCCGCCAGGCGCTCGCCGCGCTGGAGCGCGATCGGCTGGATCTCGGTGACTCGTTCGGAGAGCAGGCCGCCGCACTCGCCGAAGAGGCAGGTGACACGAGGCGGGCGGCCGAACTCCTCCTCCAGGCCGCCCGCCGGGCGCGCCAGCGAGGGGCGCTGTCGAGCGCGGTACCGATGCTCGACCGTGCGTGGTCGTTCATGAACGAGACGGAGCCCGAGTGGTTCGAGATCGGCGAGGCCCTGCTGTCGGTCCTCGCAACCACGGGAGCCGTCGATGAGGCGCTCGCCACCGGGGAGCGGATGCTCGCAGCGGCGAGGCCCGAGCAGTGTGCGAACATCCACCTGGCGATGGCACGGGCGGCTGCGGAGGCGAGCCGCTGGGACGCTGCCGGTGGACATGCGGCGGCGGCGCGCGATTCCGTCGAGGACGTTCCCGGGTCGCTCATCGGGGCGCGCATCGACGCCGTGAGTGCCGAGGTCGCCGTCGGCCAAGGCCGTTTCGACGACGCAGCGTTGCTCGCCCGGCGTGCAATGGACATCGCCGAGCGACTCGAGGATCACGAGCTGCAGGCGGCAACCGCCCTCGTGATCGGCAGGTGTGAGCGCGGCCGTGGCGAGGGCAACCCCGCTGCGACGTTCGACAGCGTCGTGAGGATCGGACGTGAGCATGGCCTCCCGACGTGGCAGCTGCGCGGGTTGATGGAACGTTCGTCGCTCGCCCTGTGGGAGTACGAATCACCCCACGGCATCCTCGAGGCGCGCGAGCACGCCGAGAACGCGGGCGCGCTGGTCGTCGTCGCACACCTCGACAACTTCCTCGCATGGCAGGCGCACGACCGTCGCAACACCGACCAGATCGAGCCCGCAGCTCGCCGCTGCATCGATCTGGCCGAGCGCCTTCGGCTGCCCGCGCTGCACGGTGTTGCGACCGTTGCTCTTGCAGTCGCTGCTGCCCACGAAGGCGACAGTGAGCGCATGGACCGGCTCCTCGCCGAGGCCGACGCGATCTCCGGCGGTCACGCGGACGTGGTCGCGCTCGGTGGCGTGGCCCGTGCGACACATTGGATCGACAGGGACGATCCGCGCCGCGCCGCAACGGCACTCGCACAGATGATGCAACAGCTGCGGGTGACGCCGGCGGTGGCCTGTCCCGAACGAGGGGTCTGGGTCCTGTTCGAGGCCCTCGACGGAGACGAGGCCGGGGCAGCGGCGATCGACGAACTCGACGCATACGTCGGCCCGAACCACGTGATGATCGACAGCTACCGGAGCTATGCCCGAGCGGTCGTGTTCGGCCGGCGCGGAGCACTCGACGACGCGAACCACCATGTCGCACTGGCCGAGCGTGTGCAACCGACCCCGTGGTTCCAGCACCGCGCCCGCCGATTGGTGGCCGAGACGGCACACACCGACGGCTGGGGAGATCCGATCACGTGGCTACGTGATGCCTACCACTACTTCGAGACGCGAGGCGACGACCGTCTCGCGTCCTCGTGCCGATCGCTGCTGGGGACGCTCGGCGCTGCCCTCCCTCGCCAGCGACGAAGCGACGAGCGCGTCCCGCCAAGGTTGCGGGCGCTCGGCGTTTCCGCTCGCGAAGCCGATGTGCTCGAGTTGCTGGCCGATGCCCGTTCGACCCGGAGCATCGCCGAGACACTGCATGTTTCGCCCAAGACGATCGAACGCCACATTGCGAACCTGGCCACGAAGCTCGGCCTCGAAGGCCGCACGGCCGTCGTCGCGTTCGCAGCGCGTGCCACCCTCGACCCCGTCGACTGACCGGCCCCCTCGACAATGGGGGTGACCGCGATCTGGAATGGGGGTTGCCCCGATGCGCCGACCGTCGGTGAGGCGCACGATCTGTGTTGACCGGGAACCCCCGGAACCGCAAACCACGAAGGGAAATCACCATGCAGGTCATCGCAATCCACGACGTCGACGACGTCGAGCACTGGTTCAACTCGCCGGCCCGCTCGAAGTTCTTCGAGGCCCGGGGCATGAAGGCCACCGCATTCCGCGACCCGGCTGGCAACGCCAACACGGTCGCCGTGCTGATCGAGGCTCCCGACCTCGACTCGCTCCAGGCGGCACTCGCAACTCCGGAGGCGAAGGTCGCCGAGGAGCACGATGGCGTCCACGTCGACACACTCAAGCTGTTCCTGGACGCATGACGACCATTCAGGACTACGAGACCGCCATCGCCACCGGCGTCCAAGTGTCGCCTGCCGAGCAGGTGGCCACGTTCGAGGTCGTCGCGACGAACGCCGTCGCCGAACTGCAGCGAAACGGAGCCATGGCCAAGATCGTCGAGATGCCGTTCGGTACGTTCCCAGGTGAGCACTTGATGGAGCTGTGTGCGCTGGACACGTTCCAGCACGCATGGGACTTGGCCAAGGCCACTGGACAAGACACCGACCTGGCACCCGACCTCACGGATGCCCTGATGGCCGTCGCAGTCGATCACATGGCGCACGCCCCCCGTGGAGAAGAGCCGGCCCCCTACGGACCAGAGCAAACAGCTCCGGAAGGAGCGCCGGCGGCCGACCGGATCGCAGCGTTTCTCGGTCGATCTGTCTGAGTGTTGCGTCAGCCCACCTGTACGGGTGGGCTGGCGGTGATGGCTCGATGTGCGGGTCGTGCGTGACACCGCAAGAGGCAGCGGAGACCTTCCGACCTGCGGGGACGATCCGGTCGTCGGGAGCATCAACCACTGAACGGATGAAGGCGATCAGAACAACTCCGCACATCGACGGCCACCGGCCGGACTCGAACCCGCCTCAGGTACCGGCACGACCGTGAGCGATCACCTGCACGAGAATGTCGGCCGTGTCCCTGCCGATGCACCGGTCGGGTTACGCCGTCAGTGGGTCGGCGATGTGGAAACCCTGCCGTTCGGCTGCCTCACACAGCGCTCGGTCCGCGCTCGTGAGTACTGCGGCACCCACGAAGAGCGCAGCCGCGAGGTGGACTGCGTCGTAGCTTCTCAGCGACTCGGTCTCTGCGAGCTGCGCTGCGCTCTCGATGAGTTCCTCGGTCACCTCGACAAGATGGAGATCGTCGACGAACGCGGCCAACTCGGTCGTGGCAACGTGCAACTGATCGGTCGAAAGCCGCTTACCCCGTGCGGCTGCAGCGAGCGCAGCGCGCGCTTCGACCACGACCAGGCTCACCGAGGCAACCGAATCGGCGGACTGCCAGATCAGTTCCGCGCGGTCCGAACCCACCTCATCGACGATGAGTTTGATCAGGGTCGAGGTGTCGACGTAGGTGATCACCGACGTTGCTCAGCAACGAGATCGCTCACGTTTCCCTTCGGCTTGATTCGGGACCTGGAGCGATGACGAGTGCCGCTCGCTGGTGGTCGAACCACACCAGCGGCAACAAGGTCAGCGAGGCGGTCGTCTGGTGCGTCGAGTGGAGAGAGTTTGGCGACCGGGCGACCCCGATCCGTGACGATCACCTCTTCGCCGGCCTCCACGCGATCGATGTACTTGCTGAGACCATTCTTGAGGTCGCGGATCCCGACCTCCGACCTCGAAGTGGCTACTTTCATTCCATTAGAGTAGCCACTTCGATAGCAATGTCAACGGGCGACTTTGGATACTCATCCCCGCGGCCCCTGGAGCAATCGGGGCGAATTCTGCTACCCAAATGCCGCCCAAACGGTGATTCCGGGTCAATCGTTGGAAACTGCAAACGATCTACTGGTGATTTCCAGCGCCCCTGGCAGGGATCGAACCTGCGACACACGGTTTAGGAAACGGTTCCGAACCGTCCATTCGAGTTCGATGGGTCCGCTCAGAGCCGCCTGACCAGGGCTTTCGTTCGGGCCGTGTTGTTGCGTGTTGATCAGTGTTGTCCCATATATGGGACAGAATATGGGACAAACCTGTGTTCGCCATCGCTGACGTGAGTCGCCATTTCAGCGTGGTGCGGCCCAGCCCCACGTGCAGCATTCCAGATCGTCCCGTAGCCCGTCACCGCGGCCGGCTCGGCGCCCCCGCGTGTCGGGGCTTGGCACGCTGCGACAACCGGAGCGCGACACTGGCGCCCATGGACTTCGTTGGGTCGATATCGCGCAGGTTGTCGTCGGCTGAGCGTGAGGCACTATCGAACGCCGTGGAGCAACTGGACGACTTCCTGCTCAGCGAACTCGTCGAACTCCACGACGAGACGAAGCCGAAGCGGACGAGGCTGTTCAGCGGCCAGTTCCTGCCGAGTCGCTACACCGACTTCTACGACTTCGCGATGCTGCGGCGTCTGTACGTGTGCTTGACGGTCGTTGTCGGACGTCTTCAGGACCAATGGGAACCACCTCGATGCCGCGGCGAGGAGTTGGTCTTGCGAGCAGTCCTCGAGCACTCCGAAACGTGCTTGGAGGAGGAGACGAACGAGTCAACGGATGCTTTTGCCGATCTGCGGGACCGGTTGTTCAATGACTTTGACCACGAGTACCTCTTCGACCTGGCCTTCGACGGAATCGACGACCCCACCACCGACGAAGGATCGCAACTCGGAGTCCACGCGCTCCACCCATCAGCCTGGTTCACGCCATTCCGGCCCGGGAGTCTCGTGCACCCGATGCTCTCGTGACATCGCCGAGACTGCTGGCCGGCGGAGGAGCGACGAGATTATGCGGTGGGTCGAT
>CAZJUC010000116.1:0-9939 GCA_964549065.1 uncultured Ilumatobacteraceae bacterium
GGGACCGCGAGACCGTGGAGGAGCAGCACTGCTACGTCTGCAAGACGAAGTATCGCGAGATCCACCACTTCTACGACCAACTCTGCCCGGAGTGCGCGGAGTTCAACTTCGCGAAACGTGGGGAGCTCGCCGACCTGTCCGGCAGCGTGGCGCTGCTCACCGGCGGCCGGGTCAAGATCGGTTACCAGGCTGGGATCAAGCTGCTGCGTTGCGGCGCCTCGTTGATCGTCGTCACCCGTTTCCCCCGTGACGCGGCAGCCCGGTACGCAGCCGAACCCGACTTCGCCGAGTGGGGCGAGCGGCTCGAGGTGTTCGGTCTCGACCTGCGCCACACACCGAGCGTCGAGGCGTTCGCCCATCACGTGATGACGACGCGCGATCGGCTCGATTTCATCGTCAACAACGCCTGCCAGACCGTGCGACGGCCGCCGGACTTCTATCGCCACATGATGGCGAGCGAAGAGGCCGCACTCGACGCGCTGTCGCCGGAAGTGCTGCGGCTCGTCGGTGCCTACGAGGGGCTTCGGGGTTACCGCCTGTTGCCCGGTGACGATCGACGGCTCGACGCTGCGACGACCGAGGAGGCGCCGGTGACGCAGGCCGCTGGTCCGCTCGCCGGGCTCGCCCGGGCAGCGGCGCTGTCGCAGACGCCGCTGCTGCCCGACGAACTCGCAGCGCAGTCGGCGCTGTTCCCGGAGGGGCGCCTCGACCAGGATCTCCAGCAGGTCGATCTCCGCGAGCGCAACTCGTGGCGGCTGCTGTTGCACGAGGTGTCGACGGTCGAGTTGCTCGAGACCCAGTTGGTCAACGCCGTGGCGCCGTTCGTGTTGAACGCCCGACTCAAGCCGCTGATGGAGGCCACGCCGGGAGGTCACAAACACGTCGTCAACGTGTCGGCAGTGGAAGGGCAGTTCTACCGTCTGCGCAAGACGACCCGTCACCCGCACACGAACATGGCGAAGGCGGCGCTGAACATGATGACGCGCACCTCGGCGACCGACTACCAGGCGTCGGGAATCAACATGAACAGCGTCGACACCGGCTGGGTGAGCGACGAGGATCCTGCGGCGATCGCCGAGCAGAAGCAGGCCGAGCACCGGTTCCATCCGCCGCTCGACATCGTCGACGGCGCCGCCCGCATCGTCGACCCGATCATCGACGGGGTCAACACCGGCACCCACGTGTGGGGTCGGTTCCTCAAGGACTACCGCCCCACCGACTGGTGACGATCACGCCTGGGGTCTGACCCCTGGCGTGATCGGGTGAAGCGCATGACGCCGTCGTCGACGGGGGCCTTGCGGAACAACTTCTTGTCCTTGGCGTAGTCCTGCGGGTTGATCCACGGTTCGCGGTCGCCCTGCTTCGGGTAGCGCTCGGCGGCGCGCCGGACGTAACCGGACGTGAGGTGGTCCAGCATGGGCCGCACCTCCATCGTGGCGTCGGAGGCCCGCAGACGCGGTGTACAGATCTCCGTGTCGGTCTCGTCCATGTGGTTGAGCAGACGGCACACGTAGTGGGCGATCAGATCGGCGCGCAGCGTCCATGACGCGTTGACGTACCCGAACGTCGAGGCCAGGTTCGGCACGTCGGAATAGGCGAAGCCCTTGTAGGCGATCGTCTCGGAGAAGTCGACCGGCTCGCCGTCGACGACGAAGTCGACCTCGCCGAGCGTCACCATGTTGAGCCCGGTCGCCGTGATGATGATGTCGGCGTCGAGGTGCTCGCCGGATCGCAGGGTGATGCCGGTCTCGTCGAACGTGTCGACGTGGTCGGTGACCACCGAGGCCGAACCATCCTTGATCGCCTCGAACAGGTCGCCGTTCGGGACGAGACACAACCGTTGGTCCCACGGCGCGTACGCGGGCGTGAAGTGTTGGTCGACGTCGTAGTCGGGGCCGAGTGCCTTGCCGACCCGTTCGACCAGGAATGCCTTGGCCTTCTCGGGGTTCTTGCGCATCCGCTTGTACATCAGCTGCTGCAACGTCGTGTTCTTCTTCCGGGTGATCTCGTAGGCGAGCTTGTCGGGCAGCGCCTTGCGCAAGCCGTTGGCGATCACGTCGACGTCCGGACCGGCCGCCACGTAGGTCGGCGAGCGTTGGAGCATCGTGACGTGTGCGGCCGTGGACGCCATCGCCGGCACCAGCGTCATGGCCGTCGCTCCGGAGCCGATCACGACGACGCGCTTGTCGGCATAGTCCAGATCCTCCGGCCAGGCCTGCGGGTGCACGATCTGGCCACGGAACCGCTCGTGGCCCACGAACTCGGGGGTGTAGCCCCCCCGGTACGAGTAGTAGCCCGAGCACATCGAGAGGTAGTTGCACGTGTAGGTCGCGTCGCCTCCACCGACGAGATCGACCTCGACGGTCCACGTGGCGGTATCGCTCGACCACTCGGCGCGACGCACCAGGTGTCCGAAGCGGATGTGACGGTCGATGCCGGACTCGGCGACGGTCTCACGCAGGTACGCCATGATCGAAGGGCCGTCGGCGATCGCCTGCTGGTCGTTCCATGGCTTGAACTCGAAACCGAGCGTGTGCATGTCGCTGTCGGAGCGGATGCCCGGGTAGCGGAACAGGTCCCACGTGCCGCCGATGTCGGCGCGACCCTCGAGGATCAGATAGGTGCGGTCCGGTGACTCGACCTGCAGGTGATGGGCGGCTCCGATGCCGGAGATCCCGGCGCCGATCACGAGGACGTCGACGTGTTGAACGGCCATGCGTCGACCGTACCGGCGGCGATCCGCCGGGGTGCAGTCTTGATACGACCGTGACGTGACGGGCCTCGGAGCAGGTCGTAGCCTTGACGTCATGACCTCCACGTTCGCCCCGCCGACCGGCCCCCCGGTCACCGGATCGCCCACCGCTTCGATGCCGACGATCGAACCCGTCCCGGCCACGACCTCGCCGAACGGTGGCCGTCGCCGACCGTTCGCTCTCGCTGCCGCAGTCGTCGGCGTCGTGGCACTGGGTGTCGGCGCGTTCGTCACGCTCACCGGGGGAGCAAACGACGATGGTGTCGCCGAGCCTTACTCACTAATCGCCGCTGCCGAGAGCACGGTGAATGCCCGCACGGTCGAATTCGATCTCTCCGTCTCGGCCGGCGACGCCGCCGAGGTGACGGTGTCCGGCGCCGTCGACAACGAGTCCGACCTCCTGTCGGTCACCACCGACTTCGGCTCCCTGCTCGCTCTCGGCGACATGCCGGTGCCGATCGGCGACAGCGAGATGACCGTGCTGTTCGACGGCTCCACCGATGTCGTCTACCTCGACGCGGGAGCGCTCGCCGGGTTCCTGCCCGACGGGACCGGCTGGGTGTCGGTCGATCTCGCCGTACTGGCGGACGAGAACGGCCAGTCGCTCGACGAACTGCAGGGCGAACTCGGCTTCGACCCGTCCGACATCGCCGAGTCGCTGCTCGACACCGACAGCGCTGTCGCTGTCGGGACCGAGACGATCGACGGCGTGGAGGTGCAGCGCTACGAGGTCACCGTCGACATCGCTGCGGCGATCGCCGCGGTGCCCCAGGCCGACCTCGACGAGGCACTGGGTGATCTCGACGTTCCGGAGATCGACGTGCCCGACACCATCGTCTACGACGTCTGGGTCACCGCCGACAACGATCTGCGTCGGGTGGCCTTCGACACCGAGATCGCCGGTCAGACGATCGGGATGCAGCTCGACATGACCACCAGCGACCAGCCGCTCGACATCGAGATCCCGACCGACGCCTTCGATCTCACCGCCCTGCTCGGGTTCTGAGCAAGCCGGCAGCCGCTTCGTGGCCGGCCTGGCAGGCGGCCACCGGGTCGTCGGTCCAGTTCGGCGAAGTGAGGAACCCCGCTGCGAACGCATCGCCGGCGCCCGTGGTGTCGTTGACACCCGGTATGGAGATCGCGTCGACCTCGACGGTTGAGCCGTCGAGCAGGTGGACGAGTGCCGACCGGGGCCCGCGTTTGACCACGGCGAGCGCTCCGACGAACGGTCCGTCGATGCTCAGCGCGGCGGCCTCGTCGGCGTTCGCCAACACCACCGTCGGCGCTGCCTCGACCAGCCTGCGGACCACCTCGTCGAGACCCACCTCGTACATGATCGCCGTCGACGACACGTCGACCGACACGGCCACCGAACGTTCGTGGGCCCACCCGATCACGGTTGACGTGGTCGCTGCGATCGGTCCGGTCGCGAGCGAGTAGAACGGCACGTGCAACGTGTCGACCTCGTCGAGCCACGACGGGTCGGGGTCGGCGAGATCGAGGCAGGCACGTCGATCGGTGAGCATCGAGCGCTCACCGAGCTGGTCGACGAGCGCCACGATCGTGCCGGTCGATCCGCCGCGCCGGACCATCGACGCGTCGACGCCGTCGTCGTGAAGTTCTGCGATCAGGGCCGTACCGATCGCATCGGAGCCGACCTGGCCGAGCAGACGCGCCGGGTGTCCGAGTTCGACAGCCCGCGCGGTCACGTTGGCGGCGCTTCCGCCACGTCGGCGCGAGATCGCGGCATGCGTGTCGGACGCGATGTTGACCGGTCCGTCGAGACGCACGATCACGTCCTCGACCAGGTCGCCCAGGGCAGCGAGCATCGGCGGGTGTACGTCAGCCGCCGTCGACGTCTTCGAGACTCGGATGCGGGGTCGCGACGTCTGTTCCTGCGTCGGGGGCCGTCGGTGCGTCGTCGACGACGGCCATCACGTCGAGCCCCGAGAACCGCCCGGACGGGTCGGCGACCTCGACGACCGGATCGTCGGTGTCGTCGTACTCGAGCCGCAGCGCACGGCTCATCGTGGCGTGCATGGCGTAGGTGCACGTGATGTAGGTGAACTCGAGGATCTCCTCGTCGGACAGGAGCTTCTGCAACTCGGCGAACAGCGAGTCGGGCACGCGCCCGTGCTGGAGCACGAGGCAGTCGGTGTAGGCGAGCACCGCGCGCTCGTCGGGGCTCCAGCAGTCGGCCACCGACCACGCGGGGATCGCGTCCACCTGCTCGTCGGTGAAGCCGACATCACGCATGGCCTTGCAGTGCTGGCTGAACACGAACTGGCTGCCGACGGTGAACCCGGCACGGGTCTGGCCGAGTTCGCGGAGTCGCGCACTGATGTGACGACCGGGGTCGCGGTAGAACTGGAACCCGGCGGTGGTGTGGTCGAACGCGTCGGGCACCAAGGCGAACACGGTCCACCAGTTGCCCGGCGTTCCCGATGCCGTGCCGGGTTCGGCGACCGGGTCGCGGTCACCGAAGATCATGCTGTAGACGGCCTGGGCGACGGGGTGGGCGTCGTCCTTGGAGACCTGCGCGAGACGGGGCATGTCAGGCCTCCGAGGAAGCGGCTTCGACCAGCGGATCGACTCCGAGGAGGCGGTGCGCATCGCTCGGATCCGGTTCGAAGCCGGGGGTGTCCCGGCACAGCTCGACCATGATGCCGTTCGGGTCGAGGTAGTACAGCGAATGGCACCAGCCGTGGTCCTGCTCCATCGCCGGTTCGATGCCGTCGGCGGTCATCCGGGCCCGCACGGCCTCCTGCTGTTCGGCGCTGGCGCGGAACGCGCAGTGGTTGACCCAGAAGGGCAGCCCGACGCCGTCGGAGACGTCGGTGGTCCAGCCGGGTTGTTCGCCGACCTGGTCGAACTGGAAGAACGCGATGCACTCGGTCTGACCGTGGGCGGCGGGCGTGTCGGCCGTGATCTCGTAGAAGACGTGGCGGATCCAGCTCTCGCCGAGCGCCTGCACCTCGGTGTGGATCAGCGGGAACCCCATCAGGTCCTCGTAGAAGTGGGTCGTCGCATCGACGTCCCGGGTGGCGTAGGCAACGTGGTGCAGTGGCATCGCACGAGCGTAGAAGCCTCGGCGATGAGCGAATGCACCGGATCTGCCGGATTCGCTGTTCACTGCGAGGTTGCGGGAGGATCGGACGATGCCGTTCGCCGCCGTCAACGGGATCGAGATCTACTTCGAGTTCCACGGTGACGGGCCGCCGCTGCTGAACATCAGCGGCAGCGGCAACGACCTGCGCCGGTCGCCGGCTGCGGTGCTGCCGCTCAACAAGGCGTTCGAGACGTTGCACTACGACCAGCGCGGTCTCGGCCGGACCTCGAAGCCCGAGGCCGAGTACACGATGGCCGACTACGCCGACGACGCCGCGGCACTGATCCACTCGATGGGTTGGGCGAGCTGCCACGTACTCGGCACGAGCTTCGGTGGGATGGTGGCGCTGAACCTCGCGGTGCGTCATCCCGACGTGGTCGACCGTTTGGTGCTGTGCTGTACGTCTCCTGGCGGCGTGGCGCCGTCGTATCCGCTCCACGAACTGGGCGGCCTCGACCCCGATGACGCCTTCGCCACGAGGATGCGACTCACCGACCGGCGATGGGACCCGGAGGCAGACGAGCCGATCCCCGGCCTGGGCGGTTTCTACGACCAGATGGTTGCAGCGGCCTCCGCCACGCCCGACCCCGAGCAGCTCGTGGGGCTCGGCCGCCAGCTCGCTGCCCGAGCCGGCCACGACGTCGTCCACGACCTGGCGTCGATCACCCAGCCGACGCTGGTGTGCGCCGGCCGCTACGACGACATCGCACCGTTGGAGAACTCCGAACTGTTGGCCGACCGCATCCCGAATGCGAAACTGCAGGTCTTCGAAGGAGGGCACATCTTCATGGTCCAGGACCGAACGGCATTCCCCGCCATGATCGACTTCCTGCAGGGAGCATCATGATCCGTCTCCGCCAGGTGGCGATGATCGCACCCGATCTCGACCCGGTGGTCGACGAACTCTGCGAGACGTTCGGGCTGCAGGTGTGCTTCCACGACCCCGGCGTGGGCGAATTCGGTCTCCGCAACGCACTCGTGCTGGTCGGGGATCAGTTCATCGAGGTGCTGTCGCCGACTCGCGATGACACCACGGTGCAGCGACTGCTCGACAAGCGGGGCGGCGCCGGCGGCTACATGGCGATCTTCGAGGTCGACGATCTCGACGAGCGCATGCAGCTCCTGGCGGCGAACGATGTCCGAGTCGTGTGGGCGGGCGACCTGCCCGACATCCGCGGCCGCCATCTGCATCCTCGTGACGTCGGTGGCACGCTGGTGTCGATCGACGAGCCGGTACCGACGGGAGCGTGGCGGTGGGGTGGGCCCGACTGGCAGGACCGATCCGACGAGCTGTCGGCGGATGCGGCAGTGACCGCAATCGACGGCGCCGTCGTGTCGGCGGGCGACCCCGACGCGATGCGAGCACGATGGACGCAGCTCGGGCTCGACCACGACGTCCGGTTCGTGCAGGCGGGAGCGCGTGGTGATGGCCTCGACGGGGTCGAGCTCGTCGCCGCCGACCGTGCGCGGGTCGGCGAGCGAAACGAGATCGGCGGCGTCACCTTCGTGTTGGTCTGAGCGTCCGTGCAGTCGTGACAGCGAGTGGGTGCAGTTCGATCTCCTGATACCCTGTGGGGTATGTGTAGACAGACGACCTGCAGGAAATGCGACAAGCCGGGCTGGGCCGGCTGCGGAGCTCATGTCGAGCAGGTGCTCGGCCATGTTGCGCCGTCGGACCGCTGCCAGTGTGATGCCGCTGCAGCATCCGCGGGTGGACGTTCCAGCTGGTTCCGCCGCTGAACCCCGCGTAGCGATGAGCGAAACCCCCGGATACGGGGGTTTCGCTCATCGCCTTGCCGGGTCTGGTTGCCTATTGCGAATCTGACTCGCAATAGTTACTGTGGTCGTCGTGGGGGAGACGACGAGTCCGATCGATGGACGTCGGGCGCGTCGCGAACGCGGGCGCACGGTGGTGATCGACGCCGTGTTCGAGCTCGCCGAGGAGGGCAAGGTCCCGCTGACGGCAGAGATGATCGCGGACCGCTCCGAGGTGTCGGTGGCGTCGATCTTCCGGTACTTCGACGGCCTCGACGATCTGCAGTACCAGACCTACCAGCGCTTCCGCGACCGATTCGCGCCGCTGATGGCAGCCGTCGGCGACGGGACGCGTGCGGCGCGAATCGCCGAACTCGTAGCGATGCGGCTCGACTTGTACGAACAGGCGGGCGCGATGATGGCGCTCGGGCGGCTGCGGGCGCTCGAACACCGTGCGCTGCTGGAGGCCTCGACCGAGACCAAGGCGACGCTCGCCGCGCAGGTGCGCGACACGTTCCGCCCGGAGACCGCTGGCGCATCGCCGACCCGCGTCTGCGAGTTGGCTGCCGTGATCGACGCGCTCACGTCGCTGGAGGCGTGGAACGTGATGCGTCGCACCCACGCCCGCTCACGGACACAGATCACCCGGAGTTGGACGTGCGGCGTCGCGGCGCTGGTGGACGACTGGCAACTCCGCGACCGGCAACCCGAGGGGACCACATGACCCGACCGTCACGCTTCGAAGGCACGATCGGGCGCACCGTCGCCGAGTCGACGCCGTTCTACGACGAACCGCCGCACCCCGGTGACGACGCACCGAACGTGGTGGTCGTGCTGCTCGACGACACCGGCTTCGCCCAGTTCGGGTGCTACGGCTCCGACATCGACACCCCGAACGTCGACGCGCTCGCCGCTGGCGGCCTGCAGTTCACCAACTTCCACGTGACGCCGCTGTGCTCGCCGACACGCGCGTCGCTCCTGACGGGCCGGTCTCAGCACGCGGTCGGGATGCGCGCTGTGTCGAACTTCCGTACCGGGTTCCCCAACATGCTCGGCCACATCTCGAACCACGCAGCCACCATGGCCGAAGTGCTCGGTGGCGCCGGCTACGCCACGTTCGCCGTCGGCAAGTGGCACCTCG
Organism: uncultured Ilumatobacteraceae bacterium; assembly: GCA_964549065.1. GTDB lineage: Bacteria > Actinomycetota > Acidimicrobiia > Acidimicrobiales > Ilumatobacteraceae > Sva-07. The sequence continues at coordinate 8,758 of CAZJUC010000116.1, forward strand.
CACCGATGGAACAGTGCTCGGCGGCCGGTCCCTTCGACCAGTGGCCGCTCGGTCGCGGCTTCGATCGGTTCTACGGGTTCATGGAGGGCGAGACCGACCAGTTCCATCCCGAGCTGGTCGCGGACAACCATCCGATCACACCGCCGGCGGGACCCGACGAGGGCTATCACCTCTCGGAGGACCTCGTCGACCAGGCGTTGCGGATGATCTCCGACAGTGTCGGTGTGCGGCCCGACCGCCCCTTCTTCACCTACCTCGCGTTCGGCGCCACGCACGCGCCACATCAGGCGCCGCCCGAGTACATGGCGAAGTACCGGGGGAAGTTCGACGAGGGCTGGGACGTCGTGCGACAACGCTGGTTCGAGCGGCAACTCGAACTCGGCGTGATCCCCGAGGGCACCGAACTCGCGCCACGCAATCCCGGCGTCGACGCGTGGGACGACCTGCCCGAGAACCAGCAGCGTTTGGCGTGTCGACTGCAGGAGGCATTCGCGGCGTTCCTCGACCACACCGACGTGCAGATCGGTCGGCTGGTCGACGGCCTCCGGCGCCTGGGGCAACTCGACAACACCGTGCTCGTGGTGCTCGCCGACAACGGTGCCTCGCAGGAGGGCGGGCCGTTCGGCGTGATGCACGAGATGAAGTTCTTCAACGGGATCTTCGAGACGCCCGACGAAGCGGTCGAGCGCATCGACGACATCGGCGGTCCTCACAGCCACACCAACTACCCGTGGGGCTGGGCGCAGTGCGGCAACACCCCGTTCAAGTGGTACAAGCAGAACACCCACGAAGGTGGCGTCCACGTGCCGATGGTCGTGCACTGGCCCGAACGGATCTCTGGTGAGGCTGCAGGCGCCCATCGTGGTCAGTTCACGTTCGTCGCCGACATCGCGCCGACGATCTACGAACTCGTGGGTGTCACTGCGCCGGACGTGTACCGAGGCGTCGAGCAGTTGCCCGTCACCGGGCACTCGTTCGCCGGGGCACTCGACGACGCGTCAGCGCCGGCGACCAACCAACTCCAGTACTTCGAGATGGGAGGCAGTCGGGCGCTCGTGTCCGGCGAGTGGAAGGCGGTGTGCAAGCACACTGCGGGCGCCGACTACGACGCCGAGCCGTGGGAGCTCTACCACCTGGCCAGCGACTTCTCCGAGTGTCGCGACCGCGCCGTCGACGAGCCCG